>JAGBAK010000008.1 GCA_017938985.1 Clostridia bacterium
GGGTTGCAAAAATACAGCCAGACAAATATTGACAAAGCCACACTACCAGAACAAAATTGCCCGACGAATTTTCTTCGTCGGGCTGATTTTTTTATCCGAATCTGATTCCGCAGATGTCTCTGATTTTCTTCATAATCTGTGACACCTGTAAAGTTCTTTGCCTTGTCACTTGGTAATATTCATCGCTCGGGTCGGCTATAAAACGCTCAAATCCGAGTGCTTCGTATCCCATCAGTTTCTCCTTGGGTACATCGCCGATAATCTCTTGTATATCACCGTTTTTGGCGGTTATGCCCATATTGATAAGCTTTGAGATTGATTCGATTTTTATTGTGCCTTCGTCGCCGAAAATCTGCGAACCCAATCTGTCCTGTCCAAGCTTGCTGTATGTAAAGGTGATTAACTTGTCAGGGTAGAGCAAGCCTGCCGTTCCGCTGCCGTCTGCACCGCTTTCCATAAAGTGGGCGCAGGCGGTTATTTTTTCGGGCAGACCGAATAAATCAAGGGCGGGATAGACGCAATAAATGCCCAGATCCATCAGACAACCTGTTGCAAGGGCAGGGTTGAAGATGTTCGGCAGTTCGCCCCTTTGATATGCAGGATACTTTGACGAAAGCTGCGAAAAATCAAAATGCGCGCTTGTGATTTTGCCGATTTTGCTGAGTGCTTCTTTGAGCAAATCCCTTGCAGGGTTGAACATATACATTATTGCTTCAACGTAAACAAGTCCTTTTTCGTCGGCAAGAGCCTGCAATTCTTCAAGCTCCTCGGGTTCAACGGTTATCGGCTTTTCGCAGATAACGTGCTTGCCGCTTTGCAGCATCAGCTTTGACTGCTCATAGTGAAGGCGGTTGGGACTTGCGATATAAACCGCTTCAAAGTCGCCCCTTGCAAACTCGTTGATATTGGTATAAACTTTTTCTATTTTGTTTTCGGCGGCAAATCTGTTTCCGCTTTCGGCGGTGCGTGAATAAACCGCGGCAAACTCCGAGCCGCAGACATCCCTTGCACCGTCGATAAAGGATTTTGCAATCCAGCCTGTGCCGATAACGCCGTAACGCATATTAAAGCTCCTTTGCCATGGCTGTTCCTCCGCCGATTGAGCAGAGAATTTTAAAGCCGTTTCTTTTGTAAAATCTGACAGCGGCGGTGTTGTGAGCGCCGACTATCAGCATAACGCCCTTGACACCTTTATTTTTCAGGTGTTCAAGCAGCGTTTGCATCAGCCTTGTGCCGTTGCCGTTGCCCGTGAATTCGTGATTGATGTCAATGTGAAGATGTGCAGGATATTTTTTGCAGAAAAAGCGATAAATAATTTGCTCTCCATACGGAATCACGCAGCTGCCGATTCCGTATTTGCGCAGCTTCTGCATATAGGGTGCAAAGCTTTTGCAATATGCTTTTGCGTTTTCGGCGCAGAGAATATACCCTTGAGCCGTGTCAGCTTCATCGACGAGCACAAATGTGTTCTCAGGCTCCTGCTCGCAATAATAATCGCAATAAACGGCAAGCAGTTTTTCTTTTTCGTCGGGGTCGGTTTTTGCCTGCTCGGGGCCCGTATTGACGCAGACCTGCCTCACGTCCTCAAAATATTTTCTTTCAAAACGTTTGATTTCAAGCATATTATATCTCAACCGTAAACTCGGCTTCTCCTCTGAACGGAACGTTCATATCGCCGTAAACAAAGGTGGCGTCAATTCTCTCGTCAGCAAAAACTTTTACGTTTGCTTTGCCGCAGGACTTGGTATATTCCACACGGATAACGCCGTTTTCTGTTGTGACGTGACCTTTTGCGCGGTTCATACCGTCAACAAAAACGGGGTTGATGATTGCTTTTCTGAAAGCAACGCTGTCGTCAGGCTGACGTATGCCGAGCAGATGTTTGAAGATGTTTTTTGTAACGGCACCGAACATCGGGTGGTTGCGTGAATCTCTGCCGTTCCAGTTTTCCCAGATGGTTGTTGCGCCGTTCTTTGCCATATATGCAAACGAAACGTCCTCGTTGCTTGCCATCAGGTTGAACGCAAGCTGACCGTGACCGTTTTCAAACAGCCAACGGGTGAGAACCTCTGTTGCGATAATGCCCGTGTCATATCTGCCGAGCTGCTCGTATTTGTCGCAGACTTTCTTTTCAACCCTCTTGTCGCCCATACCAATCTGCAGAGCAAGGCTTGATGCGCCCTGAATATCGCCGCAGAAAGTGTCCTGCGCAGGGCTGTAATATGCCGCAACAATTGCACGCTTGACCTTTTCGATTCTTTCGGGCAGGTGAGCGGTTTCACTTTCTCTGCCAAGGATAACGCCTGCTTCAATAACCTGCTGCATAAACCTGACGTAAAGACAGGTGTTGACGTAGGCTTCGGGAATCTTTATCATATCGGGTGTGCACCAGTCACCGAGGCACCAGCCGTCCTGTTCTTCACGGCAGACAAAGCCGAATTCGCTTCTGCTTTCAAGATATTCAAGGAAGTGAAGCATTTTTGGGAAGAACTCGTTGAGCAGGTCTTTATCGCCGTAGGCTTTGTAGAACTGCATCGGCACCTCAACTATTGCGCCGCCCCAGCCGGAGGGACCGCCGCCGCCGCCCATAAGGGGTGCGGTATGCTGGATATGTCCCGTGTTTTTGCACTGGCAGTCGGCAATGTCATAGAGCCACTTTCGGTAGAATTCACGGCAGTCAAGCATCAGCATAACGGTTTCTGCGCAAAGCTGACCGTCGCCCGTGTATCCCAGACGCTCTCTGTGGGGACAGTCAGAGGGTACGCCGCTGTGCATATTGCCGAGCTGAGTTCTTATGTAAGCATCAAAAAGCCAGTTGAGGTTTTTGTTATCGCTTTCAAACGAGCAGGTAACGGGACAGTCGGAATGAACAACGTCAACTCTCACGACCTCGATATCCGCATCAACTCTGAAATAGCGGAAGCCGTGCCAGGTGAAATGGGGAATGTATTCACGGTCAGTGCCGTCGGCGATGAATTCCTCGCTCTGGTAACCTTCTTCAAACTGAATGCCGAACCATTTTCTGGTTTCATAATACTCTTCGGCGTAATTTGCAACAAATTTTCTGCCTGTTTCCTTGCACTTGAAAACGGCATAACCCGTAATGTTTTCGCCAACGTCATAGAGCTTTTTGCTGCCTTCATCTTTAAGCAGAGCGGGTTTGATTGAGCGTATAACCTTGTCTGCAGGTGAAAACTGAATATAAAATTCGCTCTCGGGAGCATCAACAACTGTGCTTGCGGCAAAGCCTTCGCCGCTGTAATCAACGCTTTCACAGCCGTGAGGGTAGAGCGTATAATCGTGTTTTTCACCGTCATAAAGGTTGTTGAACGTTATAAAACCCTTGTGGGCAAGTGTTGTTTCATCGCTGATAACCGCGCCGCTTTCTTTTTCAATGCGGTAGCAGAGCTTGGGATCGCCGAATTTGACGTCGCCCTCTGCGTGGCGGCTGACCTGATTATAATATCCGTTACCTACAATAACCGTCATAACGTTTTCGCCGTCAGCAAGGTAATCGGAAATATCGTATTTCATACAGTAGATGCGGAAAGACATTTCATCGTGAAGAGGATAAACAAGCTTGCTCAGGTCACGCCATTCATAGCAGGTAGCGTTGGGCACAAGCAAATCCTCGCTGACCTTTTTGCCGTTGATAAAAAACTTGAAAAATCCGAGACCGCAGATGGTGATTTCAGCCTTTTCGCCCTTTTTGGCGGTGAAAGTTTTTCTGAAAAGAGGAGCATCGCTGCCGCTGCATTCAATCCATTTTGCGTTATTAAAAATTTGCTCGTGAGTCATAATCAGTCCTCCGCTTCGTTCAATTCGTTCAATTCGGTGAGCCTTGCATTCCACTGTTCCCACTCTTCCATAAGGGTGAGCTGTTCGGCAGTGAGGGATTCGATTTTTTCTGTGTATTCGATAACCTGCTGATAATCGGCAGAGACCTCGGGGGTCGAAAGCTCTGCCGTCAGCCTCGAAATTTCGCCGTCAAGGCGGTCAATTTCGGCTTCGCCTCTTTTGATTTTACCGCTGAGACGGTTGATTTCGCTTGCACGCTCCTTGCGGAGCTTGTAGGAATTAACCTTGACCTCGGTTTTCTGAGGCTTTTCCTTCGCCTGGTTGAGAGCAATCAGGGCGTAATCGTTATAGTCTCCGTCGAATTTTTCAAATCCGTCGGTTTTCATTCTGTAAATTTTTGTTGAGAGCTTGTTGATAAAATATCTGTCATGCGAAACGGCGATAATCGTGCCGTCAAAATCCTCAAGAGCCGCTTCAAGAACCTCTCTTGACGGAATATCAAGGTGGTTCGTCGGCTCGTCAAGCAGGAGCACGTTTGCGCCCGAAAGCATAAGCTTGAGTAGGCAGAGCTTTGCTTTTTCGCCGCCGCTCAGGTTATCAACGTTTTTGAAAACGTCGTCGCCTCTGAAAAGGAAAAGGGCAAGGTAGCTGCGCACCTTTGTTTCCGTAAACAGGCGGTGTTCGTCCCAGATTTCGTCAATAACGGTTTTGCCGCCTCGCAGACTTTCAAGGCTCTGGTCAAAATAACCGACCTTGACGTTTGCTCCGAAATTATAGCTGCCTTCATCAGCGCTTTGCTGACAGGTAAGAATACGCAGTAAGGTAGTTTTGCCGCAGCCGTTTGAGCCAAGAATAAATACACGGTCATTTTTATAGACCGACATATCGGCGTTGCGGAAAAGTGTTTTTGTGCCGAATGCTTTTGCAAGGGATTTTACTTCGAGCACGTCGTTGCCCGTTTCACATTCGGGGTTGAATTTCATTCGCATTTTGGCGAGTGACGGCTCAGGCTCAACGAGCTCGGCTTTCTTTTTTTCAAGCATTTTGCGTTTGCTTTCCGCAGTGATAAAGTTTCTTTCCCTTGCAAATGAGCGTTGCTGCTCGATGATGCCTTCAATATGCTTTATTTCTGCCATAAGATTTTCATATTGACGGCGCTCGGTTTCAAGACGCTCTTCTTTCAGCTTGAGATAGGTTGAATAGTTGCCCTTGGTGCAGTGCGAGCGCCTGTTTGCAATTTCAACCGTTTTGTTTGTGATTTTATCAAGAAAATATCTGTCGTGCGAAATAACAATGACGGTACCTTTGTAGCCGAGAAGAAAATTTTCAAGCCACTCGGTGCCCGCAATGTCAAGGTGGTTTGTCGGCTCGTCAAGCAAAAGCAGGTCGGAGCCGCTCAGAAGAAGCTTGCACATACTCAGCTTTGAACGCTGACCGCCGCTGAGTTTGTCGCAGGTCAAAGAGAAATCGCTTTCGCTGAAGCCCAGACCGATGAGTGCGGCTCTGGTGCGGCTTTGATAAGTCAGACCGTCTTTGTCCCGGAATTCTTCGTGCAGCTTGTTTTGTCTTTCAATAAGTTCGTTCCGGTTGCCGAGGTGTGAATCAATTGCCGCCGCAATCTCCTCCATTTCACGCTCCATTGCCATAAGCGGCTCGAAAACGCTCAACGCTTCGTCGTAAACCGTTCTTACAGAGCCGTGGCAGGCGTGCTGCTCAAGATAACCGACCTTGACGAATTTTGAGATGAATGCGCCGCCTTCCGTTGGTTCAACCTCGCCCGTTATAACCTTGAAAAGCGTGGTTTTGCCTGTTCCGTTTGCGCCGATGAGACCAACAAATTCACCGGGATTGACGTCAAACGAAACGTTTTCAAACAGCACCTTGCCGCCGAAATCAACTTTTAAGTTTTGTATACTGACAACTGCCATAGTTAATCCTTAAAATCAAATAATCAGATGCGGGTTTCAATAATTTCAAGCTTACCGCCGAGCTTATATTCACCTGCGTTTGCAGGGATAAAGATGCTGTCGCCCTTGATGAGTGAAAGCGTTTCGCCGCAACATTCAAGAGTGCCTTCGCCGTCAAGAACAAGCAGAGAAACAAACGAGTTTTCGTCTGCTTTGTCGCTGAAATCGCCGCCGATATCAAGCTTCCAGGTCTTGAACAGGGGACAGTCGGCAAGAAGTTTTTTCTCTTTACTGTAAAGGTTTGCGCCTTTACTGAAATCGGGCTGAACGTATTTTTCAAGCTTTGTTACGGCAACACCGTCTGCAACGTGCAATTCCCTTGGTTTACCGTCGTTTCCGACTCTGTTATAGTCATAGATTCTGTAGGTGGTGTTGGAACTTTCCTGAACCTCGGCAAGTAAAATACCTTTACAGATGGCGTGGAGCGTGCCCGATTCAATAAAGAAGAAATCGCCCTTTTTGACCTTTACTTTGTCAACGTATTCGGTGAGGGTGTTGTTTTCGATTGCCTCCTTGAACTGTTCGGGTGTGATTTTATCCTTGAAGCCGAGAATCAGGTGAGCATCTTCGTCGCAGTCGATGATATACCAGCACTCGGTTTTGCTCTGACCTCTGCCTGTTTTTTCGCAGTATTCCTTTGTGGGGTGAACCTGAACGGAGAGGTCGTCTCTTGCGTCAATGAATTTTATGAGAATGGGAAAATCCTCAAAGTTTTCTGCATTTTTGCCGCAGATTTCGGGATACTTTGCAACGGCGTCGGGCAGAGAAACGCCTGCAAGCTCGCCGTTAACAACACTGCCGAAGCCTGACGGATGGCAGGAAAGCATCCAACCTTCAGCAGCATTTGCTTTTTCGGTTTCAACGTGATATTCGTCAATAAGTTTTCTGCCGCCCCAGATTGTTTCTGAAACGTAGGGCTTCAATTTCATGGGATAAAGCTTCATATTCATACCTCCAGAGAGTGAAAAATTGCATATTTGCATAATTATAGCATATATATCCAATAATTGCTATAGAATATTTAAAGGAGGATGAAAAAATATGGAGAAAAATTTAAATAAGGCACAAATATTCTATTATGAGAAAATCAGAAAACAACTGCCCTCGATGAGCGAGAAAAACGCTCTTCTGCGCCAGATAAGAGAAACCTCGGCACAGCTCACGGCGGCACACAACCGCTTTGAAAATGAGTGCGACGAGGATTTGCTTGATTCTATTATATTTGAGATACAGTCGCTCAAGGCACTTTACCGCTATCTTTTGCGAATGGCGAAAGAAGAAGGGCTGCAGTGCGCCGAAATCTCGGTTTTCGGCAGAGAGGTTATATAGTCAGACCTTTGCTTCCACAAACCATCTGCCTTCTTCTTCAAAAATATAGGTTTCTTTGCCGCATATCTGAACGGTGTAGCGCATTCCGCAGCCGCCGACCTTCAGGGATGCGGCTCTGCATATATAAAGCAGCCGCTCAACCTCATAAACTCTGCCGTCTTCCCAGATTATGCGCAGAGGGCGGATTGCACCTGTTTTATCCTGCTTCAATATGACGTCAACGTAGACTTTGCGGTGCATTTTTACCCTCCTTAATTGTATACTTTTGTTGACAAACATTTAAGTGTAGGGGCGGATATTATCCGCCCGTTAAAAATACTGCTATGTTTTATCTTTTGCAACCCTCAGGCTTTCGGCGTTGCTGAAAAAGAAATGCCACTCAAAATATGGTCGCCTTTCTCCCTACCGGTCGAAATTCTTCCTATTTTGAGCAGAACCTCACCTCGCTTCATCCGCCACAGGCGGCGCTTCGGTGACGTTCCCCTTGAAAGGGAGTCCAAGAGATTGGCTGGATTATAGCAGAAAGCCAATCTCTGTAGTGGCCTCCTTTTGAAAGGAGGTGGATTTCGGCGTAGCCGAAAGACGGAGGATTGCTGAATACGAAGGTATTCGGAC
>JAGBAK010000100.1 GCA_017938985.1 Clostridia bacterium
GAACAATTGATGAAAGGTCATATTTGCTGACGTCATTCTGAAGCATAAGGCGGTACATTGTTGGCGGTACGCAGAAGGTGGTAACTTTGTATTTTTCAAGCTTTGAAAGAATATCAGCGCCGTCAAACTTATCAAAGTCATAAACCATAATAACGCTTTCGCCCATCCACTGACCGTAGTATTTACCCCAAAGGGATTTTACCCAGCCTGTGTCTGAAACGGTGAAATGAACTCCGCCGTCAACAACGTGGTGCCAGAAAACGCCCGTCATAATGTGACCGAGAGGATATTTAAAATCGTGAGCGATGATTTTGGGATAACCTGTTGTGCCTGATGAGAAGTTGATAATCATCGTATCTTTAACGGTTGTTGCTGCATCGCCCGTGGGTCTTGTCCAGCTTTCGTCGGCTTTCTCAAAGCCTTCTTCAAAATCAATCCAGCCGTCAATGGGTTTGTGCTTTGTGACAAACTTTTTGAGGATGGTTTCGTACTGACCTTCGCCGCCGTCAAAATATTCCGTGCATTCATCGTCGCCTGTAATAAGGGCATATTTGATTTCAGCCTTGTTGCAGCGATAAACGTAGTCCTTTGCTTTGAGCATATTTGAAGCGGGAACCATAATTGCGCCGATTTTGTTCAGCGCAAGGGTAACAATCCAGAAAAGGTAGCTTCTTTTGAGAACAAGAAGAACGGGATCGCCCTTCCTGACGCCCTGCGAAACAAAGTAGTTAGCCGCCTTGTCGGAAAGTCTTTTCATATCGCCAAAGGTGAAACGCTTTTCCTCGCCTTTGTTGGATATATAAAGGAGAGCTTCTTTGTCGGGCTTTTCCGTACCGAGAACGTCGATAACGTCATAGGCGTAGTTAAAGCTGTCGTCGCAGGTGATTTTGAAGTTCTCCTGGCAGTCCTGAAGAGAAACAAAAGAATCTCTTGTTCTGCCTATAAATTTTTCGTAAATCGCCATAAATCTTTCTCCGTTTGGATTATTTCAGAACAAGAGCAATAAACTGTGCGGGGCTCTCGTCGATAACTTTGTGCGCATGGGGGATAGTTGAATCAAAATATGCGCTGTCGCCTTCGTTAAGCTCATAGCAGATGTCGCCGATGTAGAGCATCAGATGACCCGAAAGCACATAGTCAAATTCCTGACCCTCATGTTCATCCATAACGGGAGGGTTGCCGTTGGGTTCGATAGTTACAAGGAAGGGCTCTGCCTTCTTATCCTTAAAGGTATATGCAAGATGAGAAAATTCGTAGCCGGGGTTGCGGTTGACAACAAAGCCCTTGCCTTTTTTAACAACCGTGCAGGTTGAAAGACGGGGTGATTCTCCGCTGATGATGTCAAGAATATCAACGCCGAGAATAAGAGCAATGTTGTTGAGCGTGCTGATTGCAAAGTCATACTCGCCGTGTTCAAAGGAAATGTAATCGTCCTCTGAAATTTCAAGCTTTTCAGCCATTTCGGTGGCGGTAATTTCGCACATTTCACGCAGGGAAGCAACTCGCAGACCGATTTCTTTTAATTCAAGCATCTGAGTTCTCCTTAATAATTAATCAAAGTTATAACCAAGCTCAACAGCTTTGATATTGAGGGCAAGCTTGTCCTGCTTCTTTGCGGGAACAACCTTTGCCATAACCTTTTCTACGTTTTCGTAAGGCATAACGCCTGCTTTTTTGATCATATAACCGATCATAATCATATTTGCAAGACCGCTTAAACCTTCGTCGGAAGCCATCTTTGTTGCAGGAATGTAATAAGCTTCAACGTCTTCTCTGTTAACCTTGCGGTCAATGAGTGAGCTGTCAACAAAAATCTTTGCGCCGGGAACAGCTTCGTTTTCAAACTTGTCAAGTGAGGGCAGGTTCATTGCAATAAGAATGTCGGGGTTAGAAACGATGGGGGAGCCGATCTGAGTATCGCTGAGGATAACGGAGCAGTTGCAAGTGCCGCCTCTCATTTCGGGGCCGTATGAAGGAAGCCAGCTTACCTGACGGTCTTCAATAAGTCCGTCATAAGCAAGAAACTTGCCTGAAAAGAGGATACCCTGACCGCCGAAACCTGCAAGAAGAATCTGATGTGTCATAATTATTTATCCTCCTTTTCTGCAAACTTATCCTTATAAACACCGAGAGGATAATAGGGAAGCATATTATCCTCAAGCCACTCAAGAGCTTTTTCGGGTGTAAGACCCCAGTTTGTGGGGCAGGTTGAAACAACTTCGATAAGGGAGAAGCCTTTACCGTCAAGCTGATTCTGGAAAGCTTTTTTGATAGCCTTTTTAGCGTTTTTAACGTTCTTTACGTTATTTACTGCGACTCTTTCAAGATATGTTGCGCCGTCAACGTTTGAGAGCATTTCGCAAACCTTAACGGGGAAACCAACCTTGCTTGTGTCTCTGCCGTAGGGTGAGGTCTGAGTAACCTGACCGGGAAGAGTTGTGGGGGCCATCTGACCGCCAGTCATGCCGTAGATAGCGTTGTTAACAAAAATAACCGTGATGTTTTCGCCTCTTGCTGCAGCGTGAACTGTTTCCGCAGTACCGATAGCTGCAAGGTCGCCGTCACCCTGATATGTAAAAACAACGTTATTTTCGGGATCTGAACGCTTAACGCCTGTTGCAACGGCGGGAGCTCTGCCGTGAGCAGCCTCAATCATATCGCAGTTAAAATAGTTATAAGCAAAAACGGAGCATCCTACGGGTGCTATGCCGATTGTTCTGCCTTCAATGCCGAGTTCATCAATAACTTCGGCAACAAGGCGGTGGATAATGCCGTGTGTGCAGCCCGGACAATAATGGAGCGGAACGTCTGCAAGGGCCTTGGGTTTTTCAAAAACAACCATTATTTGTCACCTCCGATTTTATTTGCTTCCTCAATCTTGGAAAGCACGTCGCCTGTTGTGGGAATCATACCGCCTGTTCTGTTGCAAAGAAGAACGGGCTTCTTGCAGCGGATAGCGAGTTCAATATCTTCAATCATCTGACCCATTGAAAGTTCAACGCTTACGAATGCCTTAACCTTGTCAGCTGCAGCGTTAAGTACAGCCTTGGGGAAGGGCCAGAGAGTGATGGGTCTGATCATACCGACCTTGATGCCGTTTTCTCTTGCCTTGTCGATAGCGTTCTGCGAAACTCTTGCAGCTACGCCGTAAGCAACGATGCAGATTTCAGCATCTTCCATACGGTATTCGTCATACATAACTTCGTTTGCTTCAATCTGAGCATAACGTTCAAAACGCTCAAAGTTATATTTTTCAAGCTCGTCGGGCTGAATGAAAAGGGAGTTAACAACGTTGTGCTCTCTTTCGCATTTTGTGCCGCAAGCTGCCCATGATGACTTGTCATATTCCTTAACTTCACCCATATCAAGTGAAACGGGTTCCATCATCTGACCCATTGTGCCGTCTGAAAGAAGCATTGTGGGCATTCTGTATTTATCGGCAAGATCGAAGCCTTTGAACGTAAGGTCAACCATTTCCTGGACGGAAGCGGGAGCAAGAACGATGAGGTGGAAATCGCCGTGACCTGCACTCTTTGTTGCCTGGAAGTAGTCGGACTGTGAGGGCTGGATGCCGCCGAGACCGGGGCCGCCTCTCTGTACGTTGATGATAAGAGCCGGGAGGTCGGAACCTGCAAGATAGGAAATACCTTCGCTCTTGAGTGCAATTCCGGGGCTTGAGCTTGATGTCATTGCTCTTTTGCCTGCTGCGGCAGCGCCGTATACCATGTTGATAGCAGCGATTTCGCTTTCAGCCTGAAGGAATGTGCCGCCGATGAGGGGCATTCTTTTTGCCATATAAGCGGCAATTTCAGTCTGAGGTGTAATGGGGTAGCCGAAGTAATGGCGGCAGCCGGCCATAATGGCGGCTTCTGCAAGAGCTTCGTTACCTTTCATCAAAACTTTATCAGCCATTTTCTTCTCCTCCTTACTTCTCAACGGTGATTACGCAGTCGGGGCACATTGTTGCGCAGAAAGCGCAGCCGATGCAAGCTGACTGGTCGGTGATGCCTGCGGGATGATAGCCCTTGGCGTTGATTTCGTCTTTAAGGAGAGCCACAATCTTTTTGGGGCAAGCTCCTACGCAGAGTCCGCAGCCTTTGCAGCGGTCTGTGTTAAATGTTACTTTTGCCATAAGTTTTCCTCCTGTTTTGCCCACGATTGCCTTACATAAAGCTTAATCGGGAAGCAATCTGAAACTTTATCTTTCACTGATTCATATAAATCTTCTTTTACCGTGGTCATTTTAATCGGCAATCCGCTTGCTTTCGCTATTTCTTCGGCATATACAAGCGAACCGAGAATGTCTTCGGCGGTTGTTTCCTCGCCGAGATTTGAATTGTTGATGATGCCCGTGAATTTCATTCCTGCTGCCGTTTCAATCTCACGCATAACGCCGATTGTTGAAGCGCAGTCAGGGGTGAGGGGACGGAATTTGTTGATGACAAGCAGCATTTCGTAGTCATTCTGTTTGAGAATGGCAGGCGCATATCTGCCGAGCGCAAGAGCGCCTCTGTCGTCACCGCCGACGTCAATAACTGCCTGAACGGATTCATCGTCAATAATTGCATAAGCTTCTGCAGGCAGAGCGGGTACGTCAACGTTTGAGTTCGCGTATTCCGAGGATATCAGATGAATACCCCTGCTCTCAAGGAAAGCTTCGCTGTCCTTTGTGCGGAAATACGGGTTAACAATATCAAGGTCGGCGATATCCACTCTGTCAAAATGCTCTCTCAGATGGAGCGCATAGTTAACGGCAATGTTTGTTTTGCCGCTGCCGTAATGACCTGCAAAAAGAGTTATTCTTTTATAATCCATAATTAAAGAACTGTTACCCAGCCGAACTTATCTTCAACCGTGCCGCCCTGAATGCCTGTAACGGTGTCATAAAGCTTCTGGCTGATTTCGCCGATTTCGCCGCCATTGATTGTCATAACGTCGTCCTTATAGCGGAGTTTGCCGACAGGTGAAATAACAGCAGCTGTGCCTGTGCCGAAGCATTCTTCGAGAGTACCGTTGTTCTGAGCTTCAAGAAGTTCTTCAACAGAAATCTTTCTTTCTTCAACAGGCAGACCCCAGCTCTTGCAAAGCTCAATTACGGAGTTTCTTGTGATACCGGGAAGAATGCTGCCGTTGAGCATGGGCGTAACAATTGTGCCGTTAATCTTGAAGAAGATGTTCATTGCGCCAACTTCTTCGATATATTTTCTCTCAACGCCGTCAAGCCAGAGAACCTGTGAATAGCCGTCGTCGTGAGCCTTAACCTGAGCTGCAAGGCTGGCAGCGTAGTTACCGCCGGTTTTTGCAAAGCCCATACCGCCTCTTACTGCTCTGACGTAGTCATCTTCAATCCATATGCCGACGGGAGCAAGACCGCTTGAATAGTAAGCGCCTGAGGGGGAGAGGATAACGATGAAGAGATATGTCTTTGAGGGAGCAACGCCGAGGAAGTCATCAGTTGCGATGATGAAGGGGCGGATGTAAAGCGATGTGCCGGGAGCCGAGGGAATCCAATCCTTGTCAACTCTTACAACTTCGCTTACAGCCTGAACAAAATCCTCAACAGGAAGCTCGGGGATGCAAAGACGCTTGTTTGTGTCATTTGTTCTCTTGGCGTTCATTTCGGGTCTGAAAAGGCGAACTTCGCCGTCAGCGCCCTTATAAGCCTTAAGACCTTCGAACATTTCCTGGCCATAGTGGAAAACCATGCAAGCGGGAGAAAGGGAAAGGTTGCCGTAAGGAACTATTCTTGCGTCGTGCCAACCCTGACCCTCGGTATAGTTCATAACAAACATGTGGTCAGTAAAGATTTTGCCGAAGCCGAGATTGTTTTCATCGGGCTTCTGTTTGGGAGATGTTGTTTTCTCAATTTTAATGTTTAACATATTTTACACCCTTTCGGTAGATAATTAACTTTATTATTTGTTCAGACCGAGCTTTTCGGCGGCAGCTTCTCTCATTTTATATTTGAGGATTTTGCCTGCTGCGTTCTTCGGGAAATCATCAACAAATTGAATATAGCGCGGAACTTTGTGTCTTGCCATATGGGATTTGATGTAATCCTTCATTTCCTCTTCGGTCATTGATTTGCCTTCTTTAAGAACAACGCTTGCCCAGATTTCTTCGCCGTAACGCTTATCGGGCACGCCGATAACCTGAACGTCCTGAACAAACTCGTGGGTAAGAATAAATTCTTCAATCTCACGGGGATAAATGTTTTCACCGCCGCGGATAATCATATCCTTGAGTCTGCCTGTGATGAGGTAATAGCCGTCCGGACGTCTGCAGGCAATATCGCCGCTGTGAAGCCAACCGTCTTTATCAATAGCCAGTTCGGTTGCCTTGGGCATTTTATAATAGCCTTTCATAACGTTAGAGCCTCTGGCAACAAATTCGCCGTTCTGACCGTCAGGCAAATCTTCGCCTGTTTCGGGGTCGATGATTTTGCACTCAACGTTCGGGAAAGATTTGCCGACGGTTTCGGTTCTGTCAGCAAGTGTTTCGCTGACCTCGCCCATTGTGCAGCCGGGTGAAGCTTCTGTCTGACCGTAAACGCTGAGAATCTCTGTCATATTCATCTCTGCCGCCGCACGTTTCATAAGGTCGGGCGGACAGTTGGCGCCTGCCATAATACCTGTTCTCATATATGAGAAATCGGTTTTTGCCATATCCTCGTGTTGGAACATTGCAATGAACATTGTGGGCACGCCGTTGAAGCAAGTGATATGTTCCTGATTGATGCAGGCAAGCGATGACTTTGCCGAGAAATAGGGCAAAGGCGAAAGTGTGCCGCCGTGAGTCATCATAGATGTCATTGAAAGAACCATGCCGAAGCAGTGGAACATCGGAACCTGAATCATCATTCTGTCGGCGGTGGACATATCCATTCTGTCGCCGATGCACTTGCCGTTGTTGACGATGTTATAGTGCGTGAGCATAACACCCTTGGGGAAGCCTGTTGTGCCTGAAGTGTACTGCATATTGGCAACGTCGTGGCAGTTGACAGCGGCTGCTCTGCGGTAAACTTCTTCAATGGGAACTCTTACGGACATATCCATTGCTTCTTCCCAGGTAAGGCAGCCTTTCTGACGGTAGCCTACTGTGATGATGTTGCGCAGGAAGGGGAGCTTGCGGCAGTGGAGAGGCTTGCCGGGAACGGCAACCTCAAGCTCGGGGCAAAGCTCTGCGATGGATTCGGCATAATTTGAATCAAGGCATGATTCGATGGTAATAAGAGTGTGAGTATCGGACTGGCGAAGAAGATACTCGATTTCGTGGATTTTGTAAGCGGTGTTGACGGTAACAAGAACTGCGCCGATTTTTGTTGTTGCCCAGAAAGCGATGAACCACTGCGGCAGGTTGGTGAGCCATACCGCAACCTTGTCGCCGGGTTTTACGCCGAGAGCGATGAGTGAACGCGCAAAGGTATCAACGTCATCTCTGAACTGCGAATATGTTCTTGTGTAGTCAAGCGTTGTGTATTTGTAAGCAATCTGATCGGGGAATTTTTCGCACATTGTGTCAAGCACTTCGGAAAAGGTCTTGTTGATGAGCGAATATTTTTCCCAAACGAATTTGCCTGTGCCTGCTCTGTTTGAATAGAGAAGCTCTTCGGACTTTTTCTTATTGTCATAAACGCTTATGGCGTTGATGAAATGGGGGAAAGTGATTTCCGCAATGCCGAAATCTTCCATTGTTTCGGGCTGACACTCATATGAGAGGAATCCGTCGTAGTTTACGGAATCAAGCGCTCTGAGCATTGTGCCGATAGGAAGAGTGCCTTCGCCGATAAGGCGGTATTTGACTTCGCCGTCCTCAACAACCGAATCCTTGACGTGGACGTGCTTTATATAAGCACCGAGGTTTGTGATTGTTGTGTCGGGATCTTCTTCAAAGAATCTGTAGGGATGGTTGATATCCCAAAGGGCCGCCAGATTGTCGCAGGCGAAAATGTTGAGAAGGTCGCGCAGTCTTTTTGTGTCTGCATAAATACCAACCGTTTCAACAAGCAACGCAACGTTATCCTGTTCTGCTTTGCTTATGAGTCTGCCGATGAGCGACGTAACGTGCGAATCTTCTGCCTGTTTGTCCTCTCCGATGGTATAGGCGTGAATTCTGACGTAAGGGCATCTTACTCTTGCTGCGATTTCGATTGCGGTTGCAATTTCTTCGTAGTTTTCATCTGCGCTTTTGCCGTCGGCAATGTTGCAGAAAGTGTCGATGCAGGGGATAGTGAGCGAATTTTCAAGCAGCTTGTGAAGCGTTGCTGCTGAATTTGATTTATTGAACGGAGCGTCGGAACCCGTGAATCTGTTATCCGTTATGTTGTGAATCTCAATGCCGTTGAAGCCGAGTTCATTTGCGGTGTTTACAAAGTCAGACCAAGAAAGCTCCTGCCATCCGTTGGTTGAAAATGACAGTTTCATATTTCTTTCTCCTCATAAACGATTTTGTTGAGTGCGTTGATATAGGCGGTGATGCTTGAACCGATGATGTCTGTTCCGATACCCTTGCCCGAATAGAGCTTACCGTTTGAACGGAGCTTGACAACGGCTTCGCCCATAGCTTCTCGGCCTTCGGTAACGGACTGAATCTGGAAATCGTCGAGTTCATAGTGGTGACCTATAATCTGTTCGATTGTGAGGAAAGCGGCGTCAATGGGACCGTCACCCATACATACTGCTTTGAGCGTTCTGTTACCTTTTTCAAGAACGATGTTTGCGGTTGAGGGAATAACGTTACCGCTGTTGATAACGTAGCTCTGAAGTCTGTACGTGGGGGGAACCTGATTTGCAACGCTTGCGATGATTGCGTCAAGCTCTTTTGCGCCGACCTGTTTTTTGCCTGCGATGTTTTTGAAAGCTTCAAAAACCTTTGCCGTGTCGTCTTCTGTCAGTTCATAACCGAGAGAAACGATTGCGTTGCTGACCTTTGCAATATCAGCCGTGTCGTCAAGCAGAACGTTGCTTGCGCTTGTTGTAACGCCGTAGTCAAATTTATCTGAATCTGCATGCTTGGAATTTACAAGGCGCAGAATCTGATTTGCGGAGTGGTTAATTGCCATTGAATTAACATCGTAGCCTGTGCCGAGAGTGTGACCCTTGACCTGAAGTGCTTTCATAACCTTTTCAAGCTCGGGCAAAGCTTCGCAGCCGATAGCAGTTTTAATCTCAAGAGCACCTTCTGCAATGCAGCTGAAAATGCAGGCGTTTGCCATATCAAGTTCATTGCTGCATTCAACGCCGAGGGTTATGTTTGCGATTTCGGGAACAGCGGCATAGAGTTCTTTGATAAGCTGGGCAAATTCCGTGGGAAGAAGAGCACCTGCTGTGTCGCAGAGCGTTACGTTTTTTGCGCCGTTTTCAATTGCAACCTTTACTGCTTCAAAAAGATATTCCTTTTCTGCTCTTGTTGCATCAACTGCGGCAAACTCAACGTCGGTGCAAATTGAAGAGCAATGAGCAGTTAAGGTTTTAATAAGCTCAATCATCTGAGCTGGTTTTTTATGGCAAATGTATTCCATCTGAACGGCTGAAACAGGGAGCGAAACAAGAAGTCTGGGTTTCTTTGTTGCTGCAATTGAGCGCATAGCTCTGTCAGCTTCTTCAACGGAAAAACCTACGGGGCAGGATAGAATGCTGTTCTTTAGGAGAGGGCTGATTGTGCGCAAAACAAGAGTGTCAATCTTTTCGTCTGCCACGGGAGCAGCTTCAATAACGTTGACCTGAAGCTTGTCAAGGAGCTTTGCAATTTCAAGCTTCTCTTTAAAGCTGAGCGCAAGGTCGCCTCTGTGTGCAAACGCTCTGAGTGTTGCGTCTGCAATGATGATTTTTTTCATACGAAATCTCTCCTTTTTGCCGTTTTTTACGGCGATGATTAGAACAGCAAATCCCGGATGAGGGATTAAAAACTGCCTGCCCGGCAGAAAAACACTAATGCATTTTAATGTTTTCATAATATTATATATAAAAGGGATTGCAAAGTCAATATTATTTGAGCCGTTAAAAACGCACTGAAACAAAATCGTATACTGCAACAATTATACTTTTTTAAAAGAAAAAAATAATGTTGATTTTTCACAAACAATTGAGAACTCGTTTTGCTTTGCTTTACCTGTGAGTTAAAAATTAGAATAAATCACATTGACAATTTGAAAAAAATGTTATAAAGTATAATTCGTATAGGTATATTTGTCAATTATGCGGAGGCGGTTGTTGTTATGACGCAGGTTGTTGCGGCTCTGATTTGGGAACAGAACAAATTTATGATTTGCCAAAGACCTGCAAACAAAACAAGGGCTTTTGAATGGGAATTTGTTGGCGGTAAGGTTGAAAAAAACGAAACCCTTCAACAGGCACTTGTCAGAGAATGCCGTGAAGAAATCGGCGTTGATATTGAGGTCGGCAGCGTTTTTATGGAGGTTGACCACGTTTACCCCGATATTACCATTCACCTCACGTTATTCAACGCTTCGCTTAACGGCAAAACGCCCAAAAAGCTTGAGCATAACGATATCCGTTTTATTCTTCCGTCAGAGATTCCGCTCTATGAATTCTGCCCTGCAGACAAGGAAATTCTGAAAAAGATTATTCGTGATTCTGATAAAGCTGATTAATAATTTGAACCGGACACAAACTTCGATTTTCGTTTGTCAATGAAAGGATAAATACAATGTCGGATATGAATTTTAAGTACAAGATGTCGGTAATTATCCCCGTTTATAATTGTGAACCGTATATAAAAAAATGCGTCAAGAGCCTTCTCAAACAAACAATGCCTTTAAAGGATTTCCAGATTGTTTTTGTTAACGACGGCTCAAGCGATGCTTCTGGCGAAATCTGCAAAAAATATGCGGCGAAATACAGCGATAACATAGTATATTTTGAAAAAGAAAACGGCGGCGTTTCAACCGCCCGAAACAAGGGTCTTGAGCTTGCTCAGGGCAAGTATATCCTTTTCCTTGATTCTGACGATTCACTGTCAAACAACACGCTTCAGGACGTATTTAACTTTTTTGAAGCTCATAATGACGAAGTTGATTTGGTTACGTATACAATTCAGTATCTTAACGAAAACGGCAGGGTTTCATCGCATAAGCGCTTTGAAATTCTTGACCACACAGGTGTTTACGATATTCACTGCAACTACAATCTTCTGCAAACAACAATGAATGTGTGCGTCAAAAACGTACCTGAAGAAGAAAGAATATATTTTGATGAATCGCTTACTCTCGGCGAAGATCAGTGGTTCATTTTCTCCTGGCTTCTGAAAAAAGAGAAAATCGGATTTGTCAAGGATGCGGTTTACGTTTATTACAGACATTCCGATTCTGCAAGCTCTGTTCACAACAACCCTTATTATTGCTTTGATGAATACGTCAGCTTTATGCGCAAGGTTCTTGATGCGAAAAGAGACAAAGACGGCAAAGCTCACCCCACTGCACAGTCAATGATTATTTATAATCTCAGCTGGCGTTTATCGGCGGATATGCTTGTTTCTCACATTGATGAGGAAACCGAAAACAGCCAGATGGATATTATCAGAGATATTCTTTCGGAGATTGACGTTGATATTATTGCAAACTCTATATATATCAATCCTTATCATATTGAATTCTTCATACATATGAAGAACGGCAAATTTGAGCTTGCTTTCAACAATTCCCAAATGAGCGCATATTGCGATGACCGTCTGATGTTTTCGCAGACTTTTGCAGTTTTCCTTAATAACATTACAATCAGGGATAACAAATGCCATATTATCGGCTACGTAAGAAACGGTATTGTTGATTACAAAGACCTGACGCTCTACCTTCTCGATAAGGATAATAAGCTGCACGAAATCCCCATGCATAAAACAACGTACAGCTATCACATCAGTAAGTGCGAAACCAACCGTTTCGGCGGCTTTGATTTCAGCATTGATCTTGAAGACGTAACGTCAATTGCTTTCAGACTTAAGTTCGGCGATGAAATCGTATCGCTTTCGCCGTTTTTCAGCTTCAAGTGTATTGTCAATTCGCAGAAGTCTGTTGTTGCCTGCGGCGAATATATTGTTGAATTTCTTTCTTCATCGGGCAGCATACTTATAACAAAAGCTGATGCAGCATCTCTTGCCGCGGTCAGAAAAGCTGCTAATATAAAGATAATGCGTTCAAACAACAGAACCGTTATTTACCGAAAAAGCGGCGAGATGAAAAGGGAAAAGAACGAAGAAGTCTGGCTTTATACTGACCGTGAGGGAATTCTTGATAACGCTTATTATCAGTTTATTCACGATTTTGCCATCAACGACGGCGTTAAACGTTATTATATCTGTGATAAGCTTAAGAACAAGAAAAAGTATTTCACAGCCGAGCAGAGAAAGAATCTTGTTAATTTCAAGAGCATCAAGCATAAAACGTTGTTTATGCAGTGCAGCAAGATTTTTACGTCTTTTGCTTCGCTCCCGATTATAAGTCCGTTCGGCGCTATGCCTCTCAAATGGTATTCCGATATTGCAAGGTATGAGGTAATTTATCTTCAGCACGGTATACTTCACGCAAGATTGCCGCTTATGTATTCAAAAGAGCGAGCTAACGTTGATAAGGTTGTAATCTCTTCTGAGTTTGAAAGAAAGAATTTCACGGAAATTTATAATTTCAAGGATGAAGACCTGATTATGAGCGGTATGCCGAGATTTGACGTTATTGACTTGGAGTCAAAACCTAAAAGAAAAATCCTCTATTCTCCCTCGTGGAGAAAGAATCTTATCGGCGAATATACCAACAACACAAGAGAGCTTATGCCCGAAAAGTTCGTTGAGTCGGATTATTTCAAAGAAACCTGTGCATTCCTGAATTCGCCTGAGCTTATCAGATTCCTTGAAAAATATGACCTTGAAATTGATTTCCAGAATCATCCGATTTTCAAGGATTATGAAGACCTTTACGTTATCAATAATCCGAGAGTTCACATTACGTCTGAGGGCGAGATGCAGGATTATCTGATAATGATAACGGACTATTCATCAATTGTTTTTGACTTTGTTTATCTTGGCAGACCTATTGCATATTTTGTACCTGACTATATTGAGTTTAAGGCCGGCATTACGCACAGCTATCAGAAGCTTGACTTGCCTCTTGAAGAGGGCTTCGGTGAAATAGCTCTCACAGGCGAAGAACTTCTTGCTGTTGTTGAAAGAATAGCAGAAAACGACTTCAAACCTCTGGCACCCTATGATAAGAGAATCAATGAATTCTTTGATTCAAGAGAAAACACCCACAGGGATAAGCTTTATAAAGCCATTAAAGGCTGAATAACAAAAACACGGTTGTCACTTAATAGTGATGACCGTATTTTTTATGAAAAAGTTCAACAAAAATTTAGTGAGCAGTTTTCAAACAAACGACATTCTTTGTTTGAATTTAACAAAATACAACTATTGATATTGAACATATTGCACAAAATAATTTTGGCGGATTAATAAAAACTATGAAGGCTAAACAGTTTAGCTGACTAAAATATTTGTGCATAATCAACAAACCGAAGAATATATATTTGTGCAAAATGACTTGACTTTTTTGAAAATGTGAGTATAATAAAGACATCACAAGAAGAAAGGATGAATGTAATGAACTACGACATTTACACAAAACAAATCGAAAGCGAGCTCCTTAAGGAAATTGAAAAAGAAAAGAAGTTCACATTCAGAAAGCTTCTTAAAATCCTTGAGCTCAATGCAATGCTCACAAGATAAGAGCATCGCGGGTTAAACCCCGTAAAAATATCACGCAGGAAACTGCTGTGATTTTACATAACCCGAGCGGGTTTTTACCCGTATCGGTCACAGAAAAACAAAAGCCGTCGGAATCGCTCCGACGGCTTTTAATGTTTATATTAACCTACTGTTCTTTGCGAAAGACCTTTTATTCCTGAAAGTACCCAGTCAAAATCATCAGTTTCAATTATGGAACCGCAGTATTCGCATTTAGCTGATTTATTGAGGTTGAGAGGTGCACCGCAATTAGGGCAGTTGCTTGCACTTTCACCGTTGTTCTGACCTGTCTGTCTGCCGATTGTGCGGATGTGGTTCCATTCATAGGTCATAAACTTTTCGGCAGTGTTGCTGCCTCTGATTATGTTGCCTGTTGCATCGTCAACAACGTAGTCAACAATTCTTGTCTGTAGCCTTGCAATCATTACGTCATTGCCGCTTTCCTGTTTCCAACCGAGAAGGTCAACGCCCATAACAGAAATACGCTCAATGCGGTTAGTTTGTTTGTTTTTGCGGTATGCGTCAAGCTGGCGGTCAATCTGTGCATAAAAATCGTCTGAAAGGCAGGGGCGGATATCTTCAAGTTTCTTGTTCTGCCAAGCATTCTGGAATCTTATATACATATTTGAAATTTCTTCGCAGAAATCGGGCTGTGAGAAATTCGGGTCAACGGAATTATATTCGCTGACAGGTTTCAGCGTTGAAACGTCTGTGGGCAGTGCGCCCGGTGCGATAACTGTCTTTTTGTTTTTGCCAAGTAATGATTTAATTACCGGAATGCCGAAAATCAGAACTATTAAAACGATTAACACTATCCAACCTTTGCCGCCGGAACCGCCCGAATCGGAATTATCGACCACAACTGCTCCTCCGCCATTGTAATCGTCATCGTAGTCATCGTAGTCGTCGTAGTCATCGTCATAATCGTCGTAGCCGTCATAATCATTATAGCTGTCGTTGTAATCATATCCGTAATCTGCGTTACCGCCGTAATCGCCGAAATCAGCATTGGCTGTCAGGGCAAACGTAAACAGCAGTGTGATTATTACGGTTATGTATTTCAGAATCGAACGTTTTCTCATTTTATCACACTCCTTAATGTTATTATACTATATTAAATTGATTATGTCAAAAGAAAAACTCTCCGTTTTAAGGCGGAGAGTCAGCTTTTTATTAAGCGAATAATTCGGAGAAAATTCCGAGAATTCCGCCGCTTTTTTCTTCGGCAGGAGTAACGGGAATCAGATTCCCTTCTTTGTCTGCTGCCATAAACTGCGGATATTCTTCGTATGTATGGACGGTTACTTTGTTTTCCGCAAGGAAATAGGTGTCCAGAAACTTAAGATAACCTGCAGGAAAAACGCTGTGGCTCATACCGCTGAAAAACCAGGTGTATTCGGGAAAAGCACAGGTTGAAGCGTCAACCGCCAGATCTGCCGAAACGTGGTTGTGACCGCAGTCAACAGCCTGAACGTAGTTTTCACCGAGTGTATCGCCAAGCGGAGCGCAGGTTGCGCCGATAGACATATACTTTGTGTCAATCAGAAAATCTGAATGAACGGCAGGCGTTAAGCTGACGGGGATTGTAGAAATATTATAGCCTGCACAAATAATGATATCTGTGCCGTCAACCATTGCTTCTTCAAGGATTTCGGGCAGCTTTACCTGAACGTTATCATGATAATAGTTGATTTTTTCAAGGACAGGAGCGTTTTCTCTGCCTTCAAACATCGCTTCAACCGCATCGTCAAAGTATTCGTCGGGAACAAAGCTCCATGTGCCTGCAAGATTTCCGAATGCGGGAGCGAGACACTCTTTATAGATCAAATCAAACTGGCTTGTAAGGTATTTCTGAAGGAATCTGAGCAGACCGTCGGTAAAACCTGTAAAATTCAGAGCGCCGAGAAGAAGAGAAACCACGTCGGTGCCTGCGGACTCGCCCATAATCGATTCAACAAAGAATTTGAGCTGGTCTGCTTTGTCTGAAAGGTCAGCTTCTTTGCGGTAGAGTGAACCTAAAATTGATATGCCCTGAAAAGCAGGGGAAAGGAAAGCGATTTTTTCAATACCTTTGTTGCCGTAAAGCTCAAGATAGGCTGCAACAACGGTGTTGCCCTGACTGTGGCACATAATTGAAACTGTGTTGTGACCTGTAAGCTCTTTGACGTATTCGATAAAATCTTTCAGGTCAGACGCATTGTCAATCGGAGAAAGTCTCCAGTCATATTCAAAGTCAAAGGTTCTGTCGGTGACGTCATCGGTAATGATTCGGTGATAATCCGTTTAGGAGTATTCAAAAGGTTTAATAGAAGTATCTTTAACAGGTTCGCCGTTTTCATCACAGGCAAGGTTAGCCAGAAGCTTGTTGGCTGCTCTGACTGCAGCTTTGCCCAAAAGAGATTCGTTGCCCATTGCTATTCCCATAATTGCAACAAAGAAATCGGGAATGGCCTTTAAAATATCGGAGACGCTTGGCGGATATACCGCGGTCCGGTCATCACTTTCGGGGTTAAGGTAAATGCCTGCACCGAATCCCGGCACGTAAACAATCGGCGTATATTCGCAATCGCCGTTACATTCATCTTGCTCCGCAAAAGCAACGGAGCAAATCGAAAAGACCATTGAAAGAGTAAGGATAAGACTGATTAATTTTTTCATCTTTTTGACTCTCCTTCGCTTTATTATACAAGGGGAATTACGTATTCATAGGGGGTGTACCATATGTCGGAAGTGTAGCTTCTTGCTCTGATTATAACTTCATCGTCATAAACCTCGAAATTGAAGCCGTTGCCGTTAAGCACCTGACCTCTTGCGTTGAAATATGTATATGCAGGCAGGTTTATGCTGTGGAAAGAACCTTCCGATTCAACGGATGTATAACCCCAGATTTTTTCTGTTGCTTTTTCGCCGATTCCGTTGTGCAGGTGACCGCTTATCATAAACACGTTGTCATACTTTTTAAGAATGGCTTCAACGGCAGCGGATTCGTCGCCGATACCGCCGTCATCGGGTTCAGGTTCATCGTCGCCCCAGGTTTCGGGCAAGCCGTGTGACTGATTGATTGGCCAATGGCTGATAACAAATATCGGAAGATTGTCCTGTGCCGCAACAGACATTGTTTCTTCAAGCCATTCAAGCTGTTCGGGACTGAAATAAGCGGCAGTTCTGTCAGTTTCACTTCCGAGAACAACAAAGGTGTAGCCGTTGATTTTTGTTGAGTAATACATTTCGGTGATTTCTCTGTCACTGATTTCACTGTTGAATTCTATGAAATGTTCTTTTGCTTTTTCAAAGCTTTCGTCTGTCCACGTGTCATGGTTGCCGCAGGCAAGAACGATTTCGTCAGCAGGGTCGTATTTTGAAAAACTTTCTGTAAGAGCTGTCCATTCATCATATTCGCCGTGGTCTGTAAGGTCGCCTGAAACGACAAGCGCATCAAGCCGTGAATCTGAGTTTTCCATACCGTTCAGACCGAGCTCAACCATAAACTGACGGATGAACTCATCTTTCATGTGGGTGTCCGATATTGCGGCAAAGTTGAGTTTACATTCGTCGGGTTTGACAGGCTCTGATTTTTCTTTGATGTTGCCGAAAAACGGAAACGAAATCAGCATCAGTACGGGAGTGATAAGAGAGAGAAGTTTTTGAATAAAAAATACCATATTCAACACCGCCTTTTAGAATTATCAAGAATATATTAACAAATAAATTTTGCCATTTCAATAAATAAGAAAAAATCGGACAAAAACATGATTAATTATCTGAGATTATCTCAAAGTATTCAAATAAGCTTTTTGACTTTTGTCTATTCTGTAACTGTCAATTGCTTTTTGAATTGTGCGTTTGTGCGTTTCCGGGTCGAGCACACGTTTTTCAATATAGGGGAGAGTTTCGTTATAATGCTTTGCAAGCGCAGTTGCAAAATACCACGCAACCATCATACTTACGTAGTATTCACTGCAGTTTACGGCGGCAACTTTTTCTGCGTGAGCATTATTGAATTGACCGTCAAGAAAATAAACCATCAGGCACTCTATGCCGAATCTGACGGTGTAAGTTTTCTCTGATTCAATCCAATCGAATGCTTGCTTTTCAAGTGAGGCAGGATTCTTTTTGAATACTTTGGGGCGCAGAGAGTCGCAGGTTGCCCAGTTGTCGATATACGGAAGAAAACCGTTCACCGCTTTGACGCAATCATTGAAATCTTTGATGTTCTCAATCAAAAATGCGTGCAGATTGTTTTCTTCATAGTATTTGTGCGGAAGACTTTGCAGAAAAAACTCCGCTTCGGGTGTGCCGTTTATTTCTTTTGCGAGCCGCCTTAAATCGGGAATACGCACGCCGATAATCAATTCGGGGTCAACATTCGGCATCAGTCGGGAGTGAAAAGCTTTGTACCGCAAATCCTGCATCTCAAAAAGTCTTTTTCTTATTGTTTCATTATTCATTTACTGTTCCTCTGAAGCTTTATTGACGGTAATATTCTTGATTCTGGGGGATACGGGAACAGAGCCGTTAAAGTCGTATTCACCGTTGTTTGAAAGGGTTATTGTGTTTTCGCCCTCTTCAAGTTCAAGGTTGAAGGTAACGGTTTTGTAGGTATCCCAACTGTAGGTGTTTCTGCACCAGATGTTTTCGGTGCTGTTTTTTGCGGTAACGGTAACAAAGCTTTCAATCAGGTCAACGTTATATGCGTGGTAGCCGCCCTCAAGGTTGTTGGCGTATGTGAGCGTAACTCTGTAACTGCCTTTTTCGGGTGCGTTAACTGCAAATGAAGCGCTGCCGGCGTTTGCGGCAATGCTTTCGATGTAACCGTTTTCATTCAGCACAGCACCGCCGCTGAGTGCAAAATCTTCGGCGTTGAAGCCTGAGCTGAATCCTGCTTTTTCTGAAACCGAGATGTTCAGGGGAGCGTTTTTGACTGAAATATCAACGTAATTCAGACCTCTGCGCAGATAAACCGTTGCCTTGCCGCTTTCGGTGCTGCCCTTTGCGCCATCGATAGCAAATTCGGTATTTGCCGCGGTTATAAGGTCATAAAATCCGTCGTGAGGAGCGATTGCGAGGTATGAGGTTACACCGTTGATGCTTCTGTCAGCATCGGGTATGAGAGCAATGTTTTTATCTGTATCAACAGGCTTGACAAGCATACTGTCAAGAACAAAAGTGCCCTGTTTATGGCTGAACGTGACAGAATGCGTTCCTTTTTTAAGATAAGTTTCAACCGTAAATTTATCGGTATACTCGCTTTTGATTGTGTTGGGCAGACTTATTTCTTCTGCGTTGCCGTCAAGAGCCATTATTGCCGTTGTGTGGGTTCGGTCTGCAGCGGTGCTGCCGTCGTTGGAGTTGCCGAAAATAAAACTGAGGCTGTAATTGCCGCTTTCGGGAATCTTAAAATCAAGCTTTACGCCGTCGCCGATTTGTTCCATACCGCCGACCATTCCGTTCTGAAGTCCTGTTGTGCCGTAGGCACTGTCATACGTATAAGCCGCACCGAGAAGCGTACCGTTTTCAAACTCGTATCTGACAGGCAGATTATTGTTGACAAAGCTGTCTGTTTCAGTATCTGTTTCTGTAATTACAATGCGGTAAACCGCTGTAGGATCCATTTCGTTAAATCTTATTTTCAGCTTGCCGTTTTTGACGTTATCCGTATATTCTTTGACGGTTATCGGCTTGTTGACTATGCCGCTCAGACCCTCAAAATAAACGCATTCAATTTTAACGTTTACCTTGCTGTTTTTCAGCTCGGTTTTGTTGAGATTCTTTATAACAATATCCGATGAATAGTCACTGCCGCCGCAAAGAACATCAATTCTTCTGCCGTTCATTGCCGCCATTCCCGTGAGTTCATCGTAGCAGAAATTTTTACGGTTATATTTTATAAGATTGGCAAAATCACAGTGGGGGATATCAATTATTTTTGTTTTGAGCAGGTTGCCTTCCATATCGGCATACCATCGGTAGAGCCACCAGTTTGAGTTGGGTGAGTTGTTATCTGCCGCCGTATCGCAAAGATTGTTTGCAAGGCGCCAATATGCAACGTTGCCGTAAGTTCCTGTTTTTTCCATCTGAACTATGTATTGAAGCATATCGCCCGGTACGCCGCATTCAGCCATTGTGCCGTATTCGGTTATGATAATCGGTAACTCATCAATGCCAAGCTCCGCTTCGATTGAACGGTATTCGTTGACGTGAACTTCCCACAAAGCGGAAGAATTTTCATAAAGCTCGTGGTAAATCATAACGTCGGGCAGACAGTTGTTATTTTTGCAGAATTCAAGAAATTCACGGATTTCATATGCATCGTAATCGCAATAGCCCGGTCCGCCTATCATTGCATCGGGGTCAATACTCTTAACAAGTTCATATGTTTCTTTCCAGGCGGCATAAAACTCTGCTCTGGCTTTTTCGTCAAACGCACTCCATGTAAAATCTTCATTGGGCGTGCCGAACCATACGGCGTTGTCACACTCATTATAAAGGCAATAAACAAGTCTGTCGGCATAGTCTTTTTGCGAAAGCTCGGTCACTTTTTCGCGTACCTGCGGCAGAAAACGTTCACGCATAAATTCAAGCCCGTCATAGTTTCCGCTTTTGCGCAGGTTGTTTATTTCCTCGTGGCAATAATACCACGTGTCGAAGCAATCCTGAAGATAAACAACAATGTAGTCGCAACTGTCAAGCTGCGGCGAAACGTCGTCAACGTCGCCGATGGGGTGTTGCAGACCGCCGATTACTTTCTGCGAAACGCTTGAAATATCAAGGCTTTCAACAATGTTTGAATCGGGTACGTTGCTTTGTGCAAGACCGTAAAGGTATCCCGTTGCCTTTGTTGAAACGTCGCCGAGCGATACCGATGCATCTATAACGATTGTGGGTCTGAACATATAGGGTATTCCCTCAGCGGAGAGAGAAAGGGCAGTAAAAAGACTCAGCAACATACTGATTATTTTTTGCATAATAGCCTCCGTAATATCTGTTTTGGCTGAACATATAAACTATATATTAATTTTAACAAATTAAACCGATAATTGCAACAAAAAAAGGACCCGCCGAAGCGAGTCCTTAAAAAATTGTTTATGGTTTTATTTTACTTTTTCTGAAATTCTGACAAATTCTTCCATGATGGATGAAGCTGCATACTTGCCGAGAGAAATCATTTCCTGATAGTGACCGTCGATAAGTGCAAGTGCGTAGTCGTTATCGGGAACAACGTAGCCGATAGCATCGTTTGCAAGACCGAAGCAGAGTGTGTCTTCGCCAAAGAGTTCGTCAATGCAGGGCTGTTCAAAATCCTTGCCTGAATATGAGCCTTCAGCTGTGAGTGAAGAACCGCCTTCGATAAGGTCCTGAACGATTTCGCCGGGCATAAGAACAACCTTAACGTCGCCGATTTCCATATAGCCGACTTCTACGAAGATGTAGTATCTGAGACCTTCCTTATAAACGTTGTAGTTAACAAGACCAAGCTTGCCTACAAGCTGAATAAGGGGATTGGTAACTCTTATTTTTGCTTCGGAAATCATAATGTTGAGCATGGGATCAAGCTCTTTTTCTGTAGCGGGTTCCCAGTTTTCAAACCAGAGTGTGTAGTGTTCGCCGCCGATTTCCATTTCTTTATTGAGCGTTTTCCAGTCAGCGTTTGCGCGGATGACATCTTCGGAGTTTGTGAGGTTAAGAGCGATTGTGCCGAGCTCTCTGCCGATTCTTTCGGATTCGTTCCAACGTCTTTCAGTGGGAACACCGTCACTTGCAGGGTGTCTGCCGGCATAAATACCCGCAATAGCACCGTTGAAGAACATAAAGTTTTTGCCGGCTTCTTCAATTACCTTGCCCATATGAACAACGTAGTCGCCTGAAAGCTGTCTGCCGTTATCAATTTTATCAACTGCAAGACCTGCGATGTCGGGGTGAGCAGAGTAGTTAACAATAAGAGTTTCTCTGTGGGCGGTGTCGATTACGTCGGGAGTGAATGTGAATCTTGCCATCTCCTGAATAAGAGAATCTGATGAAGGTCTGTTCTTGTTGTTGAAATATTCCTCATCAAGCTCTTTAACGGCATATTTCATTGTGCCGGGAGTCATATTTTCAATAGCTTCCTTCATAGCGCCTGTAGCTTTCTCAGTAAGGAATGCCATATATTCGGTGTCAACGCCGGGGGTCATCTGACCGATGCCGATGTAGTTCTTTGCAATGTTGCCAAGGAGCTTGGGCAGAAGGTTTGTCCAGAGACCCTGTGTGTCAACGCCGCTGTGAACGTGAGTTGCGGTAACGGTGATTGTGCTGAACTTTGTGTTGGGCATAAGTTCAATAAGAGCTTTTCTGATGTTTTTGATGTCATAGTTTGACATACCGATTGAGTCGATGTTAGCAAAAACAGCAATGCCTCTGCCTGAACCGTCGTCAACTGCGATAACTCTTACCTGCATATCGTCAACAACTTCTTCAATCTTGTTTGCCATACCGTTCTGGAGTGACATGAAGCCGCCAAGATAATAATCCTTGGTCTGCCAATCTTCGGGAACAACGGATGCTTTGCCGTAACCGAGCTTCCACTTTGCGTTTTCGGCAGGTTCTTCAAGCCATTTTTCTGTGCCGCGATAAAGCAGTTCGTCAGTGTAATCCTTCATTTTCATGATTTCGTCGCTGTCGGGTATTATGAGGTTGAGAGCGCCGATAACTGTGGTGAGAATCTTGTCAAGAGCAAAAACGCCGAAGTCGGTAAAGAATTCTGCAGCGGATGAAGCTGCTGCTGCGCCTGTTGAAGTGGCGCATGCAAATACCATTGACAGGGCGAGAATGATGCTGACAACTTTTTTGCTGAAGCCGTTCATTTTAAAGTCTCCTTACAAATAAAATTTGTATAAGTAATAATACCCATTAATATTAGCACTTTTTACGCTGTATGTAAAGTGTTTTTTCACGCAATAACCAAAAAAATCTGTTTGGGAATACAATAAAGAATTAAAATATACAAAATTAATTTTGAGTGTTGAAAATTTTGAAATCGGGTTGTATAATAGATAAAATACTTGAATGCCAAAAGGACGGATAGATTTGGAAAAGCAGAGGAGAGTTGCCGCAATTCACGATATATCGGGCATCGGCAAGTGCTCTTTGACTGCCGCTTTGCCGATAATTTCGGCAGCCGGAATTGAAGCGGCGGCTATGCCCACGGCCGTTCTTTCAACCCATACGGGTGATATCACGGGTTACACTTACCGTGACCTGACAAGCGACTTGCCCTCAATGGCAAAACACTGGAAATCGCTCGGTATAGAATTTGACGGTATTTACAGCGGTTTTCTCGGCTCAACAGAGCAGGTTGAGATGGTCTGTGATTTTATTGATGAATTCAGGAAAGACGGCTGTGTGGTTCTTGTTGACCCCGCAATGGCGGACAGCGGAAGAATGTACACAACCTTTGATGAAAACTTTGCTGAAGAAATGGCAAAGCTTTGCGGAAAGGCGGATATAATTGTTCCAAACCTTACCGAGGCAGCTTTTCTTCTTGGTGAAGAATACGTTGAGCCGCCTTACAGTAAGGAATATATTGAGAGTCTGCTCGAACGCCTTTCGGCAATCGGACCAAAGAAAATCGTTCTTACTGGTGTCTCTTTTAATGAAGACGAAATCGGATGTGCCGTATTTAACGGCGGCGATATTCACTATAATTTTTCAGAAAAGTATGACGGCATATATTACGGCACGGGTGACGTTTTTGCTTCGGCTCTTATCGGAGCATATATGAGAGGTAAAAATATTTTTGAGAGTGCTGACATAGCGCTTGATTTTACCTGCGCCGCCATCAGAAGAACGCACGACGCAAAAACCGATACCCGTTTCGGTGTTAACTTTGAACAGGGGATTGGCGATTATATAAACAAACTGGGAGGTTAAACTGATGAGCTTTGCCGATAAAGTATTTATTGATACCTGCAAGGATATTCTTCAGAACGGAATATGGGATACCGACCTTGACGTCCGACCCAGATGGGAAGACGGAACTCCCGCACACACAATCAAAAAATTCTGCGTTGTTAACCGGTATAATCTTGCAGAAGAGTTTCCCATTCTCACTCTGAGAAAAACATTTCTCAAGAGCGCAGTTGACGAAATGCTCTGGATATGGCAGAAAAAGTCAAACAATATCAATGATCTCGGCAGCCATGTATGGGATCAGTGGGCGGACGAAAACGGCTCAATCGGTAAGGCATACGGCTACCAGCTTGGCGTTAAGCATCATTATAAAGAGGGCGATATGGACCAGGTTGACCGTGTTCTTTATGATTTGAAGCATAACCCCCAGAGCCGCCGTATTCTTACAAACATCTACGTGCATCAGGATTTGAGTGAAATGGCTCTTTATCCCTGTGCATACGGTATGACCTTCAACGTAACGGGCAACAAGCTTAATGCGATTCTTAACCAGCGCTCGCAGGATATGCTTGCCGCAAACATCTGGAACGTGTGCCAGTATTCGGCGCTCACCTGTATGCTTGCACAGGTCAGCGGTCTTGAGGTCGGCGAATTTGTTCACGTTATTGCCGATGCCCATATCTATGACCGTCACGTACCCATTGTTGAAAAGCTTATTGAAAAAACTCCTTTTGATGCTCCGACGGTAACACTTGATAAGAGCATAACGGATTTTTATTCTTTCACAAAAGACAGCTTCAAAATTGAAAACTATAATTTCCACGAGTTTACGGAAAAAATTCCCGTTGCAATCTGAGCACGGGCGAGTTTGTATATAGAAGAGGATAAATTGAATGAAAGCAATTGTTAATGTTGATACCAACTGGGCTATCGGCAACGGAGATTCCTTGCTTAACCGCATTCCTGCCGATATGAGATTTTTTAAAGAAAAAACAACGGGCAATGTTGTTGTTATGGGCAGAAAAACCTTTATGACTTTCCCCGGTCCCAAAGCGCTGCCTGACAGAGTGAACATAGTTCTCACAAAGGATGAGAACTGGAGTGCACCCGACGTTATAACCTGTCACTCAATTGATGAACTTTTTGTTCAGCTTGAGAGATATGACACAAACACGGTTTACGTTATAGGCGGTTCGGCGGTTTATGAGCTTCTTTTGCCTTATTGTGATACCGCTTACGTTACAAAGGTTGATTCGGCAAAGCCTGCCGATAAGTTTTTTCCCAACCTTGAAACGGCGCAGGATTGGGTTCTTGCCGTTGAGGACGAAGAACTCGAACATAACGGCGTTAAGTTCAAATTTACAACATATAAACGAATTTAACAGAAGGCGATAAAATGAGTAATATTTGGCACAGCATCAGCCCCAAAAGAATAACTCCCGATGATTTTATGGCGGTTATTGAAATCAAAAAGGGCAGCAAAAAGAAATATGAGCTTGATAAAGAAACAGGTCTGCTTATGCTTGACCGTATCCTTTACACCTCAACGCATTACCCTTCAAACTACGGCTTTATTCCCAGAACCTACGGCGATGACGGTGACCCGCTTGACGTTGTTGTTATCAGCAGCGAAAGCATTGATCCGATGACTCTTGTTCGTTGCTATCCCATAGGCGTTATTACCATGAAGGACAGCGGAAAATTTGACGAAAAAATCATTTCCATTCCCTTCAACGACCCTAACTATAACGAATACAAAGATATTTCGGAGCTTCCCAAGCATCTTTTTGATGAAATGAAACACTTTTTCTCGGTTTATAAATCTCTTGAAGGCAAAGAAACCGTTGTTGATGAGATTCAGAACAGAGAAAAAGCGATTGAAATTATCAAAAGCAGTATCGATAACTATGTAGCGGAATTCTGCAGATAAGCAGACCGTTACTTAATTCAAATAAAATAAAAATGACTAATATATAAGGAGTGATTAAAATGGCAATTTATTGTCAGGAGCCTTCAAGAACATTCAGCGAGTATCTTCTCATCCCCGGTTACACTTCAAGAGAGTGCATCCCCGTTAACGTTTCTCTGAAAACACCTCTTGTTAAGTACAGAAAGGGCGAAGAGGAATGCCCCATCAGCCTCAACATACCTATGGTTTCTGCAATTATGCAGTCGGTTTCAAACGACACGCTGGCAATTGCACTTGCAAAAGAAGGCGGCATTTCATTTATCTACGGTTCGCAGAGCATTGAAGACGAGGCTGCTATGGTTGCAAGAGTTAAAAACTATAAGGCAGGTTTTGTTGTAAGTGACTCAAACCTTAAGCCCGATTCAACACTTGCAGAAGTTCTTGAGCTTGTTGAAGCAACAGGTCACAGCACAATGGCTGTTACAGATGACGGCACACCCAACGGTAAGCTTCTCGGCGTTGTTACAGGCAGAGATTACAGAGTCAGCAGAATGTCTCCCGAAACTCCTGTTGCCGATTTTATGACTCCTTTTGATAAGCTTATTACTGCGCCCGATACAACGTCTCTTAAGGATGCCAACGATATCATCTGGGAGCATAAGCTTAATTCCCTTCCTCTTATTGACGCAGAAGGCAATCTTAGCTATTTTGTATTCCGTAAGGACTATTCACAGCACAAGGAGAATCCTCAGGAGCTCCTTGATGCAAACAAGAGCTACCTTGTCGGTGCAGGTATAAATACTCTTGATTACGAAAAGAGAGTTCCCGCACTCGTTGAAGCAGGTGCAGACGTTCTTTGCATTGACTCATCAGAAGGCTACACAGTATGGCAGGAGCAGACCCTTGCATTCATCCGTGAAAAGTATGGCGATAAGGTGAAGGTCGGCGCAGGCAACGTTGTTGACAGAGACGGCTTCCTCTTCCTTGCAAAAGCAGGTGCAGACTTTGTTAAGGTCGGCATCGGCGGCGGTTCAATCTGCATCACAAGAGAAACAAAGGGTATCGGCAGAGGTCAGGCAACAGCTCTTATCGAAGTTGCTGCTGCAAGAGATGAGTATTATAAGGAAACGGGCATTTACGTTCCCATTTGCTCAGACGGCGGCATTGTTCACGATTATCATATGACACTCGCTCTTGCAATGGGCGCAGACTTCCTTATGCTCGGCAGATACTTTGCCCGTTTTGACGAAAGCCCCACAAACAAGCTTATGGTTAACGGCGTTTACGTTAAGGAATATTGGGGTGAAGGCTCGAACAGAGCAAGAAACTGGCAGAGATATGACCTCGGCGGCAAAGCAAAGCTCAGCTTTGAAGAGGGCGTTGATTCATACGTAACCTATGCCGGTTCACTCAGTGATAACGTTGCAAAGAGCCTTTATAAGGTAAAGTCAACAATGTGCAACTGCGGCGTGCTTAATATTCCCGACCTTCAGAAGAATGCAAAGCTCACCGTTGTTTCGGCAACAAGTATTGTTGAGGGCGGATATCACGACGTTATGCTCAAAACAACAGCCAACCCCACAAGATAAACTCAATATAAAATTTAAAGCCACTGCAAACAAGCAGTGGCTTTTTGCGTTTAGCTATTGTTTTGGCTGAATATCAAGACAGGGTTCTCCTGCTTTCTGCATATATTCAATCAAAATGTTGCGGAGCATTTCTCGTTCTGCTTTATATTTCGGGTCGGAGATAAGGTTTGTCTTTTCATAAGGGTCTGTCTCAAGGTCATAAAGGCAATCTTCATAATATTTTTCGGCAAAAGCACAGTCGGCATTCTTGGCGCAAACGCTGTATTTCCATTTGTTGGTGCGGACAGCTCTGCCAATCTGGCTCTCCGATATCTGCATAAACACACTTTCGTGCCCCTTGAGATCACAAAGGCTCTTGCCCATAAAATGTTCGGGAATTTCTGCGCCTGCAATTTCAAGCAGGGTAGCGGGCAGGTCAATAAGCGAAACAAGGTCTTTTACTCTTCCGCCGCCTGTGAAGCCGCCTCCGCATATAACAAGCGGAACTTTTGTGCTTCCGTCGTGACATGAGCGCTTATATTCAAAGTTTCTTGTTCTGAAATGGCAGCCGTGGTCAGAGGTGTATATGATTATTGTATTATCGTAAATGCCTTCGTCTTTAAGAGTCTGAATGAGTTTACCGAAGTTTACGTCAACCCTGTTGCAACAGGCGAGATAGGAGGGCATCTGCAGTTTCCAGTCTCCGAGCATTCCCTGCAGGTCACCGGGCACGTCATAGTTTTTAAAATTCTTTTTTGCACCCTTGGGTGCTTCAAAACGCAGTCTGTCATTCTGATGATGCGGTTCAAGCTGCGAAACGAACATAAAGAAAGGCTTTTCATGCTTTTCTTTTTTAATATACTCAATTGCATAATCATTGATTCTGTCTGCTCTGTAGCCTTTGAAATCAAGGCGGTTGCAGTTTTCATCAAAAATATAGCCGTTGTAGCCGTGAGAGGTAAATTCAAGAATATCGGAAGCACGCCAGTAATCATAGCCGCCTCTGCGCTCTTTGGGCGTGGGCTTTGTTTTGAGGTTGTGGTCTTTATCGGATGCAAGATGCCATTTTCCTATGTATGCAGTGTCGTAGCCTGCGTCTTTAATATAGTGAGCAATGGTTTTGCAGTCTGTTGGCAGAGCAATATCGTTGCGGTAACAACCGATTTGTGAGGCATAAACGCCGCTTTGCAGGCAGGCTCTCATCGGACCGCAGACAGGCTGACAAGTGAAAGCATTTTCAAAAAGAGTGCCTTCTTCTGCAAGTGCGTCAAGGTTTGGCGTTACGGGCAGCTTCTGACCGTAACAGCCTGCACTGTCGGCTCTCTGCTGGTCGGAAAAATAAAAAATTATGTTAGGTTTTTTCATATCGTTACCTCACGTTCTTTAGCTTTTCAACTGCGTGAATAATAAAATCCATTCTCGGACAGTAACCTGAAAGCTGATTATAAAGACTTCTGTATCTTTTGCAGCCGCCGTTACAAAGCGGTCTGACGGGGCATTCGGCGCAGAGCTTGTTTTTTGGCTCGTCATAATCCATAAACTTGCGCAATCCGTCGCATTTAAGAATATCGTTGATTGATGCTGAATTAATGTTGGGGCATTCGTATTCGTCAAGACAGTAAAAATCACAGGGGTAACAGGTGCCGTCAGCTTCAACAACAAGCTGCGCATTGCATCTGCCGCTTGCGCCGCACTGCTCGGCATAGCCGACAGTCATAAGAGAGAGCAGATTGTCAAAATCCCTGACGTAGAATCTTCCGCCGTTTGATATCTCGGAAAACCAAAGATTGAAAAACCTTTTCTGGAATCTTGCAAATGATTTTGCGTCAAGGCTGTAGTCACTTTTATTGCCGTTGAGAGGGTCAAGGCAATATATCGGCTGAACGTCACGAAAATCGTTTTCTTTGTAAAATGCAAAAAGCTTTGCTGCATCGGTTTTTGACGTGATAACCGAAAGAATGTTGAAATCAACGCCGTTTTTGCGAAGCAAATCAATGCCGTTCATTGCTTTTTTAAAAGAACCGCATCGGTTTGCGTTGTGCGTTGCTTCATCTCCGTCAATAGAGACACCTATCAAAAAGCCGTGCTCTTTGAAAAACTCAGCAAATTCATCGTTAATAAGTGTGCCGTTTGTTTGCAGCGAATATCTGATTTTCGTTTCGCTGTCTTTTAAACTTTCGGCGGTACCAATAAACTTTTTGAAAAAGTCAGTGCCTGCCATAAGCGGTTCTCCGCCCTGAAACATAAAGCTTATATCCGAGCCTTCACCGCAAAAGTCAAGAACTCTTCTTATAAGATTTTCGGCAGTTTCGGCTGACATAACCGAAGCATTTCCGCCGTTTCTGTTTTCTGCCTCGTCGCAATAAAAACAGTAAGAGCATTTTAAATTGCACAGCGATGAAGCAGGTTTTACCAAAACGTTCATTTGCCGCATAAGATTACCTCGTTTGCTAAATATAAATGCGGGTGATTTGATGACAAGATTAAAAGAAAGTTTGTTTTGTTTCGCTTTTGGCGGTGTATTCTACGGTATGCTTGAGGTTGTCGCCAGAGGATACACACACTGGACGATGGTGCTCACGGGCGGCGCAGTGCTTGTGCTGCTGAATATGATAAATAAAAGCAAAGATATCGGACTGTTTTACCGTTGCCTGATGGGCGCCTTTATTATAACAAGCCTCGAACTTGCCGTCGGACTTATCGTCAACGTAAAGCTTGGCTGGGGAGTTTGGGATTATTCTGATAAGCCGTTTAACTTTATGGGGCAGATATGCCTGCATTTCTTTGGGTGTTGGTTTTTGCTGAGCATACCTGCCTATAAAATCTGTGATCTGATTAATCGCAAAATCAGCTCTTTGCAAGATAGTCCTTAATGCCGTCAACCGTTGCCTGTGCAAGAATTTCACGGGTTTCGGCGTTCTGAAGAGTCTGACATTCTTCGATGTTTGAAACAAAACCGTATTCAATCAGTATTGCCGGGCATTCCTCAACCCTTGCAACTCTGAAGGCATAGAAGTTTGTGCCTCTGTCAATCTTGATTTCGGTGTTGTCTTTGTAAATCTCTGTCTTATATGCGTCAACCAGTCTGTCATGAACGGCTTTTGCAAGCGGCTGGGAATAAGCTCTGTAATAATAAGCCGACGTTCCCGTTGCAGAGGCGGTTGAGCTTGAGTCGCAGTGGATAGAGATAAACATATCGGGGTCGCGGTCTCTGACGGCGTTGTTGCGCTGGGTGTAGCTTCGCCAGTCATCGCCGTTTCTTGTCATAATAACGGTTGCGCCCTCTGCTTCAAGAAGCTCTTTTACCGTTGCGGCAATTGAAAGGTTGATGTCTTTTTCGTTGTTAAAGCCTGTAACCTTAACTGCGCAGGCGGCACCGGGGTCAATTCCGCCGTGACCGGGGTCAAGCATGATTACGGCATCTTTGAGCGATTTGGGCTTGTGGCTGATTGTTATGGTGAGCATTCCGTCTTTGCCATACTCATAATGATAGCCGTAGAATTTACCGCTGTTTGTGAGTGTCAGCGAAAGAGTTACGGTTGAATTGTCGCGGTCTGAATCCCACTTGCTGCTCTTGATTACGGAATTCATAAAGGCGTTTGAACCGCTTGCATCATAAGTGTCGCTGAAAACAAATTCAAGACCCTTGCAGTTGAGCGAGCTGACGGTTACGTATCTGTCAGGTGCATATTGACCGTATGTCTGACCCGTAAGCTTTGCGTTGAATGCAACAGGGCGGTTCATATCAAGAACAATAACCGTTTTATCATCGTTGCAGGTTGTGGAAACTACACGGATGCTGTTTTTAGGCATAACGTATCCGTTGGTGATCTTGACGTGTTTGATTGTTCCGTTTACGCCCGAATCCAATCTTTCTTCATGAAGCTCGGGAACTTTTACGCCTGAAGCGAGAATATAGTATGTGTCAGTTTCGTCAAATATTGCTTCATCAACAACGTAATCAACAGTTGTTTTGGGCAACGGTGAGCAATCGGGAACGGAATATGTGGCTGATGTATAGCCCGGATATACTTCAACGTAATCGTCGATTATTTCACAAATTCTTGCCGTGCCGTAGCCGTAATTTTGCGTGTAATAATATCTTTCAAGCTTATCGCCGCTGTTACCCGAAGTGGTGATTGAACCTGTGTTTTCAGGGTCTTTTGTTGAAGGCTCTGTTGCGTTAACGCCGGAACCTGTTGTTGATTCGGATGTTACGTTTTCTGTTGGTTTTTCGGTTGTAGTCGTGGCAGGAGGTGTAGGCGGAGCAGGGGGAGGCGCAGCTTTTGCTTTAACCGTGATGTTGCCGCCGCTGAGTGTCTCGGAAAGTGAACCGTAGGTTGCCTTTACGGTAAATTTGCCGAGCTTTTGTGCGGACGTGGTTGCGGCAGGCATTTTTAAAGTTGCCGTGAAATCAGAAAAATCTGATTCCGTGTCAAGAGTATCGCTTTCCTCATCAAAAATACCGCCCAGTTCTGTCATTTCAACCGTTTTGCCGTTAAATGTTACCGTAACTTTTGCTCCCTTGAGAGCAAGTGCGGTAACGTTTACCTCCATTCCTCCCGGAACAGTTGAATCAGTTGACGGTGAAACAGATTTGAGAAGCTTTATTTTGTAGGTTACCGTGTAAACGTAGGATTTGCCTTTATGTTCAAAAGTGATTTTATTTTCGCCCGGGTTAAGTTCACAGTCAACCGAAAAATCGCCCGTTTTGGCAACTTTCAGCTTCTGACCGTTGCAAAGGAGATCGTATGCAGGGCTTGACGTTCCTCTGAAAGTTACCGTTGACTGTTCAACGGTGAATGTTGTTGATTTGTGGCTTGTGATTTCAAGCTCTTTGTCAAGCAGATACGTCTGCCTTGTTTTTATGTATTCGAGAAGAGAATCTGCAGCCGCACCGCTCGCGGATGATATGTCTTTGAAGGGCGTAAATGCAATACCCTTGCACATAGATATGTTTGCGGAATTTGAAATCAATGCTATGAACTCCGTTGCTTTTGCTGTATCAAAAGACGATAAACCCGTCAGATTATGGCAGAGCCATACCGGCGAGCCGTTTTCGCTCCACGTAATCTGTGCCTTCGCAAAAGATTCCATGCCTGATTTGTCATTCGTTTTTTGCGCAACGTAAACAAAATCAACACATTTGCCGATTAAAGCAGTCAGACTTTCGTTTGCGATCTGGATATTTGTAGGTTCAACTCCGATTTCTGTTGCAGCGTCAATTGTTTTGATGCTTTTACATATATCGCTTACGGTTTTGCCGTAATCAGACGAGGCTTCGTCAATACCTGAAACTATAACAAAATCGACGTTGTTTTTTTCGATAAATGCCGTAATAAATGCGCTGTTTTCAGAGATATCTGTTTTGATGCCGAAATAGAGCTGTGCGGTTTTGGCGCTTTCGAGAAGCGGCAAAACTGTTTCGGCGTTTTCGGCCGTCAGTTCAAAAATAACTGTGTTGAAGCCGAATTTATGGAATTCTGCAAGTTCTGCAGCGCTTTTGTCCGAATAAGAAGAATAAACAGTTGCAACCACTGAATCGGGTTTCTTGCTTTTGGGACGTGTTGCGGCAGGCAGAACCGTTGTTTCATCACTTTGCTGCGTTACTTTTGTTGCGGATGTTTTGCCGTCTTTTTCTTCTTTATCCTTGGAAAATATGCCTGTCAGAACCATAGCGGTAATAATACCGACCATAGCCGTAACAACACATATTATAGCAATTATAAGACCTTTATTATTTTTCATCTTTTACCCCGTTATTTTTTTATTTCGTTTTTTAAATTCTGAATTTCTGTTTTACAGGCAGCTCTTTCAAGATCAGCGTAAGAGAAAACCGCAAAACCGCTGTAGTTTTTGTTTTTGCGTATGCTTTGCAGCTGTCTTGCAAGCACGTCTGTGTTTTGTATCCATTCGTCTTTGCCCGTGCCTGCATAAGCATCTGCTTTTGCACATTTATAAGCAGGAATGCCGCAGACAAGCTTTACCGAAGCGTGACGTGGCAGGTAAGCCCATTGCTTGAGAAGTTTTTCGAAATCCTGCGTCTGGTGGTCAAATCCAAAATAAATCTGCGGAATGATGATATCGGCATATCCGCTTTGCTTGAGCCACGTACGGCAGTCAGCATATGCTTCGGCAAGAGTTTTATCAACCTGCCCCGAAGGGCTTATGCTGACAATCAGCGTAGAATCAATTGCTTTAACCGTAGAATAAAGCGCAGATACAAACGAGTTGACGTTTGCAATTCTCCATTGGGTAAGGCTGAGCTTGCCGCCCGAGGATTTATAGGCAGAATACTGGATTTTATCGATTTCTTCGCTTGTTGACGGATAAAAATAATCGTCAATATGAATTCCGTCAACATCATATTTATTAATAATCTCACGCACGCCTTCAAGAATCAGCTTGTGATTTTCTGTGTGCGCAGGATTATAGTAAATGCCGTTTGCAAGCACGCAGACTCTGCCATCGGCATTGCCCGAATCGAGAATTTTTTTGGCAGGGTTGCTGTTGCTCAGAACGTTTACGTCGTTTTTGGTGTTCACACGGAACGGATTTATCCAGCCGTGAACAGAGATTCCGTTTGCTTTTGCGCTTTCAAGCAGAACTTCAAACGGGTCAAATGAAAGCGAGTTGCCTTCTTTGCCTGCAATGTATGTTGAATACGGAAAAATATCCGATTTGTAAAAAGCATCGGAATTTGCACGCAGATGAACAAAAGCGGTGTTGAAGCCGTTATCTTTTATGTTTTTGGACATTTTGTC
>JAGBAK010000101.1 GCA_017938985.1 Clostridia bacterium
CCCCAAATTAAAGAGCCAGACCTGTTTCGGGGTCTGCGCCCATAAGAATATTCAGGCATTCAACGGCTGCGCCCGAAGCGCCTTTGCCGAGATTATCGTATCTTGCAATAAGAAGAATTCTTTCGTCGTTACCCTTAACGGTGATTTCCATGCAGTCTTTGACCGCAAGAGCATTTGCGCCGAGCATTGCATCCTCGCCCAAATCCTCGGTGTAACGGACAAACTTGCCGTCATAAAGCTTTTTGTATGTATCAACTATATCGGCAACAGTTTTGCCCTCGGCAAGGTTTGCCTTGAAAAGCGGCACGGTAACTGCCATTCCGCAGTAAAAATCGGAAACTATCGGGCAGAAAACGGGAGCATTCTCAATGCCCGTTATTGCCTTCATCTCTTTGAGATGCTTATGCTCCTGTGTGAGCGCATACTGACGGGGTGCGGCATATTTGATTCCCCTTGAGCCGTTTTCGTATTCGGCAATCATCTTTTTGCCGCCGCCGCTGTAGCCTGTGATTGAATGGCAGGTCAGCAGAGCATCGGCAGGCAGGATACCTGCCTTGACAAGAGGATATACAAGGGCGATGAAGCCGCTTGCATGGCAACCCGGCACAGCAACACGCTTTGAATTTTTGATTTTTTCAAGGTGTTCCTCCGAAAGCTCGGGAAAACCGTAAGCCCAGTCGGGCTCGGTGCGGTGAGCCGTTGAGGTGTCAATAACCTTGACCTCGGGGTTTTCAATCAGCGAAACCGACTCTTTCGCCGCCGCATCGGGCAGACAGAGAAAAGCGATGTCACAGGCGTTGAGCGCTTCTTTTCTTGCGTCAACGTCCTTGCGTTTTTCTTCGGGCAAGGTGATAAGCTCAATATCTTCTCTTATGTTAAGACGGTCAAAAATGCGCAGACCGGTTGTGCCCTCTTTGCCGTCAATAAAAATCTTTGTCTTTTTCATATAACTCTACCTCGGGAATTAATATACGCATAATTATACATATTAATCTGCATAAAGTCAAGGAATTGTTGCATATTTATGAGCAATTCAGCGATATTATGCAATAATCATTCTGTTTTCACGCCGCTTTGTGCAAAATACATATTTTTTATCGAACATATAAAATTTTTGCCGAACAATATGATTAATTTAGCAAGAGTGTTTGTGCTTTAATCAATGTTATTAATCTTATTCTCTTGCAATCCTCCGTCTTTTGGCTACGCCAAAAAAGAAACGCCACTCAAAATATGGTCGCCTTTCTCCCTGCCGGTCGAAATTCTTCCTGTTTTGAGCAGAACCTCACCTCGCTTCATCCGCCACAGGCGGCGCTTCGGTGACGTTCCCTTTCAAAAGGAGGCCACTATAGCAGCAAGCTTTCTGCGTAACACTATTACTGACCGTTTGGGCTCCTTTTGAAAGGAGCTGGCTCATAGAGCCTGAGGATTGCAAACACTTTGTGTTCGGGCAATTATAAAACATCAGTTAATCGGTTAATAATTCAAATAGTTGCTATTCGTTCCTTAAAATCTTTTTCTTTGCAACGATCTCGTTTTCAAGCTTTTTGCCATCAAAGCAATCCCTGATGTTGCCGAGGGTTATTTCGGCAATGCGGCACAGCGCTTCGTGGGTCAGGAACGCCTGATGCGAGGTTACAAGCACGTTGGGCATCATAATCAGCCTTGAAAGAACGTCGTCTTTAAGAATGCTTTCGGACAAATCCTCATAGAAGAACTCGTTTTCTTCTTCGTAAACGTCAAGACCTGCGCCGCCGACCTTGCCGCTTTTGATGCCTTCAATCAGCGCTTCGGTGTCAATCAGCGCACCTCTTGAGGTGTTGAGAATGAACACCTTATCCTTCATCATCTTAAGCGAAAAGCTGTTGATGATGTGATAGGTTGAGCTTGTGAGCGGGCAATGGAGCGAAATGACGTCGGAGCGCGCAAAAAGCTCCTCAAGCGAAACGTATTCAAGGTAACCCTGTGAGGGATAAGGGTCATAGGCAATAACGTTCATACCTATGCCTCTGCAGATTTCAATAAACGCCATACCGATTTTGCCCGTGCCGATAACGCCGAGGGTTTTGCCGTGGAGGTCAAAGCCGACAAAGCCGTTGAGGCTGAAATTGAAATCTCTTGTTCGGATATATGCCTTGTGGGTTTTGCGCACAAGGGTGAGCAGCAGCGCAAGAGCGTGCTCCGCAACGGCGTGGGGAGAATATTCGGGCACACGCACAACGGGAATAACGTCCTTTGCCGCCGCAAGGTCAACGTTGTTATAGCCTGCGCAGCGCAGGGCGATAAGCTCAACGCCGATTTCTTTTAAAACGGAAATCGTTTCCTTGCCGACGTCGTCGTTGACAAAAGCAACAACCGCTTTTGCGCCCTTTGCCATAACGGCGGTTCTGGGACTGAGCTTTGACTCAAAATATTCAATTTCTATTCCGTACTGCTCTTTAAGCTCGTCAAAATAGAGCTTATCATACGGTTTTGTATCAAAAAACGCAACCTTATCCATAAAAAATCCTTTCATAAAAGTATCCTTTCGGAATTAGTTTGACCCAAAAGGATATTTTTATTATTTAAGTTTGTGGATAAACAATCCGCTCAGAAGCTTTGGCTCAAACCAGGTTGATTTGGGCGGCATAAGCTTGCCTGCATCGGCAATATCCATCAGCTCGCGAAGCGTTGTAGGATACATTGAAAACGCAAGGCACATATCCTCGTTTGCTCTTCTCTCAAGCTCGCCGAGACCTCTGATACCGCCGACAAAGTCGATGCGTTTATCTGTTCTGGGGTCATCAATGCCGAGAACGGGAGAAATGAGGTTATTCTGAAGAATTGAAACGTCAAGTGCGGCAACGGGGTCGTTTGCGTCAAACGTGCCGTCCTTTGCCTCAACCTTATACCATTCGCCGCCGAGAAGCATTCCGAAGGTGTGAGCCTTTTCGGGTTTATAAGCATCTTTGCCGTATTTTTCAACGGTGAATTTTTCGCTGATTTTTGCAATGAATTCTTCTTCGGTGTTGCCGTTCAGGTCTTTCATCACACGGTTATAGTCCATAATTTCAAGCTCGTCGCAATCAAAAAGAACCGCAAGGAAGAAATTGAATTCTTCGCTGCCGTCAGATTCGGGGAACTGCTCACGGCGCTTGAGACCGACCTTAACGGCGGAAGCGGCTCTGTGGTGACCGTCTGCAATATAAAGATAGTCAACGCCCTCAAAAAGAGAAGCGATTTCTGCGGTTGTTTCGGGGCAGTCAATAACCCACACGGTGTTGCCGATACCGTCGTCGGTCACAAAATCATAAACGGGAGCGTGGCTTTCTTTCCAGCCGTTGAGAATTGCGGCAAGCTTTGCCTGCGGACGGTAGGTCAGAAAAATGGGGCCTGTGTTTGCGTTGCAGTAATCAACGTGGTTGATTCTGTCGGCTTCTTTATCGGCTCTTGTGAGCTCGTGCTTTTTGATAACGTTGTTGATATAATCGTCAATCGAAACGCAACCGACAAGACCCGTCTGAGCTCTGCCGTTCATAACCTGACGGTAGATATAAAATCTGTTTTCTTCGTCCTGTCTGCAGATGCCGTCTGCCTCAAGCTTTTCAAGGTTAGCCTTTGCCTTAAGGTAAACCTGCTCCGAATAGAGGTCCGTTCCCTCGGGAAGGTCGATTTCCGCCTTGTCAACGTGAAGGAATGAATAGGGGTTGCCCTTAACCATTTCGGCGGCTTCCTTGCTGTTCATAACGTCATAAGGAAGAGCGGCAACCTTTGCGGCAAACTCGGGAACGGGTCTGACGGCTTTGAAGGGTCTGAAAACAGCCATAATATCGTCCTTTCGGTTAAAGTAAATATATTATATTACCTTATTATTATAAAAATACAGCCTATATTTTACATCACCGCATTGCTTTTGTCAATTTACAGTTTCACAAAGGTTTTGCCGCAGAGAAGATGTTTTTGGTGAAAGTGATTAAAAAGCAGAACAAAATTTGTTGTCTGCGGTTCAGCTGATATTTTTTGCAATCCTCAGTTTCTGTGCGGTTCTTTCAAATCACGCCGTTTTTCCGTTATTTCGACGGTTGCGTTTCAGCTTTTTCGGGCGACCACAGGTCGCCCCTACGTTGTTGCCGGGAGTTATCAGCGAAAATGTCGCCGATTGTTTGGGCTCCTTTTCAAAGGAGCTGGCGGTACGCCTGAGGATTGCAAAGGGTAAATTATAACTGCATTTTATCGGGCAGATGATATCCGCCCCTACACCGAGATTTATTATTTATTATTTATTCAATATTCTTTATTCTTTGAACAACGAAATGCACGTTGTTTCGGACAGCCGCAAGGGCTGTCCCTACGTTGTTGCCGTCGGATTCAATGTTGTTAACGGGCGACCGCGGAGGGTCGCCCCTACGCTGTTGCCGTGAAATTTGCAGTATCCGAAAAAAATATTGTAGGGGTTGGCGACCCCGACAACCCGTCAGACCGTAAGGTCTGCTTTTTTATGCCCTTCGGCATATTCGGGACGTCGAGTCGCCGTCCCCTACGGTATTGCAAAACAAACTGCGAAGCAATAAGCGGTTTTACC
>JAGBAK010000102.1 GCA_017938985.1 Clostridia bacterium
CCGAAAAACGTAGCCTGATCTGTTGCGACACAGTTCACTCCAAACAGGAAATGATATCAAGGCATACATTTTTACCAATAGTATGCCTGTTCAGAGTAATATTAAACTGTGTCGCATCTGGTATTATATCACAAAACAAAAAATAACGCAATACCAATCAAGCGATATTGTACTACTATTTACCGCCTTATTTATTATTTTAGAAACGAATGGTCTCAAACCGTTATAAGCAGCAATAGCATTATAGCAAATATCGAATTTAGTTCAAGTCCTCCCCAAAGGTCGTTTTGGGGAAATGATATCTTTTTAATCTTACTTTGAAAAATGGGACGAAAAAACCCAGAAACCGTTGTGGTTTCTGGGTTTTCCGAACCGATATCTTTTTCGGTTCGTATTGTTGGTTGCGGAGACAGGATTTGAACCTGCGACCTCCGGGTTATGAGCCCGACGAGCTACCGAGCTGCTCTACTCCGCGATATATTCTGTTTGCTGAATGCTTTATAATTATACACGTTTTTCAAAAAAAGTCAATAGTTATTTGCAAAAAAATTGAAATTTTTATTCTGTCGCTAATTGAGGGCTGTTATAATCAAAGTATATGCCCGATTCCGGAAAAATATTCACTTAAAATCATACATTTTTATGTAAATATGGTTAACTTGCAATTGCTGAGGTTTAATGTTTGACACCATCATTATGTATATGTTAGAATAACTGTATATGTTTCTTATCACTTTCTTCTTAAGGAGATGAGATCTTGAGTAAAAGCGAAAACACTGCCGTTGAAAAAAAGTCTGATAAAAACGAAACGAAAAGGTTGATTCGTCCCCGTGAGGTTGCTGCGTTTGCCGCAACGTCTTACACAATCAACAACCTTACGTCTTTCGTTGGCGCAACAAAGCAATACTTTATGATGAGCTTTATGGGGCTTTCGGGTACGGCTTTCGGTACGCTGAGCATGATTTCGACAATCTGGGACGCTCTTGACGACCCCATTTCCGGTATCATCATCGACAGATGCAGAACCCGTTGGGGCAGACTCCGCCCATTCCTTATTTTCTCGATGCCGTTCTGGGCAATCGCTTCGGTTCTGTTTTATTCGGTTCCCGCAAGCTTTAACAGCTCGCAGATGTTTATTTACGCCCTTGCTTCAACAATCATCTACGGCATAGGTTTTTCATATCTGAGCGGCTGGGAATTGCTTCTTTACAACATAACCCCGAACACTAACGAGCGAAGTATGCTGATTGCAACCCAGAAATTCGTTAACCTCTTCACATGGTTGCCGTCGCTTGTTCCCGTTTTTGTTGACTTTGTTCCCGGCGTTACAAAGAACGCCGTTACGCAACCCGAAGTTTATAACGGTTTTTCTGTTTTCTTTGTCTTGTTTGCCGTTGCAGGCGCACTTTACGGCTTCTTCCGTATGCGTGAGCGTGTTTCAATTGCCTCAAAAGAAGAAATGAAAGAAACAGGTTTCTTCAAATCGGCAAAGTCAATCATCACCTGCCGCCCGCTCGGCGCACTTCTTCTGTCAAACTTCTTTGGAGGTATCAAAGGCGTTGGCGGCGCTTCGGAGGATTTCTTCTGGCTCAACTGCACAGGCAAGCTTTCAAACCGTTTGCTTTGCAGCCTTTTCACAGGTATCCCCAACTATTTCATCACTCCCCTTGCTCCAAAGCTTATCGAAAAAGTCGGTCTGAGAACCACCGCAATTTCAGCAGGCATCTTCAGCGGTGCCGCATACACGGTTCTTTATTTTATCGGATACAATCCCACAGGCAACAGCCTTGTTGACTTTATTATTGTTACGGTTGGCCTTACAATATGCGGTCTGCCCAACCACGTTATGGGCGTTTGCGATCCTCTGCTCAAGGGCGATATGTATGACTACCTTGAATGGCAGACGGGTATCCGCAACGAGGGCATTGTCAACGCAGTTTCAAGCTACATCAACAAGCTTTCATCAAGCGTTCATTCCTGGCTTTCGGGCGCTGTGTTTGACTGGATTAAATTCAAGCCCCAGAAAGACCTTTACGGCAACATTATTCCTCACAAAGACCCGAAAGTTCTTAAGGGAATCTGGGGAATTTTCTGTCTGGCTCCTGCCGCAGCAAGATTCGGCTACGGTCTTTCGCTTTTACTTTTCAACGTTCACGGCGAAAGAAAGCAGCAGATGCTTGCCGAGCTTGAAGAACACCGAATTGCACGAACAGCAATGAAGCAACAGGATTTAAATGAAACAATCACGGAGAACACACAATGATAAATTACAGAGAATTTAAAATATTCTCGGAAACTCCGCCGTCAAAGAAGGCGGCGGAGCTTTTTTCTGAGGAAATCAAAAACAGAATAAGCTCTATAGGAATTGAATATTGCAGCAAAAACGAGGCTAATTTTATTTTTGCCGATGATGCTGCACTTTCCAAAGACAGTTACCGCATTGAATGCACAGAATCCTGCACAGCGGTTTTTGCAAGCGGAATACGCGGCTTTATTTTCGGCTTCGGTATGTTTTTACGCAAAATTGAAAAAAACGGCGATACAATCGTTTTGACCGATGATATCAGCGCAATTTACTCTCCCGATAAAGAAATCAGAGGTCATCAGGTAGGTTACAGAACCACACCGAACACCTATGACGCCTGGAGCTATGAGGATTACCGCAGATACTACCTTGATATGATGTTTTTCGGCACAAACACTGTTGAGCATATTCCTTATGAAAGAGGCGTTTCAAAGCGAAACAGGCTGATGAAATATGACGAGGAAGAATTTATTGTAAATGCTGCGGCAATGGCAGATGAATTTGACCTTGACGTTTCGGTCTGGCATCCCAACAACGACGGCGAAACAATAGATTTTGCTGTTGAGAGGCGCAAAAAGCTTTATGAAAAAATGCCGAGACTCAACGTTGTTTTTCCTCCCGGCGGCGACCCGGGTGAGCTTCAGCCCGAAGAATTTGTTCTCAGGTGCAGAGAAATTGCAAAGGCAGCAAAATCAGTCCATCCCGACGTGCAGATGTGGCCGTCTGCACAGCAGCCTCATTCCATTCCCGATTGGGGTATACGTTTCATAACAGAAATGGAAAAACTGCCCGACGAAATCGACGGCGTTATTATCGGACCTAACAAGGCGTTCCCGATTGACGAGCTTCGCCGCAGGCTACCCGAAAAGTATCCGCTTCGCCTTTACCCCGATATCACACACAACGTAAGATGCGAATATCCCGTTCATTTTGACCGCGATGACTGGCATTTTGCACTCACAACAGGCCTCAGCCGTGAATGCACTAACCCCAGACCCCGTGAATACAGGCTGATTCACCGCCTTACAAGACCTTACGTTGTTGGCTCTGTCAGCTATTCCGAGGGCATAACCGACGACGTTAACAAAGCGGTGTGGGCAGATATGGACTTCTTCCCCGATTGCGATTTGAATACAACGTTACTCGACTATTGCCGTCTGTTTTTCTTTGGTGCAGACGTTCAGAAAGCGGCTGACGGCATAATGCTGCTCGAACTTAACTGGCAGTGTGACCCTGCAGAAAACCCGTCGATTGACAACACGCTGCGACTTTTCAAAGAGCTTTCAGCCGACTATCCATTCCTCAATGACAACTGGCGTTTCCTGCAGCTGCTTATGAGAGCAAAATGTGATTGGGTGCTTCGCCACCGCCGCATATTTGAACTTGACCTTATAAAAAAAGCAAAACGCGAAATCAGAAAGGGTCAGCTTGAATCGGCAAAGAACGTTCTTCTGACCGATTTTGACGATGTATATAAAGCCGAACGCAACGATATAACCGTTCTTGCAAAAAAGCTGTTTGACCTTATCGGTTTACAGTCAGACATCGAAAATTACTGCGCCGACAACTGGGAAAGAGGAGCAATCCTTGAAACAATGGATTTGCCGATAACGGACCGCAAATGGCTTCTCGGCAGGCTTGATGCTGCAAACGAAGCTGACTCCCCTGTTGAATATATGCAGAATATTCTTGACCGCAACAAGGTTGACGGTGACGAATATTACTTCTCAGTAGCTCTCAACGGACTTGAGCAGTGCGGCGTTGCCCAAAGCGGCGAGGTTTATATGAATTTTCAAGGCGACAGACCGAACGTTAACAACGGTCAGATGCCGACCTGTATGTTCAAGGTATATGACAACCTCAGTTTCAAGTGCAAAATAGGCGGTCTTACTGCCGATTGTGACTACACGTTGAGAATAACCTACGCCGATAAAAAATCCGATACTCAGCACCACAGAATCGCCGTAAACGGCAACGTAATCTATGAGGGTACACAGTTTGGCGGTGAATGCGATGATACATATGATAAAGCTATGCTCTGCGACGGTTTTGTGAGTGCAAGCTACACCATACCCAAAGAAACACTTGTCAACGGCTGTGCGGAGCTTGAATTCAGCGAACTCGAAATGGGCGTTTTGTTCTCAGAATTCATAATTAAAAAGAAGGTATAAAATATGGGACCGGCTCAATGAGCCGGTCCCTGTTTTTTGTTGATATTATTTATTTTTCTTTGCGGCTTTTGCTGCTGCTTTTTCGAGCTTAAGCTTTTCTCTGTAAGCTTTTTCTTCTGCATCCTTGCGTGCAGCTTCTTCTGCAGCCTTGGCTACGGCAGCTTCGTGGCGAACCTTTGCAGCTTCGTAGATTGCCGAAATTTCGTCAAGCTTCTGATAGTTTTCGCTCTGTGTCAAAAGCTTTTTAGCCTCGTTATAGGGCTTTGCGGCACGGTTGAAGTTTGCAAACTCATCCTGCAGAGCTTTTGTTTCTTTCTTTGCGTTGTTAAATTCAACTTTAAGCTTTGCTGCCTTTGCTTTTGAAGTGTTAACGTCACCTTTGTCCGATTTCTTCATATCGGCAATCTTATTGTTGAGTGCCTTGAGCTCAGCGCTGAGCTTATCTTCACGCTCAAAGCTTTCTTCAAGCTTCTTGTACGAAGGCTGAACAAGCTTTTGGACGTCAGAATAATACTTTTTAACAGCCTTAACTGCTGAAAGCTTATTCTTTGCCATTTCAATAGCTGCTTTGCGGATTGCCTTTTCGTCATCTGTTGATTTGGGCATAGCCTTTGCTGCAGCAATCTCTGCAGCAACATTTTCTGCGTTGAGCATAAGGACACCGTTGAGACCTTCGCCGTAAATCTTTTTGCTTTCGGTAACACTGTACTTGAATTCGGCGCTGTCAAACTTATCAAGCTCTTCGCAAACGAACTTTGCAACCTCAATATCCTCGTTGTATGCTTTGTTAGCTTTAATCTCTTTTTTATCAAGTGCCTTTTTATCAACGCTCTTGGGAGTCTGAGCCGACATTGTACGGGAGTCATTGATAATATCAATTGCTTCAACAAGGTTGCCGTCATTAAGGACACCGTTGCCGTAGTCCTCAAACATACTGCGAACCTTGAG
>JAGBAK010000103.1 GCA_017938985.1 Clostridia bacterium
CCATAATATAAGGTTTTGCCGCTTCTGACAAGAGGCTTGCCCTTATACATAAGGAAGCTGTGTTTTTTAGCCATTATAATGCTCCTTTAAATTATTCTATTCCGAGATAGCACTTAACCATTGCCTGCAGAAGCTCATCTCTGTCAAGCCTTCTCACAAGGCTGCGTGCGTTGTTATGCGTGGTAATATATGTCGGGTCCTCTGAAAGAATGTAGCCGACAATCTGGCTGATGGAATTATATCCTTTTTCATTCAAAGCCTCATAGACCGCAAGAAGATTCTTCTTCATTTCGACCTCGTTTTCGTCCTTGATTGAAAATCTTATTGTTTTATCAGTCATTTCGGTCACCTCCGTACCCGTTTATTATATAACACCTTTCAGAATAAAACAATGCTTTTTTGAAAAAATTTAAAAGATGTTTAAAAATAAGTGTTTAAGTGTAGGGGCGGATATTATCCGCCCGTCTGAAACTTACGCTCTGAGAGTAACGCCGATTTCGCCGAGATTTGCAAGAACCGTGTCAATCCAGCCCTGAACCTGTTCCATTTCAAGGGTTCTGTCCATTGCGGCAAACACAAGGCGGACGGTCATACTCTTAACGCCGTCTTTTTCATAGGTGTCAATTACTCTTGCGCTCTGAAGCTCGTCAAGAGCAAGCTTTTCCCAGCAAGCGGCGATATCGGAATACTTGATACCGTCGGCAAGAACAAGCGAAATATCATAATAGGTTGACTGCTGTGTGCTGGGTTCACGGAAAGCAATTCCGTTTGCATCAACGGTGTTGAATGCGTCCATATCAATTTCAACGCAAACTGCGGCGGCTGTTTTGTCAAGTTTCACTCTGTTTGAGGGATGCATTGCGCAAAGAACACCGACCTTTGTGCCGTCAATAACGATTTCGGCTGTGTTCTTGGGATGCTGCCAGTTCTGCTCGGGAGCAATCTTGTTGAAGGAAGCTTTTTTCTTTTTGATAACGTCAACAATAGTATTGACCATTTCAACAGCTTTGAAATAAAGAGCCTTTTCGTTGCCGCCCTTATCATAAAGAACAACGCCGAGATGCTTTCTTTCGTTGCAGGTGCTGTCTTCCTTTGTGCCTGCAACAACTCTGCCGATTTCAAAGATGCCGTATTTATCGGCAAAATCCTTATTCTCGCTTGTCATAACAAGAAGTGTGGGAAGCATTGAATTACGAAGAACGCCGTTATCTGAGTTTTCGATATTAAGAACTCTTACGTTATCCTGAACGTCAATGCCGAGCTTCTTATACTTTCTGCCGTCGCACCATACGTAGGAATGAACTTCGTGCATCTGATATCTCTTGACAAGAAGATCCTGAACCGCTGTTTCTTCAAGCTTGCCGTAATCATTGGGAACGGGCTTCAAAGGACTGCGTGTTGTTGTGATTTCAAAGTTATCGTAGCCGTAAATTCTTGTGATTTCTTCAATGATATCAGCCTTGATTGTAACGTCCTTTGTAGCTCTCCATGAAGGAACCTTTACGGTGTAGTTGCCGTCGGCATAGTCAACGCCGAAACCGAGAAGTGTGAGAGTTCTCATAATCTGCTCGTCGCTGATGTCAATGCCTGTGTAGCGGTCAACGTACTTTTTATCGAATGAAAGAGAAATTTCGGGGTACTTTCTTACATATGCGTCAGTAAGCTTTGAAGCAACCTTTGCTTCGGGGTCAATGCTCTTGACAAGCTCAACGAATCTGCCGACAGCGGCAAGTGTGAGCTCGGGGTCAAGCATTTTTTCATATCTTGCGCTTGCATCGGTTCTGTGACCGAGACGTGATGAAGATTTACGGATTGAAACGCCGTCAAAGTTTGCGCTTTCAAGAACAACTGCACTTGTGTTATCAACGATTTCAGAATCGAGACCGCCCATAATACCTGCAATGCCCGTGGGTGTTTCGCCGTTCCAGATCATAAGTGTATCTTCGTCAATATCTCTCTCAACACCGTCAAGAGTCTTGAACTTCATTTTTTCCTTGGGAGTTGTAACAACGATATTCTGCATTGTTGAAGCATCGAATGCGTGGGTCGGCTGACCGATTTCAAGCATAATGTAGTTTGTAACGTCAGCAAGCAGGTTGATGCCTCTCATACCGCAGTAATAAAGACGGATACGCATATCAAGAGGGCTCTTGTTCTTTGTGATGTTATCCATCTTGATGCAGGAATATCTGTAAACAAGATCTTCTCTGCCGACGGTTACGCTGATTTCTTCATCGCCGTCATAAGAAAGATCGCCAAGCTTAAGAGGCTTGAGTTCTCTGCCTGCAAGAGCGGCAAATTCACGGGCAATACCGTAATGACCCCAGAGGTCGGGGCGGTTTGTGAGCGACTTGTTGTCAACCTCAAAAATGATGTCGTCAATGGGGAAAATATCCTTGATATCCGTGCCGTTGACAAGGTCTTTGTCAAGCTCCATAATGCCGGAGTGGTCGTCACTTATGCCGAGCTCTTTTTCAGAGCAGCACATACCCTCGGATTCATAGCCTGCAACGGTTGCAACGGTGATTTCGCCGCCGCAGACTCTGCCGCCTGCAAGAGCAAGAGCAACCTTCTGACCGACAGCAACGTTGGGTGCGCCGCAAACGATGTTGCATACTTTTGAACCGGCGTCAACCTTAAGAAGGTGAAGCTTTTTTGAGTTGGGGTGATCCTCAACGGAGAGAATTTCGCCGACTACAACGTTCTGAACGTCTTCGCCCTTTACGATAATATCTTCAACCTCTGCAGTAGCAAGAGTGAAGCTGTTGATAAGCTTTTTAACGTCAAGACCGCTAAGGTCAACGTAATCTTTAATCCAGTTAATTGATACAAACATTGATTATGCCTCCTTGCTTTCTTCAGGCTTTGTGAAGGATTTTTCCGTAAACTGTGAAAGAGCCTTGAGATTGCCGCTGTTGAATACACGGATATCCTTAACGCCGTATCTCATCATAGCAAGTCTCGTCATACCGAGACCGAAAGCAAAGCCGATGTATTTTTCAGGGTCAATGCCGGCAGCCGTGAGAACGTTGGGATGAATCATACCGCAGGGGCAAAGCTCAAGCCAACCCGAATCCTTGCAGGAGGGACAGCCCTTACCGCCGCAGATTGAGCACTGAATATCAAGCTCAAAGCCGGGTTCAACAAAGGGGAAGAAACCGGGGCGGAGTCTTACGGTGATATCTCTCTGGAACACCTCGGAGAGCATTGTTTTCATAAAGTAAATAAGGTTAGAAATGGAAATATCCTTGTCAACCATAATGCCTTCCATCTGGAAGAAGGTGTTTTCGTGGCAGGCGTCGATTTTTTCGTTTCTGAAGCATCTGCCGGGGAAAATTGCTCTGATGGGGTTGCCGTTTTCGAGCGAATCCTTATATTTTCTGAGAATTGTGTTCTGCGCTGCGGACGTGTGAGTTTTAAGAAGCTGACCGCTGCTCAGATAATAGGTATCCTGCATATCTCTTGCAGGGTGATGCTTGGGGATGTTGAGAGCCTCAAAGCAGTTATAGTCGTCAGTGATTTCGGAATAATCCTCAATTGAGAAGCCCATGCTCAAAAAGATGTTTTCAACCTCTCTGCGAACAAGGGTGATGGGATGATAAGAACCGATATCGTTATCAGTGGGCATTGATTCATCATAGCTTTCGCAAGCGTCGATGAGCTTCTGCTCCTCAAGCTTTCTGAGCTCTTCAAGCTTTTCGGCAATTGCGTTTTCAATGAACTGCTTTGTGTCGTTAATTGCCTGACCTGCTTCTTTTTTCTGCTCGTTGGGGATGTTGCGAAGCTCCTGCATAAGAGCGGCAACAGAGCCTTTTTTGCCAAGGAACTCAATACGAAGCTGTTCAATTTCGGCAGTAGCGGTTACGCCTGCGAGCTTTTCTTCAAACAGCTTTTTCAATTCTGCGGGTTTTTCAAACATTATTATCAATCCTTTCAGATCTGTTTACAATATTTTGATTAGCAAAGCAAATAAAGTTTTTGCAATCCTCCGTCTTTTTGCTTCGCAAAAATCCACCTCCTTTGGAAAGGAGGCTACTACAGCAGTAAGCTTTCTGCTATAATAAATCCGATATGTCGGGCTCCTTTTGAAAGGAGCTGGCGCATAGCGCCTGAGGATTGGTAAAGCTAAAATAACGCATAATAATTAATCGTTACCGGAATAATAAATCCCCCGTTGCCGAAAGACAACGAGGGACGAAAAAAATTCCGCGGTACCACCCTGCATTTCCGATTAAAACATCGGACACTTTGAAGCCTTTAACGGCGGCGCACCGTCAGAGCCTACTGCAATTTTCAGCCCTGCCGCTAACGGGTGAACTTCAGACAAATCAACTCATAATCCGCTTGCAGCCGACGACGGATTTTCTCTGGAATGAGCCTTTAAGCTTACTCTCCCGATCACTGCGTTTGAGATATCCATAGTATTTTATCATATGAATATTAAAAATGCAAGGGTTATTTTAAGAAATACATATTTAAATACTGTTCTCAAATTTCTTCAGGAAATAATATTGCAGATGAACACCATATATGATATACTCTGTTTACAGACAATTACCATTGTAAACAGAACGAAAAACAGGTGATAAAAATGATTTCTTATGAGCCTTTTTACGAAACACTAAAAAGCAAAGGCATAACAACTTATAAGTTAATAAAAGAATTTAACATCAGCCGCAGTTTGATTGACAGATTAAAGCACAACAAGCCATTGAGCACCGTAACAATCAATGACCTTTGCAATATGCTTGAATGCGATATTACTGATATAATCAGATACACAAAAGATTAACCGCCGTTCTCGTGTTAAGAGAGCAGCGGTTATTTTTTCGGACAGCCGCAAGGGCTGTCCCTACAAAATAATGATATCCTTTATATCTTGTTTTTAAACGTTAACTAAAATATCGGGACGGGTAACCCGTCCCCTACA
>JAGBAK010000104.1 GCA_017938985.1 Clostridia bacterium
GTACTTGAAAGTACTCTCAAATTAATCTTCAAGGGTTTTTTCTTCTTCTCGTTGTTTAATTTTCAAGGTGCGGTGCGCTGCTGTATTTCAGAGCGCTCCGATAATATACCAAATCCAAACTCATTTGTCAACACCTTTTTTTAATCTTTTTTACCCTTCTTCTCAACTCCCCCGTGTGTTTCGTCATAATTCGTGTAAATTTGCCGCAACATTGTGCATAGTATATTATGTAATTAATTATTTTAATTGCATTTCTCATATTTTTCAAAAAAATTGGATTTTCCTATTGACAAAGAAATGAAAATATTGTAACATATATGCAGTTAGCGAAGGCTAACTATTTTAAACACCATGCAGTTAGTCTTAACTAACACTGCATTTCAAATCACAGCTGAGGTGATACAATGAAATCATTAAGAGACGCAAAAATCGGCAAAACAGTTACGGTAGTCAAACTCCACGGCGAAGGACCGCTCAAGAGACGAATTCTTGACATGGGCATAACAAAGGGCGTTGAAATATACATACGCAAAGTTGCACCCCTGGGCGACCCCATTGAAGTTACGGTCAGAGGCTACGAGCTTTCAATCAGAAAAGCTGACGCTGAAATGATTGAGATTGATTAATAAAAAGAAGCGGTTTGACCGCTTTTTTCGGGCAACCGAGTTAGTGCTTGCTAACCCAGAAAGAGAGGAACACATATGGAAATCAAAATTGCTCTTGCGGGCAACCCCAACTGCGGCAAGACACTGTTATTTAATGTATTAACAGGTTCAAACCAGTACGTAGGCAACTGGCCAGGCGTTACAGTTGAGAAAAAATAAGGTAAGCTTAAAGGCGAAAACGACGTTGTGCTTCAGGACTTACCCGGCATTTATTCACTTTCACCCTATTCACCTGAAGAAGTTGTTACAAGAAATTACCTTGTAAACGAGCATCCCGATGCAATACTTAACATTGTTGACGGCACAAACATTGAAAGAAACCTTTACCTTACTACACAGCTTATTGACCTCGGTCATCCTGTAGTTGTTGCCATCAATATGATGGACCTTGTTCGCAAAAACGGCGACAAGATTGACACTGAAATGCTCAGCAAAATTCTTAAGTGTGAGGTTGTTGAAATCAGTGCACTCAAAGGCGAAGGATGCATGGAGGCTGCAAAAAAAGCCGTTGAGCATGCTCGCAACCACACTCATACCGATATGCCGCACGTTTTTGACGGCAGTGTTGAACACGCACTGGCACACATTGAAGAATCAATTGAAGGTCTGGTTGCAAGCAACTATCTTCGCTGGTACGCCATCAAGGTTTTTGAACGTGACGAAATGGTTCTTAAAGAGCTGAATCTTGACAAAGATTTGCTTGAACATATTGAAAAGCATATTTCTGACTGCGAAAGAGAGCTTGACGACGATGCAGAAAGCATCATTGCTGACCAGAGATATACATACATAGGCAAGGCTGTTGACAAAGCCGTCAAAAAGAAAAGAGCAAAATACAGCATGTCGCTTTCTGATAAAATTGACAGAATCATCACTCACCGAATTCTTGCTCTGCCGATTTTCGCCGTTATTATGTTCCTGATGTATGCTCTTGCAATGGGCAACATTGAAATACCTCTTGGAAGATTCGGAGTTCTTCCTATATCAATCGGCACAATGGGTACGGACTGGGCAAACGACGTTCTCTTTGGCGAATGGGTACCCAATCTGTTTGATAAGCTTCTGACTGCTCTTAACGTCAGCGGCTGGCTCTATGACCTTATAATGAACGGTATTCTTGCAGGCGTTGGCGCTGTTCTCGGATTTGTTCCTCAGATTCTTGTTCTCTGCTTCCTGCTTGCAATCCTCGAAGACGTTGGTTATATGTCGAGAGTTGCGTTCATTATGGACAGAATTCTTCGCAAATTCGGTCTTTCGGGCAAGAGTATTATCCCGATGCTTGTTGCTACAGGCTGCGGTGTTCCCGGCATTCTCGCTTCAAGAACCATTGAACAGGAAAAAGACCGCAAAATCACCGTTATGACCACAGGCTTTATCCCCTGCGGTGCAAAAATGCCGATTATCGGTCTTTTTGCCGGTGCAATTTTTAACGATTCACCACTTGTTGCAACATCAGCATTTTTCATCGGCGTTGCTGCCGTTGTTGTTTCAGGCGTTATTCTTAAAAAGTTCAAGTCACTTGCAGGCAAACCCGCTCCCTTTGTTATGGAGCTGCCCACCTATCACCTGCCCTCACCCAGAAACGTTTTCCGTTCAACGCTCGAAAGAGGCTGGGACTTTGTCAAACGAGCATTCACTATCATTCTTCTGAGCTCAATCGTTCTCTGGTTCCTCCAGAGCTACGGCTTCACAGACGGCGTTTTCGGCGCTGTTGATGATAACAACTCTTCTCTTCTCGCTTCCGTCGGCAAGGCACTTGCCTGGATTTTCTATCCCCTCGGCTGGATGGGCGACATGGCTTGGAAAGCAACGGTTGCAACGTTTACGGGTCTTATTGCAAAAGAAGAGGTTGTTATGACCTTCGGCACACTTTATAACTTCGGCGGTGAGCTGAGCGAAGCAGGCGATGAAATCTGGAAATACGTTGCAAAGGATTTCGGTCCAATCACAGCTTACAGCTTTATGATTTTCAACCTTCTCTGTGCCCCCTGCTTTGCCGCTATGGGTGCAATCAGGCGTGAAATGGGCAACGCAAAATGGACAGCCGCTTCAATCGGATATATGTGCGCATTTGCATACGCTGTTTCGATGATAGTTTATCAGCTCGGCGGTCTTATCACAGGCGAAGCTGCTTTCGGCATTTTCACAATTGTTGCCGTTCTCGCTCTTGCAGGTCTTCTTTTCCTCTTTTTCAGAAAAGGCTATCAGCCTGAAGACAGCAAATCGCTTGCCGCAAAAGCAAGACGCAAATAATTAAACCACAAGGAGAAAAATATGGGAGATATTATTGTTATATCGGTTTTAGTTATAGTTATCGGTCTGATTCTTTTTTCAGCTTGGCGCAACCGCAAAAAAGGCGGTCACTGCTGCGGATGTTCAGGATGCAGTAAGGCAAGCTCCTGCTGCAGCTCAGGCAGTTCCGAATGTAACTGTTCAAAATAAACACTCATCTTTTCCTCTATAATATAAGTTCAAGAAACCCGACAGCCTGTTGATTCAAGCTGTCGGGTTATCTTTTTACATCCATTCTGTTTTATCGCCGTCAAGCGAAAGCAAATGCGAAATATCGTTGTGAAAAGCAAGCTTATGCGGCTTATCTTTTCTGAAATTTATTTTCGTTACAGACGTATTATATATGCAGAATTTTATATCGTTAATATTCAGAGCGGCTCTGATTAAAAACTGAATGAACTCACCGTGAGAAACAACGGCAACCGCACCGCCGCTGTGTTTTTCAATCAGTTTTTGCAAAAATTTATTTGCTCTGTCAGCGCAGTCGGAATCGCTCTCTGCATATGACAAAAAACCTTTGAAATCTACGCACACGCCTTTTTCGCAGAGCATTTCGTCAAAAACTAAAGCGCAACCGCATTTCTGAACACAAGGAAGAGCCGTACAGACCGCTCGTTCAAGCGGACTTGAATATATTGCATCAAGCCTGACACCGGACATTCTTTCGGCAAGAGCCTGCGCCTGTTTTTCGCCGTGAAGTGTCAGCGGCGGATTCATAACGTCAAACGACTCAACGGTTTCAACGTTACCCATACTTTCGCCGTGCCTGATTAAATAAAGCTGAAAAAATACGTCATCGTTTCGCATTTTGCACCGTCCAATATTTACTCTTTCACCGTCACACGCAGTATAAATTCAGATCCCAGCAAGGGATATACGGGTGACGGCGGATGTGAAACTTATAATCGGGGTTGATTGAATGAATCAGAAGCGGTATTTCAAAAATATCCGTAAATTTATGATAGAGAGCAATGTTCAGTTTCGGCTTCTTTTCCGAAAGTGTTTGCCTTGCGCCGTTGATTGCATCAATTTCCGCGCCCTCAACGTCCATTTTAATATATGTTATTTCTCTGCCATCGCAAAGTTCGTCAACGGTTACGGTTTCGATTTGTGAACCGTTTTCGCCGATTGCCGACTGCCTGCCTGCCGCAGAATTGAAATTCGCCGTTCCGCTGAAAGAATAAATCGCTTTCTGAACGGGAACAACGTCAGGCATACCGTCAATGTGTTCGCAGAGTTTTTTGAAAGTGCGTCTGTCGGGTTCAACGGCGATTATGCTGCCGTAAGTTCCGCCCGAATAGCGGAGCAATTCGTCAACGGTATCTCCCCTGTAAGCACCAAGGTCAAGATAATGCTCATCGGGCGTGAGCTTAAGTATTTTGTTGAACACCTCGTCTTTTTCGGTTGTGACCGCTTTAAGTGTTTCAAGCTCACCGCCGAGCATAAACTCAAGGCAGCCTTCAAAAATACGCTGTGACCCGTCATCAAAAAGAGCGTATGCCGCTTCAAGCCTGTCCTTATATTTTTTAACAAAATCTCTGTTGATTATTTCATTACCGACGACGGGAACGCAAGGCACAAGAAGTTTGTATTTTTCAGAAAGAGAAAATATATGCTCCATAACATCCGGAATGGAGCTTGCAAAAGCAACGGCAATTATAAAATCTCCCTCGAATTCCGAAAGCTTTCTGACGGTGAATCCCCTGAATTGCTGACCCCTGACAAAAGCGTCGCTTGCCGTTACTCCAAGAACAGGTATATCTAGGCGGTTGAGTTCATCAATCACCTTGTCTGCACCGTTGCCCATACCGTAAATGAGCACGGGTTTGCCGCTTTTCTTAATCTTTTCCCAGGAAAAAACAGGATTATTCAGCATATTCTCACCGCCTTATAAAAAGCCGTCTGCAAAACGCAAACGGCAATTTTTTATTCATTATCTGTGTCGGTATAAGTTCTGATGACTCTGGGCATAAGTGTGCAAATCATTTCATAATTGAAGCTGCCTGCAAGCTCGCCAAGCTCCTCGGCTGAGATGAATTCATCGCCGTTTTTGCCCATAATCACAACAAAATCGCCAACGTGAGCGCCGTCAATATCAGTAATGTCAACCATTATCTGGTCCATACAAACTCTGCCGATAACGGGCGCACGCTTGCCTCTGACAAGAACAATGCCTTTGTTTGAGAGCGCACGCTGATAGCCGTCGGCATAGCCGATGCAGACAGTGGCAACTCTGCGCTTTGAGGGAGCAACGTAGGTGTGACCGTAGCCGACGGGTGTACCTTCATCAATTTCTTTGATATGAATAATGTGGCTGACAACCTCCATTGCAGGCTCAAGGTCAAGCGTTGCTCTGTTAAGTTCATTTGACGGATACAAACCGTAAATCGAAATACCGAGACGCACCATATCATAATGGTCATCAAGGTCAATTACGCCTGCACTGTTGCAGATATGCTTAAGAGGAACGGATATGCCGATTTCTTCAAGCAGCGCAATAAAATCATCGAAACGTTTTTTCTGAGTAAGTGCAGATGATTTGTCAGCACAGTCGGCACAGGCATAATGGCTGAAAAGTCCTTCAATAACGACGTTATCAAGAAGGCTTATTTCTTTGACTATTTCTGCGCTTTCTTTGCAGTCCTTAAAGCCTACCCTGCTCATACCGGTATCAACCGCAATATGAATAACGGCATTTTTGCCGAGCTTAACTGCAGTTTCGGATATGGCTTTTGCATCTGCAAAAGAATAAACCGTTGCCGTTATATCAAACTCGACCATTTCACGGTACTGATAGGGACTTGTGTATGAAAGAATCAGAATGGGCGTTTTGATGCCGTTTGCTCTTAATTCCTTTGCCTCCGAAATATCGGCAACGGCAAAGTAGTCCGCCCTGCCCTCAAGCGTTTTTGCAACCGCAACAGCACCGTGACCGTAACCGTCGGCTTTGACAACCGCCATGGTTTTGGTTTCGGGCGCAAGTAGGGCTTTCAGTTTATCAAAATTATTGCGTATGCTTGCAAGATTAACGCTTGCATAGCTTCGGTAATAATGAAGTTTATCAATGTTTTTTTCCATAGAAACCAACCTTTTCGGTTTATTGAATCAGCGAATCAACGCTGTTACGCCGTTATAGACGTTAAGAATAATCAGCATAATCATAACGGACACAAAAACTTTGCGTATCAGCTTATCATCAAACTTCCTGTTGAGCGATGAGCCGATAAAACCGCCGATAACTGCGGCGGGAAGAATAAAAACAAGCGTTTTCCACTGATGAGCGTAAGGCTCAAAGCCTGCCGTTGCAAAAATTGTTATCAGCTTTGAAAGCTGCGAAAAGAATATAATTGCAACGGAATAAACGGCGGAATCCTTGACGTTCATTGAGAAAAACAAGGTCAGCACCGCAACGTTAATCGGACCGCCGCCGATGCCGAGAAACGATGCCATAAAGCCGAGCGCGAGACCGACGGCAAAGATTGCAAGCTTGTTTTTGACTTCAAAAGAAAAGCTGCTTTTGCCAACGTAGATACTCACCACTGTGAGCAAGACCGCAAGGGTAAAAGCCTGAATACATCGGATTGTTTGCTGCGCAATTAACGTGCCGATATAATCCATTGCTGCAGAGCCGAGGTAACCGCCGAGAATCGAGCCTGCCGCAATAAATATTATGATGCTGATATCAAATTTTTGTCTGCGTTTTATATATTTGCCCGTTGAAACAACCGACATTGTGAAAACCGCCGCAGCAGAAAGAAAATCGACCTGCATTCTCGGCTCTCTGCCGATAAAATCGAGTACGGGTTTGATTATCACGCCGCCGCCAAGACCCACAAATGCGCCGAGCGTTGTTGCAACAAGAATAACAGCAGAATAAATTGCAATGAGCATAAACGAACAACTCCGAAAATCAGCAGTTTTTGCCGAACTTATAAATACTCTGTGATTCGATATCGAACGTGGGAATAATAACCGGCGGCAAGCCTGCGTTGACCGTAAGCGAGGAAATCATTGTTCTTGCATAAGGAAAAATTTCATTGAATGTTTCAACGTGAAGCACTTCTTTTTTTACGTCGGGTTTATAGCTGAAAATGCCGCACATAACAGCCTTTATGCGGAATTTATCCTTATTGTTTTTATCAAAAATTTCAACGGTGAACTCGCCCATGCAAAGGTTGTTCTGGTTATATTTTACATTGTAGGTGTATTTGTTTTCAAATTCAATTCTTGTGCCGTTATCGTGCTTGTTGACAAACTCAATTTCGGTTGCTCTGAAGCTTTTGAACGAAACGTTGCTCATTTGATTACCTCCGCTTTTGCAATAACTATGGGAGTAACGGGCTTTGAAAGCGCATCGTCATTGCCGAGCGTTCTTTCAATATCAAGGAAACCGTCAACAACCTCCATACCCTCGGTCACAATACCGAAAGCGGCATATGCGCCGTCAAGGCTGTAGCCGCAGTCATCATAGCAGATAAAAAACTGTGACGAAGCGGAATTGAAATCATTGGTACGTGCCATTGAAATAACGCCTCTCTGGTGGGAGATAGTGTTTTTGATGTGGCCGTTGATATAAAATTCGCCGTAGATTTCTTCGGCTGTATCTTTTCTGCCTGAAAGGGTGGGGTCTCCGCCCTGTGCCATAAATCCGGGAATAACTCTGTGGAAGGTAAGACCGTCATAATAGCCTTCTTCAACAAGCTTCACAAAGTTTTCACAGGTCTTGGGAGCATACTCGGGATAAAGCTCAACAACAAAGCTTCCGCCGTTTTCCATTGTGAATTTAACCTTCTGGCGGTCTGCATTTTCGTCAATGATGACCTTTTCGTATTCGTATCCCTCGGGCACGATGAAATTCTGAATGGAATAATCCTCGCTGCCGTCAGTTTTGCCATCGGTTTTGCCGTCGTTTTTACCGTTCTCTTTTTCGGTTTCGGTTACGGCATTCTGTGTCTGTGCTTCGGTTTTATTATCGGTTTCCCCGTGAATTGTTATTGCGTTTGATTTTACCGTTGTTTCATCGGCTTTTTCGGTTTCGCCATTACCGCAGGCGGCAAAGCAAAGAACAAAAGCAAGACTCAAAGCAAAAATTTTAATCAACTTTTTCATACTGCACCTCACGTTATGCAAAGCATTCGGCAAACTTCAGGTTGCCTGTAACGCTGAATTTTTCTTTGGCGTTTTCGGGAAGAAGGAAATAATCGCCTTTACCGATTAATTTTTCATATCCCTCGCCGATGATTTTGCCCTCGCCCTCAAGAGCAACATAAATTGCAGCTCCTCTGTCAAGTCTGAAACTGCCGCCGCTGAGAGTGACCATTCTGACCGAAAAGCTTGTTGTTATGCTTTCGTCAATCATCGACTCATAAAGCACTCCGTCTGCGTTATAAATAACTTTCGGCTCAAGCGGAGCAGGATAACGCTTATCCATTTCAAAGCACTCAAGAGCCTGCGCCCTGTCAAGACCGAGATACATTTCTCTGTCCGAAAGCTTATATTCGCCGCACCAGCGCTCGGGCTGAATTGTGAAATCCGTAGGCTCCTGCACCTCAAGAAGCAAACAGCCGTAACCGATTGCGTGAACCATTTTTGCTGGAATATAAATTACGTCGCCCGTTTTGACCTCGATTGAGCAAAGCAGCTTTTCCATTGCGTCGCCGCCGTTTTCGCTTGCTTCGATTGCGGCAACAAAATCTTCCATCGTCGTGCCGTCTTTGAAGCCGTAAAAAATCTTTGCATCGGGTCGGGTTGCAAGGATTATCCAGCTTTCTTCCTTGCCGTATTTTGAGTTAAAATATTTTTCTGAAAAAGCTTTGTCGGGATGAGCCTGAACAGGCAATCTTATTGCACTGTCAAGAATCTTTGTGAGAATTCCGATATCCTCACGCTCGCCGAGAAGCTCTTTTTTATATTTTTCAACCGCTTCGTTGAGGTATAAATCGGTGCCTCTGATTTTTGAAACGCCCTCGTATTCATCGGTGCTGCCCTCGTTGAGCGCACGCACGCTTGAGGCAACCCATTCCTCGGGATAGAATCCGTCGGTTGAATCGTCACCAAAGAAATCGGCAAAAAGCTTGCCGCCCGTATACACTCTGAAAACTCTGTTTTTCTCAAAGAAAACAGGCTCGTTATAAAACATATCAATCAATCCTTATATCTGATTTTTGCACACGCAGTGTCAATGTCTTTGTTTATTCCGCCTGCAACGGTTGCTGAAAGCGCCGCACCGTAAGCAGCTTCCTCTTCATAAAACGGAATTTTGATTTCGCAGCTGAATTTTGCGGCAATTATTCTGCGCAAAGCCTCATTTTTACGAACGCCGTTACCCGAGCAGACAATACCGCTCGCTTTTTTATCGGCGGCGGAATACATATCAAAAAGCTCCTGCGCCATACCGTCAAGCGTTGCAAACGCAAAATCCGCAGGCGTAAAGCTGTTTTCGGATATACCCGAATAAGAGCCTCTTATTGACGGGTCAGGTCTTGTGCCGCAGAAACGGCAGTCGCCCGTCAGCTCTGTTTCCGTTTTGCCTTCAAGAATCTTATTGAGAATCGGATAATACGAATCAATATCCGCACCTGCCGCTTTGGCTATTTCACGGCAGAATTTTTCAAACATAGCAAAAGCTCTGCCGCCGCAAAGAGAACAGCCTGCCGCAAGATAACGCTTACCGTCAAAAGGTCTTGTTTCAACCGCCTGTGAATTGACGGGCGAATCCGAAAGCCACGAAATCTGTGCGCCCGTGCCGACGTTGAGCAAAGCGTCGCCCGAATTGCTGACCGAGCCGATAAAGCTTGCCTGATTGTCACCGAGTGCAACGCAGACAGGCACGCCCCTATACTTTCCGCAGGCTCTAAATTCAGCCGTAACGTCGGGAAGTCTCGGATTTTTAATATTAAAGCGGTTTTCAGTAACGTCAAAGCAGCCGAGACTTGCCGCATTTGTTACGTGGCAAACAGGTTTAACGTTGCCGCAAAGCTGCATAACAGCATAGTCGGCAATTGTGCAAAGGTAAACCGCATTCTCAGGTATCAGACCTTTGACGTCATTATAAAAATCGGTAGCCAGACCGTAGCCCGCAAAGCAGCCGAGATATTCCGCAAAGCTTTTTCCGTCTGTATATTCGGCATTTGCCCTTGAATCCTGCCAGGTATAAAGCGGACTTACCGCATTTCCGTTTGCATCGGTATAAACAATGCCGTGCATCTGACCCGAAAAACCGATTGCCGCCGCATTCTGTGCATCAAGAGCGTCAAGAACCCCGTAAACCGTATTCATAATTATTTCAGGGTTCTGAATACGTTCAAAAACCTTGTCGGATTTTTCAAAAGATTCATTGGCAAGCGTAACGGAATCAAGAATCTTTCCGTTTTCGGTGTCTGCGCAAACACCGCAGATGCTTGTTGTGCCGATATCAATTCCGATAACTTTCAAGCTGAATCCTCCTCAGCAAATTGTTGTGGACTTGGGGTCAAGACGGGTTATGATATCCTGCTGAATTGCAGGTGAAAGGTCAAGGAAGTTAACAAACGTGCCGTGAATTCGCATAATATAAACGCCGCTCGGTGCATACTTTTTGGGGTTTGCAAGCACCTTGCGAAGAATTTCGGCAGTCGTAACGTTTACGTAAAGATAGAAAGGTGAAACACCCTCTTTAAGGGGATTGAAGAAAAGAGGATTGATAACCTTGTCTCTGAATTCAACGCCCTTTTCTTCGCAGGTTTCGGATTTGAAATATTTGGGGTCAATGCCGAGATGCGAAGCGTAGCCGCCGTTCATTTTTTCAAACGGCATTTTCATATTGGAAAGCATTCTGAAACCGAGACCGTTTTCGGCACTGCCGTAAAGCGGGTCAACACCGTAGCCGAGCATATCTCTTGAGCGTCTGCCGTCAGGTGTTGCACCAACCCAGTAGCCGTAAAGCAGATGGGTTGAGGGCGAGCTGAAATCGGGTCTGAAAGCATTACCAAGATAATTCTTTTCAGCCGCAACGATATCGGCAACCTTTGAAGCGATTTCGCCTGCTTCGTTATCAACCTTTTCGATATTATTGCCGAATTTATCGGCAGAAAGCAGGAATTCACGTAGGTCTTCATAACCGACAAAATCAGCCTTGAGAGCATCAACAAGCTTGTCGGCATCCTCGGGTCTTTCGGCAAGAAGCTTATCAATAGCGCTGAAGCTGTCGGCAATAACGGATACGCCGTGAATCAGACAGCCGCTGCCGTTATATTTTGTGCCCTGTCTGTTAATATCTCTTGCATCAATACCGTTTTCAAGACCGCCCATAAGGCAGGAAAGGAAAGGCACACGCTGCGTTGAGAGCGCTTTTGATGCGCCGTTTGCAGCATCCGCCATAGCGTCGGCGAAGCGCTGAACGTTTTTATAAAACTCTTCTCTTACGTTTTCAAGACTGCAGGCATCGCACTCAACAAGCTTTTCGCCTGTGATTGTTGATACGCCGCCCGTAAGAGTCATTTCAAGTATTTTGGGAAGATTAAACCAGCTGTTGGTTGTGTTTGCATTATCCTTGCCCATAATCAGCGGCTCCTGACAGCCTGCAACCGAAATGTCGGGCAAATCTTCTGCATCAACTCCCTTTGAAGCAAGCACTTCAAAAAGAGAATCGTCATTGAAGAACGAGGGTGTAAGCACGCCCGCACTGAAAAGGAATCTGCCCATTTCTTCATAAAGCTTCTGAGGGGTATTCTTATGAAGCTTGACCGAAAGAATCGGCTGGGGCAGGTTCATATCGTAGTATGCGTCCATAAGCGCATAGGTTGTGTCGTTTGTCAAATCGTTGCCGTCAATGTCTCTGCCGCTGACAATAATATTCTGCGAAATTGCCCAGCTTCTGTCGGCAACGTTGAAGAAAACAAGAAAATGCTTGAGCAGCGAAGCCGTTGTTTCACGGTCAAGACCGTTTCTGTAAGGCTCAAAAATTCTGTCGGCATTACCGACGGAGAATGCAAAGGGGTTGGGAGTCTGCTCAAGGCACATTACCTGCCACATAAGAATGAAAGACTGAATGGCTTCGCAAAGATTTTCGGCACCGTTTTCGGGAACCTTGCGAAGAGTTTTTTCCATCATTTCAAGCTGTGCCCTGCGCTCTGCCGAAGCTGTTTTTGCCTGCTCGGCGGCAATATCCGCATATCTGTTGGCAAGAATAATTACGCTTTCAAGCGCAATTGCAAAAGCCTTGTAGCCGTTGCCCTCTTTGCCCTCAATCTTTTTGAGCATTTCTTTAACGCCGTATTTAAGAGCGAAACGCATATCGGGAATAAGATGACCCGTTACCTGTTCAAAGAAGAAAATAACCTCTTTTGTGTAGCACTCGTTTGCGCCGTAAACCTCGCCAAGCTTAACGGCATATTCTGTCTGAGCAAATTCCGCTCTTGCCTTTGCAATTCTTTCGGCGTTGAATTCGTCATTGGGAACAATGTCACCGAAAACGGCGGCAGGGTCGCAGTATCCGCTGAATTCTTCAACCTTGAATGCAGGGTTGATAAGTGCATAGCTTCTTGCAAAAGCATCGTCCTGTGTACCGGCAAAAATCTGATAATCGCTTAAATAAAGCGGAATCGTTTTAATGATATCACGAAGAATAAGAGCCTTTTTGACCTCTTCGTTTTCGTCAGCATAAACCTTGCTCAGCTCAAGCTCTTTTTCTTTTGCAATGAACCAACCGTCAAGACGGTTGCCTGCTCTTTTCTCGGCAAAAAGTGATTTTGCCATTTCCGTGATTTTAACTGCATTGAGAATGTTTGTCATAATTGTTTTCTCCTTTATGTAGAAACTGTTCTGAGACCGAAGCTCTCAAAAACACTTATGAATTCTTTTATTGTTTCGTCGGAAACAAATCCGTTTTCAATCTGATATTTTCCCTGCCATTTATCCTTGCCGTATTCGTGATAAGCAAGAAACTCAAACACCGCATTCGCCGTGTTTTGTTTTGCAAAGAATTCGGCAAACGCCGTGGGGTTGACGTTAACTCCGTTGATAACGGGGATTCTCACGTGCATCTGTCTGCCCGAATCAAGAAGCGCCGCAATATTATGCTTAACGTTTTCAAGCGGAGCACCTGTCCATTTTTTATGCTCGTCATCATCAAAATGTTTCATATCAACAATCAGATAATCAACGTACTGCGCAATTTCCGTAAGCCTTGGCGACGAGCCGTTAGTTTCGATACAGGTGCTGATATTGTTCGCATTGAGAAGCTTAAGCAGTTCAATCAGCTCATCAGCCTGAAGCGTTGCTTCACCGCCTGTAAAAGTAACTCCGCCGCCGTCAAAAAACATCATTCGGCTGCGGCAGATTTCATCAAAAAGTTCAGCCACCGAAACGTCATTTGCCTTGGGATTGTTTTTGGGGATGCTGTCCGCATTCGAGCACCATTTGCAGGCAAAGTTACAGCCCTGAAGATGGTAAACAAGCCTGTTGCCCGGACCGTCCTGCGAATAATTGAAGCCTTTGTTAAGAATCTTCAAGAGCCTACCTCCCCAAAATAACCTATTTTAATATATTATAATATTTCTATCTGTAAGTCAATAATTTATTAGCCATAACAGATAAAATTTATACATTGAAAACATTTTGCATATGTGATATAATTGATATATATGTCTGCAAAAAGGCGGTGTGCAATGAACGTAATCAGATTCAAACAGATAGACTCCACGAGCACCTATGCACGCCTTAATGCTCAAAGCCTGCCTCTGCCCACGCTGATAACAGCAGAATACCAGAGCGCCGGACGCGGCAGACGGGGCAACAGCTTTTATTCACCCGACGGCACGGGTCTTTATATGACCCTGCTGTTTGAAGCAAAAAAAGATATTCCGCTTGTAACTCCTGCCGCCGCACTTGCAGTTTGCAAATCACTCAATGAGTTTTTCGGAATTGACGCAAAAATCAAATGGGTCAACGACGTCTTTTATAACGAAAAAAAAATCTGCGGCATTCTTTCGGAATGCTTCAGCGTTAACGGCAAAAGGTTTATCGCCGTCGGTATAGGCATAAACCTGACAACCGACGGATTTCCCGATTCTTTGCCGAATGCAGGCTCCGTCGGTCAGAGCTGCAACAAAACCGCTCTTGCCGAAACACTCTGCAGATATATTCTTGAATATGCCGAAAATCCCGATGACAATGCGGTTGCACAAGAATATGAAAGACAGCTGTTCATTATCGGCAGGCGGATTTCGTTCAACGAAAACGGCGTCGGATACACGGCTGTTGTAAAGGGAATCAACAGTCAATGCAACCTGATTGTTGAACTGACCGATAAATCTCTCAAAACGCTGTCCTCGGGCGAAATTTCAATAATTCTGTGAGGTAAAAATGAAAAACAAGCTTTATTTTATATCGTCGGTTATTCTCTGCCTGAGCATCATTCTCTGCGCTTGCGGCAAGAATGAAACGAAAGCCGAAACAACCAATGCTGCCGAAGAAACGGCAACAACGTCAATCCGGGCAACCGGGCAGACAACCGAAACAACAACAGAATTCCAAACCGTGACTTACGTTGACGAAAGCGGATATCACGTTATTTCAAAGGTTATTCCCACAACGCAGGAAAGAACACATCCGCCCGTGCCGTCACACGCACAGGCACCGACTTATAAAACCGAAGTCAACACAAAGGCACCTTCAAAGCTGCCTGTTAATCAAGAGCAAACCGCTGCGCAGAACACCGCAAAACCCACTCAGTCAACCGCCGAAAAAACAACGGTTAACGTAACTGAATTGGTAACCGTACCCGAAAAAAGTAACGGTCTGAACGTTCTTTTCAAAAGCAACTCTGTCAGCAGAGGAGATGATGCCGCAATAACCGTTAACGGCGCTGCAGGCAAGGAATACACAATCGAGGTCTACCGCAACGGCAAAGACCTGCTTGTTTCGGATACGCTGAAAAATAAGCAGGCTGATTCAAACGGATTTGTTTCGTGGACGTTCCCGACAGATAACTGCGAAAGCGGTTACAGAAAGATTATAGTCAGAGAAAACGGCTCTGATAAATATATTCAGACTTCAATTCTTGTTAAATAAAGGAGAGCTAAAATGCGAAAAGGAAGTTACAAAAGCAATTTATTTCCCCAGAGAACCTGCGAATATTTTTACGCTTCAAACGGTCTGCTTTCTGACAAGGCACTTTGCCTTGCATCCGATGCAAACGGCACCGTTTATATCGGAACCGACAGCGGTCTGAACTACACAAAAGCCGACGGCTCTTTCGGTTCATTTGCCTGCGATGCCGTCAGCGTTATTCACGTTATCGGCGAAAAAATATGGTTTGCCGCAAACAAGACGGTTTATCTTTTTGAAAACGGCAAAATTGCCGAAATCCAGACCTTTGACGAAGAAATCAAGGGAATCAGCGGCGAAAAAGAAGCTTTTCTTCTTACAAGCAGTGTTCTTTACCGCCTGATTGACGGCGAATTCAAGCCTTACCACGGCACTGACCTCCCCTGCGAGGGTCTTGAGATTTCAAACGGCAAGCTCATTTCATTCTCGGGCAGATCGCTCTGCATTTTTGCAGGCAAAAGAAAGCATTGGATGTGCATTTTCCCCGAACATTCAACGATGCCCGAATTCAGAATCAACTGCGTTGCTTTTGACAAATCGCTCGGCTTCATCTGGCTCGGCACCGACAAGGGCGCATTCATCTATGACAACCGCAACGGCTGGTACGGTCATAAACAGATTAACTGTCTGCCCGAGGAAGAGATTTTTGCAATTGATATTACCGACGACGGCAAGGTTATTCTTTCAACCGATGCAGGTCTTGTTATCATAAACAACGGCGCCGCAAAATATCTGCCTGCGACAAGATGGACCTGCTGCGAAAAGGTTAACGATGCAATCGCAGTCGGCAAAGATATCTGGACCGCAACCGACGAAGGCGTAACAAAGATTTCGGAAAAGATGATGACTCTTGAAGAAAAAGCTAATTATTGCTTCGACATCACCGAAAAATATTTTGTCCGCACCGACGGTTACGTAACAGGTCTTGACGATATCAAAAACGGTGACCTTTCAACAGGCACACCCAACATTACCGATAACGACGGTCTGTGGACTCATACATATCTCGGCTCCCTCTGCTACTGCTACGCCGTAACAAAAAACGAAAAAGTCCTTGAAGCCGCAAGACGCAGTATGCACGCAATGGTCAAGCTTTGCAAGGTTTCAGGCAAAAAAGGCTTCACCGCAAGAGCAGTACGCTACGAAGGCGAAGAAGGCTTCGGCACAATTGTTGAAAATCAGGACTGGGCAGAGTGGCACGTTGCACCCGACGGCAGCTGCGAATGGCTCGGCGAAACTTCAAGCGACGAGATGACGGGTCATTTCTTCGGCTTCTCGCTCTATTACGATTTCTGCGCAAACGAAGAAGAAAAGGCTCTTATCAGAGAGGTTCTTTGCGACATAGTTGACCATATCATCGAAAACAATTACAGACTTTGCGACGTTGACGACAAGCCCACAACATGGGCAATCTGGACACCGTCAGAGCTTAACGGCAACAGTATGTGGATGTGGGAAAAATGCGTAAACTCCCTTGAAATTCTCACTTTCCTCAACGTTGCTTATCACGTCAGCGGCGATGAAAAATACCGAAAGGAATTTATGCGCCTTGCAATCGACGAGCATTTTATTCTCAATGCCGCACAGCACAAAAAGGACGACGCCAGAATCACTCACATTGACGATAATCTCGGTTTCCTTTGCACCGCAACAATTCTTCGCCTTGAAAAGGACGAAGCTATCCGCAAATATCTGCTTATGGGCATGAAGCACCACTGGGACTACGAAAGAGCAGAAAGAAGTCCCCTTTTCAACCTCATTTACGGAGCATTCACCGACGATATGTGCGATATCGATTCGGCGATCAAATCGCTGCGTGATATGCCCACGGATTTCTCGGGCAAGAGAATTCTTAACAGCAAGAGAAGAAACCTTGTTTATGACACCGAGCAGGAGCGTTGGGGCGAAGCACCGCAGCTTCTTGTTCCCCTTGATTATGACGAAAAGGTCTGCTATAACTATGACACAAATCCCTATGAAACAGACTGGGGTAACGGTCACAGCACAAGCAGCCCGAGCAGTTATCTTCTTCCCTATTGGCTCGGCAGATACTACGGTCTTATTGAGGAATAATTATGAGTATAGGAAAAATTTTAACGTCGTTTCTGACGGTCATTATGATGCTGCTTGAGCTTTTCACTTCAATTCTCGGCGGCGGTGGAGGAGTAACACCAACCGACCCGCCGACAACCGACGAGCCTCCGACCTCAATCGTTGTTCCGCCCACATCAGGCGGTGACACAGGCAGCGATGCCGAAGGCAAATTTATTTTCACAACCTACGGCTGGGGTCACGGCGTTGGAATGAGCCAGGACGGCGCAATTCAGATGGCAAAAGGCGGCAAGAATTACGAAGAAATTCTTCTTAATTACTACACGGACACAACGGTAAAAACGGACGCAGAAACGCCGACCCACATCAAATACGGCGGCAAAAGCATTCCGATTGTTGAATACCTTTGCAGAACCGCAAAGCGTGAAATCGGTCCGAGCGCTCCGACGGAAGCACTGAAAGCACAAATTGTTGCGATTTACACCTTTGCCAAGTGGTATGATTTTGACGTTGACACCTCGCGCCACGCCTATGATTCAACGTATGATTATGAAAACACCAATCTTCACAAAGCCTGCCTTGCCGTTCTCGGCATGAGCGACAATTCATCAAAGCCGAACGCAAAATACGTTGATTACAACGGCTCTGCCGCTTTCACCTGCTATTTTGATTCCTGCGCAGGCAAAACAACGGCGGCGGCAACAACCTGGGGCGGCAATTACCCCTATCTTTGCGGCGGCAACCCCAGCCCCGAAACGGTTGAAATCGCAACGGCTGAATTTACGGCGGAGCAAATGAAAGAATATATCCTTGCTTATAACAGCAGCATTATTCTTGAAGATGACCCGTCGCAATGGCTTAAAATTATTTCTCACGATGCCGCTTATTCTTCGTCAATCGGTTACGTTGAGGGAATTAAGGTCGGCAACAAAGAAATAAAAGGCAACCATTTCAGAGGCAACGTTATGAAATACGCAATCCGCTCACACTGCTTTAAAATGGAATACATACCTGCATAAAATCAACCGCCCTGTGGTCAATCCACAAGGCGGTTTAGTTTTTTATTCTGCCATCTTTTTAAGCGTGTCACCCGTCAGACGGTACGTCGTCCAGATATCCATTTGCTTTGCGCCGAGCGACAAATAGAAATCAATACTCGGCTGATTCCAGTCAAGGCAAGCCCATTCAAGTCTGCCGCATCCCCTTTTGACTGCGGTTCGTGCAAGCTCCTTTAAAAGCGCCTTGCCGTAGCCTTTGCCTCTGTGTTCGGGCATAACGTACAGATCTTCAAGGTAGATTCCCGCTCTGCCGAGAAACGTTGAAAAGTTATGAAAGAAAAGCGCAAAGCCAACCTTTTTGCCGTCCTCAACCGCAAAAATAACTTCTGCCTTTTGCTTTTCAAATATCCACTCATTCAGCAATTCTTCGGTTGCAACAACCTCGTCGCTCATCTTTTCATAAGCGGCAAGCTCATTTATAAAACGCAAGATTTCTGCGCAATCGTTCTGAGTTGCCGAAACTATCTCAAAACTCATTTGAGGTAATCCCCCTTCATTGCGCTGCTCTGCATTACAAAGCCGAGAATCTGCGCCGCATTGCGCTGAAGTTCACCCATAGTTATGCCGTTATACTGACCGAGGGTTTTAAGCAAAGTGCCGTCAGGCTTTTTGTTGCTCACTCTGCCGCCGCCCGGCATAAGAACGTTAACACCCGCACGCACTCTGTATGCCTGGTCGCACATTGCGGGGAATTCGGGTGATTTGGAGGAACGCATCCACCAGTCAGTCATAATGCAGCCCTCGTAACCCCATTCGCCGCGCAGAATACGGGTGCAGAGCTCATAATGATAGTGACCCCAGACACCGTTGATTTTGTTGTAAGAAGTCATTATGTTAAGCGGCTTTGCTTCTTTCACGCAGATTTCAAAGCCTTTGAGATAAATCTCACGCAGAGCTCTTTCGGATACTCTTGAATCGTTATAGATTCTGTTGGTTTCCTGATTGTTGCAGGCAAAATGCTTCGGGCAGGCTGAAACTCCGCTGCTTTGCATACCGCTTACAACAGCCGCAGCCATTTTGCCCGTGAGATACGGGTCTTCCGAATAATATTCAAAGTTTCTGCCGCAAAGCGGATTTCTGTGAATATTGATGCCCGGCGCAAGAAGCACGTCGGAGCCGAGAATTTTCATCTCCTTGCCGACTTCGGCATAAAGTTCCTTTGCAAGGGCGGTATTCCAGGAACAGGCAATCTCTGTGCCGATGGGCATAAGAGAAGCGCAGGAGGTAAGGCGGATACCCGAAGGACCGTCTGTTGTTGTTACGGGCGGAATACCCTTTTTACGCATTGACTCAAGCACGCCGCCGTAAACTGCGGCGTTACCCTTCGCGCCGAGAGGGCTGTTCATTGTATAGTCACCTCTGCTGAGAGCTTCAAGCTCATCGGCAGAAAGGGTTGAAACAAACTGCGCCATTGTTATCTTGCCGTTTTTGACGTCGGCAAGTGTGCAAGGCTCGGTGTATCTCGGCGTAACGTCGGGGATATTATCAAGAATTATTTGTTTCAGATCGTAATCGGCAAGCGTTACGGTTTCATATGTAATACCGTCGGGTGTTGCTTTCATTCTGTCAAACGGAACAACGGGTGCGGCTGTCTGCGAAAGCTGAAGAGTTATTTCGTCTGCCTCCTGCACGTAAATGCCGCGGCACTCTGCCGAACGCACGTCTGCACCGAGATAAACTTTGTATTCGCCCTTTTCAAGAATATATGCAAACTCCGTTACGTCGTCATACGAAGCCATATCTGCAATATTAAAACACAGCTCAACTCTCTCGCTTTCATCCGGGGCAAGCAGACCTGTTTTTGTAAAGGCAACAAGCGAGCGTGCAGGCTTGCCGAGTCTGCCGCAGGGTGCTTCAAAATAAACCTGCGCAACCTCTTTGCCGCTGTATTCACCAACGTTTTTTATGTCGGCGGCAACGGTGATTTTTCCGTCTGCAGCCTTGAAATCAACATTTTCAAACGCAAACTGCGTATAGCTTAAGCCAAAACCGAAGGGATAAAGCACCCTGTGCTTTTTGAACGTTTCAAAATAGCGGTAACCAACGTAAATATCCTCGGTGTAGCAGTTGAACTTTTTATCGCCGAAATCGTTGCAGCCGGGATAACGCTTATAGCTTGTTGCAATAGTATCGGTCAGCTTGCCGCTGGGCGAAACGTCGCCCGAAAGCACGTCGGCAATTGAGTTGCCGCTTTCCATGCCGCTCTGCCATACGTAAAGAATGGCGGAAATTCTGTCGCCGTATGCGTTGATGGCGCACATATCCATAATACTGCCGCAGTTAAGCAGAAGTATAACTTTTTTGAACGAAAGCGTAACCGCATCAAGCATTGCGTGCTCTTCGTCGGTCAGATAATAGCTGCCTTTTTCAAGCTTGTTTTCTCTGTCCTCGCCTGCCGCTCTGCCGATAACAACAATAGCCGTGTCGGATTCCTGCGCAGCCTCAGCCGCAAGAGCGTTTGAAACAGGCATCTCTTCATAGCACATGGGCCAATGTCCCCAGAAGCCGTCGTCAACGGGATTTTCTTTGCACCAGTTTTCATAAACCGCCGCAAGGTTTTCGTTAACGGTTATGTTTTTGTTTGCTCTCAAACCGTCAATGAGGCTGATTTTATAAGGTGCGTTAACGTCACCGCCCGAGCCGTAGCCAACGTAGAAGAAGTCACGCTGAACTCTGCCGAAAACCGAAACCGTTCGTTCCTTGTCAAGCGGCAGAACGTCGTTGTTCTTGAGCATAACAATACCCTCAGCGCCAATCTGACGGCAAAGCGAAACGATTTTTTCATCAGGTTGATAGCCGTTATTCTTTTTTGAACCCATATCCTGTGCGGTTGCGGCGTTTGTGACGGCGTTTACAACCTTGCCGACAAGTTTAAAGGCTTTCTTTTTGACGATATTCATTAACGTCACCTCACATATGTTTTTATTCAAAATAAATATAACATATAATTTGTATCAAGTCAACAAAAAACAGCTCCGTCAAAGAGCTGTTTTTGTCTGATATTATAATTCATAGTCAATTGCAACGCTTGATTCCCTGACTGCGTGCATATGAGTTTTGACAACCGAGCAGTGATAAGGGTCGTTCTGATAATCTTCAAGCGCCTTTGCGTCATCAAGAATAACCTCAAGAATCAGGTCATAAGAACGCTCCGAATGAAGAAAATCAACACCCACTGCGATATCGCGTATGAGCGGGACGTTGCCTTTCATTGAAAGCAGAATTTCCTTTGCCTTTTCGCAGTTTTCAATGCTGTTGTCTTTAAGTTTGAAACAAACAATGTGTTTAATCATATTTAATTCTCCTTAAATTTTATCCGAAAAGAAGCTCAAAGAATTTGACGTTATATCCTTTGTCATTTTTCAAATCATCGTAAACACCGATGTTGTTGAAAACCGCATAAACAGTGCCGATGAATCTGACAATGAAGTTGTAAAGCGGAGGCATTTTGTCGCTGTGTCCGCCGTCCTTGCTGCTCTTTTCAATTGTGAACGAGCTGAAGCAGGCATCGCTCTCAATCGCATAAGATTTAACTGTTATCGAATCCTCCGTAAAGTCGATAAGGTTATATATTTTATCCTGCGTAAGGTATTCTATGCCTACGTTTTCGCCAAGAGAAATATCATCATCGTTTCTGGGTCTGTTGAGCGAGCCTGAAACCATATAAACGGTGCCCGCGGGGTCTGTAACAGTGCCGCCGTTTGTAACGGGAGCAACGGTTTTGTTGTTATACATTACGTTTGAAACGGTGTAATAATGGCTGTGTCCCATCAGAACAAGGTCGATGCCGAATTCATCGGCAATGGGTGCCCAGAGAATGCGAAGAAGTGCGTTTTCGCTCTCTCTGTGAGGAATTCTGCCGCCGTAAAGGTCGTGGTGGAACATCATAACCTTCCAGTTGACGTCGGGATTTTCTTTGACAGCCTTTTTAACAAAATTCCTGTGGTCAATTGCGCTTGCATTGTTACTGTCCATAACAAGAAAAAGTACGTTGTTCTTGACAAAATAATAGTTTGAGCCGACGTATGAAGAAACCAACATATTCTGCTCATTGGGCAAATTGGTGAAGGTTTTGTATTCAACGCCCTTGCGGTCATGGTTGCCGATTGTTGTTGCAATGGGAATGCTTTTTACGTTGGGCGTTGCGGCAAGACCGATATATTCACTCTGCAACCCCTCGCTTGCCTGGTCACCCGCCGAAAGAATAAGCGAAATATCGCCGTTTGTTTCAAGCGCTTCGTTGACGGTCATATCAAAATTATAAGCAGTTTCGTGCAGATGAGCAGGATTTTTTTCATCATAGCTGACGTGGATATCGGTAACGTACATTGCGGTGAAAGAATCGTCGTTATCGGTCACAAAGCTGTAAACCTGTGATTTGAAACTGCCGCTGATACACTGATAATAATAGGTTTTGCCCTGTTCAAGACCTGTTAAGGTGACCTTATTTGAATAATTTCCGTAATAGCTCTGCTCGGTGTAACCCGTGAAGCTTTCGGCGTCAGACATATCCGCACTGAGAGAAAGGCGGATTTCGGGAGTTGCGTTTTCATCGGTATACCAGGAAAAATTGCGCTCGGTATCGTTCCTGCCGGGGAACATAATTATGCCTGCTTTTGCATCGGCAGTTTCAATGTATCCGTTCCAGGTTTCAACGGGTGTTGCCGCAAATGCCGGCGTAAACGCCGTGAAAAGCATAACAGCAGCAAGCAGAATTGATAATGCTTTTTGGGAATGAACCTTCATATTATTACCTCTTTCAATAAAATTGCGTAATCAGCAGGTATAAATTATAATCAGCGTTCCGTTTTCAACGCTTATTCTGCTTTCTTTTCCGATAAACTCGTTACTCACGCCAAGCGAGAATGAGTTTGTCAGATTTGCACCGTGAAGCTCATATTTCAGGTTTTCAATCGTAACACCGGCACAAACGTCGGAATGAGAAAAAACGGAAATATATCCCTGCATTGACGAACCAAAGCTGATTGCGGAATTATTCAGCGCAACAATGCCGAAGCCGTTGCCGAAAATTCTGTGGTTGTAGCCTTTTTGCGCAAGATATGCCGCAAGCTGAACGTTAGCAACGGTATGGTCAAGTCTGCCGCCCGTTGCGCCGTAGATTTCAAAATCCCTGAACCCTGCGGCAATCCCCTGTTCAACAGCCGCATACATATCGGTAACATCTTTTTCGGGTTTAAGGCGAATGACGTTTTTTCCCTCGGGAACTTTGTCCGAAGAATCGAAGTCGCCGATAATGATATCAGCCGCCAGACCGAAGCGTTCAAGATGCCTGAGTCCGCCGTCTGCGGCAATTATCATATCTCCGTCAGCCTTATTTATCGGGAGCGAATTGCAGTCGCCTGCCCCCACAACGTAACAAACAGCCATACCGTCAGCCTTTCATGATTTTATGGTAGTATTTTACTATTAACACATATCATTGTCAATAAAAGTGTTGATAGTTTTTTCATTTGTGATATAATTAACAAAAGGAAATACGGGAGGATAAAAATGGAAAACAACAAACCAATCAAAGAGCTTGAACTTTATATAATCCGCCACGGTCAGAGTATGGGCAACGCAGGCTATGACAAAAGCAACGATGAGCTGACTCAAAGAGAGATTCACGACCCTGTGCTGACAGAAAAAGGCCGAACACAAGCCGACAAAGCAGGCAGCTATCTGCGTGAAACACCGTTTGACGCCGTATTTTCAAGCGCAATGCTGCGAGCGGTTGAAACGGCAACCGAAATTCTGAAATATCAGCAAAAAACAAACACGCTTAAAATTTTGCCCGTTGCCTGCGAAATGATAAATGCACCCGATTATATGGGTGCGACAATGGATGATATCCGAAGCATCAACGCAAACGCAGTACTTGCGGAGGGTGTTGCGCCCGATTCACCGATGATTTATTCTTCAGCCATTGAAAACGACGAAGCTTTTGCCTACGAAAGAGCGGAAAAGGTTATCGGCTATCTTCGCTCACGTTACCGCAACGGCGAAAAAGTTGCGCTTGTTTCTCACGCTGCATTTATGACTTATCTTGCATTTTCAATTATGGGTTTCACCAAAAATGCGCCCGCATTTGATATAAGCTTCAATAACACAGGCATTACAAGAGTAATTTTTTATAAACACGGCACAAACATATACGGTGACACGGTGTTTGAGGTTATCAACGACACCGCACATCTTAAAGAAAACGGATTGATATAAACGCAGGGGCTGTCCGCACGGGACAGCCCCTTTATTCTTTATTTGAATTCAGCAAGCGACTGGTCAGCGCCCGAAAGCATAAATCTGGGATATTCGGGGTTAACGCCTGCATAGAAATCTTCGCCGTCATAGGTCATAAGCCACACAAAGAAATCGCTGTAATCGGTTTCATAAGTGCCGCTGACGTGAGGTGCGCCCTTGATGATATAAGTATATTCGGGCAGAATTGCGGTTGAAAGGTCAACCACTCTGTCGGGTGAAAGATATTCGGGATTTGCGGCAACGTAATCGTCGCCAAGCGTTTTGCCGTAAGGAGCAACTGTTGCGTAACCCGACATCTGATAGGTTTCAAGAATGCCGTCGCCATTCATTGAAGCACCCTCATAAACGGGAACAAGAGGTGTGTCGTAATGCGCAACAACCGCAATCTGAACACCGTTTTCAAGCATCTCGTCGAGCAGAGCGTTTCTGCCGTCAGACATTGCCCAGAGAGCCTGAATTTTGGGGTACAAATCGGGATAATTTTCGGGTTTGCCCTTCATGATAAAGTCAATTGCACCCTGTCTGTCCTCAGGCTGAACAAGTGCCCAGAAAGTAAGTGTACCGCCAAAAACAGGGTTGAGCACCTTCTCGCTTACCATATCAACGTAGTTATCAGTGATTAAACCGGCAAGCTTTGAGACAAGCTTGAAAGCGCCTGCATATTTGAGAGCTTTGATAAGGAAATTGACAACGGGAATATCTCTTGTGCCGTTTTCGGCAATGTTATAAAGTGTATCTGCGCCGATTTCAAGCTGACCTGCAAGAAGGTCAGATGCAACCTGACCGCCGCAGAATGTTGACGACATAAAGCAAACCCTGTTCACTCTGTCATAGCCGTATTCCGTGAGGTAAGCCATTGTCATAACGCCGCCCATGCTGCAGCAGGCAATATTAACCTTATCGTGACCTGTTTCTGAAACCATTCTTTCAACGGTTTCGTTAATTTCATCAGCAACAACAAAGGGGTCGATACGCCAGTCATAATTGAAGTAGTATGCGTGATCGCCGATTTCTTCAATCATTGCTCTTATCATGCCGTATTCGCTGTCAACACCCTCACAAAGAGCGTCGTAGTTTTCTGCGGCAAGCGGATATCTGATTGCGCCGACGTCGTGTTTTGAGGTACCGTCGGGATTCATTTTGATATATTCAAAAATACCGCTTGCAATATCGGCAACGCTTTCCATAAACGGGTCGAAGCTCATTTTGACCATTGAACCGAGAATACCCTTGAAAGCCGCAACAACAATTGCTTTTGCATCTGCTCTGATTGCAGCCGCCTGATTCTCTGTGCCGACGTCAGTGTAAAGTCCGCCGAAATCCATACCTCTGATAACAAGAACAGGAACGTCTGTGCAGGTTTCGGGATTATGTTCAGCTTCTGCAAAAGCAGGCAGAACACTTGAAAATGCAATAATAAAAGCTAGAACAATTCCAAGAATTTTTTTCATAACTTAACCTCTTTTCTCAAATAACAACAAGTGTATCGTCTTTTTCTTCAATATCAAAAAGAACGGGTCTTTCAAGCGGATTTTCATTCGGTGAATGAAGAATAAGATGCTTGACGCCGTCAAGGTCGTCAAATATCATTCCGTGACCGCCGTTCTCTTTGAACAAAGGCTTGGCGTGAAGCCAGTTGCCGTCGATCTCACCGTTATCGGAATAAGCAATTGCCTGCGTATAACCCGATTCGGTGAACGTTGACCATATCATCATCAGCTTACCGTTTTTTGTTCGGTACATATACGGTCCGTCGGTGATGAATTTATCTCTTGCTTTGTCTGCCCATTCGGGGTCGGAAGCTTTAAAGAGCATAATCGGCTCACCGGCAGGTGCGGATAAATCGTCCGTGAGCGGCATTGCGTGTATTTCGCCGTCGGTAACCTGAACCCATTCATGGCAGAAAACTATATAAGGTTTGCCGTTTTTGTCAACGTAAAGCGTTCCGTCAAGGCACATCCAGTCACGGGGAGTTACTGCATCGTCGGTAAACGGAAGAAACGGGCCCTCGGGAGTTTCGCTCCTTAAAATCTGTGTGCCTCTGCACTTATCTTCGGCATTTAAAGAAACAAACATATAATATTTATCGTCGTATTTATGAACCTCGGGCGCCCAGACCTCTTTATTTGCCCAGAAGTTTTCGGGCACTGTGAAGCATTCAATCGGCTCGCTCCAGTTTTCAAGGTCATCGCTGACGTAAACATCAAGTCCGTATGCCCTTGTCCACGCTGTTTCGCCCCTTGTGCCGTAAAGATAATACTTGCCGTTATCAACAAGCACAAACGGATCTCTGATATTGATATCGCAGAATTTCATTTATACACCTCAGAAATCAACTTTGTAATGGTGAACAAAAATACCTATGAGCTTGTTATAATCAAGAACGTGCATAACCGCGCCGTCCTCATCTTCCCAGAAAGTCAGACCTTCTGCCTCAACGTCGCCGCCGACGTCTCTGATTGCGGCAACGTCAACTTTGCCTGTTTTAACGTCAACTGAAAGAATGCGTTTATATGTTTCATAGTCCTCAATGTCGTTTGAAAGATAGAGCGTGCCGTTAAAGAATTCGCCGCCCTGTGTGCGGTGAATCTTCTCCGAAAGCTTAATGTTATCAACGTTTTTCATTCCGTCATTGATATCATATACTCTTATATACTCGGCATCAGTCCACTTTGAAGCATAGAGCAAGCCTGTTTCTCTGTCAACCGCAAGCCACGGAATACCGTCGTCATAAAGCTCGTTGGGCAGGTCATAAACCTCGCCTGTGGGTTTCAACGTTTCGCAGTCAAAAACAACTATGCAGGCATAGCATTCGTCGCCACCCTCACCAGAGGCGTAGATTTTGCCGTTATAACAGCTGATGCCTCCGATATGATTGTTGCCCCTGTCCTCACAAACGTCGGGCAAAGGGTTGACCGCTGTTTTGACAAGCTCCATATCGTCAAACGTAAACTTTGCAAGAGCCTGCAGGTTAAGTGCGGTTATTGAGCCGCTGGTGTAATAATATTCGCCGTCAGTTGTGATACCCTGACCCATAAGGAGCGCTTTTTCAAAAACAAAAACGTCCTTTGAGACAAGCTCGGCATCGGGCGTTGACTTTGCAACCGGACTTGTAAGAAGAGTGATAAGCAAAAGCGGCAGAGTCAAAACAGACCAGATTTTTCTGATAATAAACATAAAAATACCTCCGTTATCCAGATAGAAAAATATTACCATACATATTCAAAAATATCAAATGTTACATAGATTTTCGCTGACAAATTTGCGATTTATTTTTTGTTAACTATTTACAAAAATGTTTTGGTTTGCTATAATATTCATCACAAAAACACCTGACGGAGGTAACAGAATGAGAAAATTCAAGAGAATAGCAGCCCTCGTTATTGCTGCTGCAATGCTTGTTACAGCTGCACCCATGGCATTTGCAACCGCAGACGTTGATTACGAAATCACAAGTCCCTATGAAAACCTTGATTTTGCTTCGCTCAACCAATACAAAGCCGACCTGCACAGCCACACAACCTTCAGCGACGGCCACGACACTCTGCCCGCACAGACAGAAAGACACTATGAGCTCGGCTTTGATATTTATGCAATCACCGACCACGGCACAGTCAGCTACGGCTACACAACGCAGGAATTCAATGACCCTCTCAAGCTTATCTCCTGGATTAAAAACGGTGACGTTTACACCGATGTTCTTGCCGCAAAAGGCAAAACATCAGACGGCGTTGATTACAGAGTTGATACAGACCCCGCAACCAAAGACGAATATTATATCGAAACCGTAAACGGTGTTGACGGTCAGGCTATGATGCGTGTACCTTTCGGCAACGAGCAGAACCCGACGTCTTTCAACAACGCTCACGTTAACACCTGGTTTGCAGACTACGGTCACGGTGTTCTCGGCGGTACAAGCAACTATGAATCACCCATTGCCGCAGTTGACGAAATGGGCGGTCTTTCGGTTATCAACCACCCCGGCGAATACACCAACGCAAGAGACGAAGAGACACAGGACAGCGCTTATGACGTTGATGACCCTGTTTACAACTACAAAATCAACAAATTCATCAACCTTCTTCTTGAATACGACACCTGCCTCGGCATTGATATCAACAGCAAGGGCGACGGCAGAACCCGTTATGACAGAAAGCTCTGGGATATTCTTCTTCAGAGAATCGTTCCTCACGGCAGAAACGTTTACTCCATTGCAACAACAGACGCTCATAACCTTGACATTGCCGACTCAGGTTACACAACGATTCTTATGAAAGACCTGACCTCCGCCGACCTCAAGGATGCAATGGCTAAGGGTCAGATGTTTGCCTGCAGCAAATATATCGGCAACACCGTAGAAATGGAAGCTTACAAGGCAATTGCTTCAGAAATCAACACTCCCGAAGCTGCTCAGCTTGTTCAGATGCTTGACACTGCCCTCTCAACGGGCGAAAAATTCTATGCAGGTGAAGATGCAATTGTTCCCGTTGTGACCGACGTTATCATTGACGAAAACAACGACACAATCACACTTGAAACAGAAAACGTTACCGTTATCCGCTGGATTGCCGACGGTAAGGAAATTGCATCGGGCGCAACAATCGACCTTGACGATTATTCAGACAAAATCGGCAGCTACGTCAGAGCCGAAATCGTTGGCGTTGGCGGCGTTATGTATACCCAGGCATTCACCCTTGATTATGACGGTGCACCCGAAGCAGAAAACCTTAAAGGATTTATCGACTTCGGCGGTATTGTTTCAGCAATATGCGACACAATTGTTAAGCTTCTGCCCTACATTCTTCCCCTTAAGCTTATCTACTTCATCGCAGGCGTATAATTAAACACAACAAGCATTTTAACGGAGTCCGTTTCGGGCTCCGTTTTTCTGTTTGAATAACCAAAAAACCAATCAAAACACTACCGCAAAATCATCAACATTTTTATTGACTGTATTCTATATATTGTGGTAAAATATAATTAAAGAAAGAATAATGATTGGGTGTGGGCAATGCCCACCATTAACTCTTCACTATTCACTTTTAATTATTCACTAAAAAAGTTCCCCGACACAAAGATTTTCTGAGTGAAAGGTTACGGCTAAAGATAAATAAACGGGATAACTGTATCCCCTGTTTTGCCGTATCCGTTTCGGGTGCGGCATTTTCGTTTTTTACGGAGGCGATAACATGGAAACAAGAGTTGCGGTTATGAGCATAATCGTTGAAAACAGCAACAGCGTTGAGCAGATTAATTCATATCTTCACGATTACGGCGAATTCATCATCGGCAGAATGGGCATTCCTTATAAAGAGCGTAAAATCAACATCATAAGCATTGCCATTGACGCTCCGCAGGACACAGTTTCGGCTCTTTCGGGCAAAATCGGCAAGCTTGACGGTGTGAGCGTAAAAACTGCTTTTTCATCGGTAATCAGCCATGAATAAAGTAACAGAACTGATTGACAAGCTTGCCCTTGAGCATTCACTGACGGTTGATGAATATAAAACGCTCATCGAATTGAGAACACCCGAAACATCCGAGTATCTTAAGCAAAAAGCCGTTGAAGCAAGGCAAAACGTTTACGGCAACAAAGTTTTCATAAGAGGTCTCATTGAAATAAGCAACATCTGCAAAAATGATTGTTTTTACTGCGGAATCAGAAAAAGCAACGGGCTTTGCGACAGATACCGCATAAGCGCAAACGAAATTGTCGAATGCTGCAAAGAGGGTTATGACCTCGGCTTCCGCACCTTTGTTTTGCAGGGCGGCGAGGATGCGCATTTCAGCGACGATATCCTTTGCGGAATCATCAGAAAAATCAAAACGGAATGCAGCGGCTGTGCCGTTACTCTCTCACTCGGTGAAAGAAGCAAAGAAAGCTACCAAAGGCTTTTTGATGCAGGTGCTGACAGATATCTGCTACGCCACGAAACGGCAACTGAAAGCCACTATCAGAAACTTCACCCCGATAATCTTTCCTTTGCAAACCGTATGGAATGCCTGCAAAACCTCAAAGAAATCGGTTATCAGGTGGGCTGCGGATTTATGGTCGGCTCCCCTTTCCAGACGGTTGACGATCTTGCCCGTGACCTGAAATTTATTGAAGATTTTTCGCCCGATATGTGCGGCATAGGTCCGTTTATTCCGCACAAAGATACGCCGTTTGCCGATTATCCTGCAGGCAGTGCAGAGTTAACCTGTTTTCTGCTCTCGGTAATAAGACTTATAAAGCCGAATATTCTTCTGCCTGCCACAACGGCGCTCGGCTCCATCAATGCCGACGGCAGAGAAAACGGCATAAAATCGGGTGCAAACGTTATTATGCCGAATCTTTCGCCAAACACGGTCAGAAAGAAATATATGCTTTATAATAACAAGCTTTCAGACGGCGACGAATCGGCGCAGAATCTGATAAATCTTAAACAGAAAATGCTGAACATCGGTTACGAAATCGTGACCGACAGAGGCGACATCATAAAGTGAATAGTAAAAAATGAAAAGTGAATATTTTCGGTAGGGCTTCGCCCTTACCTGTATTTAATAAATAATCCGAAAGAAGGTATATATATGGCAGTTTATAACCCCAAATCACTCAAAGCAGAAGAATTCATCAACCACGAAGAAATTCTTGAAACCATCGAATATGCTGAAGCCAACAAAAACAACGTTGAGCTTATTGACAGCATTCTTGAAAAGGCACGTCCCAAAAAGACGGCAACAGGCTGCGTTTGCAGCGGTCTGACCCACAGAGAAGCTTCAGTTCTTCTTGCCTGCGATATTCCCGAAAAGATTGAAGAAATCTATAAAATCGCAGAAGAAATCAAGCTCGCTTTCTATGGCAACAGAATTGTTATCTTTGCTCCCCTTTACCTTTCAAACTACTGCGTAAACGGCTGCGTTTACTGCCCCTATCATCTCAAAAACAAAACCATTCCCAGAAAGAAGCTCACACAGGAAGAGGTGCGCAATGAGGTTATCGCACTTCAGGATATGGGTCACAAGCGCCTTGCAATCGAATCGGGCGAAGACCCTGTCAACAATCCCATTGAATATATCCTTGAATGCATCAAAACGATTTACAGCGTTAACCACAAAAACGGCGCTATCCGCAGAGTTAACGTAAACATTGCCGCCACAACGGTTGAAAACTACCGCAAGCTTAAGGATGCAGGCATCGGCACCTACATCCTTTTCCAGGAAACATATCACAAGGAAAGCTATCTCCAGCTTCATCCCACAGGTCCCAAGCACGATTACGATTATCACA
>JAGBAK010000105.1 GCA_017938985.1 Clostridia bacterium
ACATTTTGATGATTTGAAATGTTTTATATATTGAATGGTATAATTATGCATTGATGAAGGAGGTGCGGCTTTGTGCGCAATAACTTCTCACTATAATGATGAGCTTCGCCACATTGAATATGCGGTTGAAAAATACAGCAAGATGCTTTTTCGCATCTGCTACGGAATTCTTGATAATAAAGCAGACGCTGAAGACGCACTTCAGGAAACCTTTTTAAGATATATGACCAAAGCGCCGCTTTTCAATGATTCGGAGCACGAAAAAGCGTGGCTTATCAAGGTTGCAACAAACATCAGCAAAAATATGGTCAGGTTCAATCAGCGCCACGCAGCGGAAAATCTTGACGAATTGCGGGATATCGGCATAAGCGACGGCGACAGAGAACTTTTTGACCTTATTATGCAGTTGCCGCCTAAATACAAAGTGGTTCTTGATTTATATTATATTGAAGGTTACAAAGCAAACGAAATTGCTGACATAACAAATTCATCGCCTGCAGCGGTGCGTAAACAGCTGCAGCACGGCAGAAAAATGCTGAAATTTGCGTTGGGGAGGAACGATACTGATGAGAATTAAAAACAGAGCAATCAAAAACTACATCAGGGTTATGGATACTCTTGATATGAGTGAAGAAAAGAAACAGGAAATCATCCGTAACTGCGCTCTCTACGCAACAAGCAGAAAAATCAAAACAAGAAATTGCAGAATTGTTTCGGTTAAAGCTAAAGAAGAAACAGTCTGATTTTTGACAATTCAACACCGATATTGCGGCTGCCTCACTCTGAAAAGTGAGGCGGCCTTTTTTATTTATGGAGCCTTTTGTTACAAAAACAAACAAGCAGATTTGTATATATTTACCAAAAGTGGAGGAAAAAAGATGAAAGAACCAATATTCTACAGGGCTGTCAGGGGTCCTGCAACGGGTATTTTCAAGACGATTTATAAACCCGAAATAATCGGAAAAGAGAACATACCCGAAAGCGGAAGAATTATTCTTGCGGGCAACCATACAAATTATTTTGACTGCCTGCTTGTGGGAAGCGCAACAAAAAGATGCGTTCATTACCTTGCAAAGGATGAACTTATCAAAGGTCCGTTCGGCTTTATCTTTAAAGCTCTCGGTATTATTCCCGTCAATCGCCGCACAAAGGATTCAAAAGCTCTTGAAACTGCGGTTGAAACACTCAATGATGAAAAGATGATAGGCATTTTTCCCGAAGGAACAATCAACAGAACGGAAGACGTTGTTATGCCTTTCAAATTCGGAGCCGTCAAAATGGCGCAGACGACACAGACAAACATAATTCCTTTTGTTATTTCGGGCAAATACAAGCCTTTTAAAAAGAACGTGAAAATCCGTTTCTTTGAGCCTGTGAAGGTCGGCGAAGACCTTGTTGAGGCAAACAATAAACTTATGAAAATCGTGTCGGATGAAATCGTTAAGGAGAAAGAGATAAATGAAAAAAACTGAAAAAAGACCCGAAGACAGAGAACTGGGTTATAAATTACTTACGCCTTTTATGAGAATAGCTTTCAGGCTCTGGTATAACCCCAAAATCATCGGCGCCGAAAAAATTCCCGCCGACGGAGCCGTTGTTATTGCCTGCAACCACAAGCACGTTTATGACCAGTGCCTTACCGTAATGGCGACCAAAAGAGTTATTCATTATATGGCAAAAAAAGAGTATTTTGACGGAAAGCTTGCGCCTCTTTTCAGAATTGTGGGCTGCATTCCCGTTGACAGAGCAAGAAGAGATTTTTCAAGTGCAAAATCGGCTCTTGCCGTTCTTAAAAAAGACGGAGCTGTCGGTATTTTCCCTGAGGGAACAAGAAACAAAACCGATAAATTTATGCTTCCTCTTAAAGACGGTGCCGTTGCAATGGCTAACAAGGGAGATGCTTATATCGTTCCCTGCGGTCTTACGGGCGATTACTGCTTCAGAAGCAAGAATCTTACAATCCGTTACGGCGAGCCTTTCAAAGTCGGCAATATGACCGTTGCGGAGGCAAAGGAAAAGCTCAGAAGCGAAATTGAGCGTCTTATGCTTGAGAACCTTGATAACGAAGCAAAAATGAGAAAAAATGCGTAATTCGGGAGAGAGACAATGAGAATAGGTATGGACGTCGGTTCAACCACGCTCAAGTGTGTTGCAATCGACAATGAAGGTAACATAGTTTATAAAGCATACGAACGGCATTTTTCAAAAATTGCAGAAAAAAGTGCCGAGATGCTTTCAGATATTGTTGAAAAAAATCCGCAGTTTGCCAAAGCAAGTCTGACTGTATCAGGCTCTGCGGGTATGGGCTTTGCAAACTCGCTCGGTCTTGAATTTGTGCAGGAGGTTTATGCAACAAGAATCAGCGTTTCACGCCTTTTGCCCGGCACCGACGCGGTAATTGAGCTTGGCGGCGAGGATGCCAAAATCCTTTTCTTCACAAACGGTGTGGAGGTAAGAATGAACGGCTCCTGTGCAGGCGGCACGGGTGCTTTCATCGACCAGATGGCGTCGCTTCTGAGCGTTGACCCGCTTGAAATGAACGAGCTTGCAAAGAGCAAAGAAAAGATTTATTCCATCGCTTCAAGATGCGGTGTTTTTGCAAAATCGGATATTCAGCCCTTGCTTAATCAGGGTGCAAGAAAGAACGATATTGCCGCAAGTATCTTTACTGCGGTTGTCAACCAGACAGTTTCAGGTCTTTCACAGGGCAGAAAAATTGAGGGCAACGTTGTTTATCTCGGCGGTCCGCTCTATTTCCTTTCACAGCTCAGAGAAGCTTTTGATGAAGGTCTGGGCGTTAAGGGCAAATGTCCCGAAAACGGACTTTATTTTGTTGCGCTGGGTGCAGCCTTTTCGTCAGACGGAACAGAAATCGATATTGTTGAAACAACCGAAAAAATCCGCAATGCAAAAGAAAGCGGCGAATATCTCGGCGCAAAAGAGCTCTTTACATCAAAAGAAGAATACGAAGAATTCAGCCGCCGTCACGCTCGGAATTCCGTTAAAGAAAACTGCCCGATTTCAAAGGGCGAGCAGGTCTGCATAGGTATTGACGCAGGCTCAACAACCGTTAAAGCTGCTGTTATCAATATGAACGGTGAAATTGTGTGCAGCAGATACGTTCCCAATAACGGTGACCCTGTTACTCTTATCAGAGATTTCCTTGCAGATTTTTACAGGGATTATCCCGATGCGGTTGTTGCTTCAAGTGCTGTTACGGGTTACGGCGAAGAAATCATCAAAAACGCTTTTGCGGTTGATTTCGGTCTTGTTGAAACGGTGGCGCATTTCACCGCAGCCAAAAAATTCAAGCCCGACGTCGATTTTATCATCGACATCGGCGGTCAGGATATCAAGTGCTTCAAAATCAGAAACAATGCAATAGATAACATCTTCCTCAATGAAGCCTGCTCATCGGGCTGCGGCTCTTTCTTGCAGACCTTTGCGGCTGCATGGGGATATAACATTGCAGATTTCTCAAAGCTCGGTCTTTTTGCCGACAGACCCGTTGACCTCGGCTCACGCTGCACTGTCTTTATGAATTCCTCCGTTAAGCAGGCACAGAAAGACGGCGCATCAATCGAAAATATTTCCGCAGGTCTTTCAATCAGTGTTGTTAAGAACGCTATCTATAAAGTTATCCGTGCCGCAAATGCAGATGAACTCGGCAAGAATATTGTTGTTCAGGGCGGTACTTTCCTTAATGACGCCGTTCTGCGTGCGTTTGAGCAGGAAATCGGCAGAAACGTTGTCAGACCAAGCATTTCGGGCATTATGGGTGCTTACGGCGCCGCTCTTTATGCTCTTGAAAGAATGAAAGGCAAAAGCACGCTTATTTCAGCTCAGGAGCTTGAAAGCTTTGAACATAAGGTAAAGGCGGTAACCTGCGGCAAGTGCAGCAACAACTGCCGTCTTACTGTAAACACTTTCTCATCGGGCAGAAGCTTCATCGGCGGTAACCGTTGCAGTAAGCCGCTTGCAAAAAAGAACGAAACAGCAACCCAGAATATGTTTGACTATAAGAGAGAGTTGCTGTCAGAGTACGGCAACACGGTTGGCACAAGAGAGCTTATCGGTCTGCCTATGGGTCTGAATATGTTCGAGCTTCTTCCTTTCTGGCATACGTTCTTCACACAGCTCGGCTTCGGCGTAGCCGTTTCCGCAAAATCCTCAAGAGAGCTTTACGTTATGGGTCAGCACACAATCCCGTCTGATACGATCTGCTATCCTGCAAAGCTTCTTCACGGTCACATCGAAGACTTGCTTGCAAGGGGAGTTGAAAATATTTTCTACCCTTGTATGTCATATAACATTGACGAAAATCTCGGTGACAACAACTATAACTGCCCCGTTGTTGCTTACTATCCCGAGGTTATACGTTCAAACGTCGGCGAGCTTAAAAAGATTAACTTTATGAGCGACTACGTAGGTCTGCACAGACCCAAGGATTTCTGCAAAAAGATATACGAAATTCTTTCGCAGTATTTTGACGGTCTCAATCCCAAGGAAGTCAAAGCGGCGGCAGACAAGGCTTATAAAGAATATAACGGCTTTATGAAAAAAATCCACCTCAAGGGTATGGAATACCTTGAAGCGGCAAAAAAGAACAATCTTCCCGTTATCGTGCTCTGCGGCAGACCTTATCACCTTGATGAAGAAATCAACCACGGTATTGACAAGCTGATTTGCGAATGCGGTGCAACCGTAATAACGGAAGACAGCGTAAGTCCTCTTGTTAAAAAATTCCCCACAACCGTTCTTAACCAGTGGACCTACCATTCAAGACTTTATGCGGCGGCAAAATACGTTGCAAAGCAGGGCGACGACGACTTGAACATTGTTCAGCTGGTTTCGTTCGGCTGCGGTGTTGACGCAATTACAACAGACGAAATGCGCACAATTCTTGAAAACGACGGCAAGATTTATACACAGATTAAAATTGACGAAATTTCAAACCCCGGAGCGGTTAAAATCAGGCTTCGCAGCCTGTTTGCCGCAACCGGAAGATAAGGAGGCGAAATAATGAGTACTGCAGACAGAGTTGAATTTACCAAAGAAATGAAAGATTATACCATTCTTGCACCCAATATGCTTGAAATTCATTTTTCGCTTCTTATCAACGTTTTCGGCCAGTACGGCTATAACGTTGAGCTTCTTCGCAATGACGGCAGAGCCGTTGTTGACGAGGGTCTTAAATACGTTCATAACGATACCTGCTATCCCGCTCTTCTCGTTATAGGTCAGCTTATTGACGCGCTGAATTCGGGCAAATATAACCCCGACAAAACCGCACTGCTCATCACGCAGTCGGGCGGCGGCTGCAGAGCGTCAAACTATATCCATCTGCTCAGAAAAGCGCTTAAAAAGGCAGGCTATCCGCAGGTGCCCGTTATTTCACTTAACCTTTCGGGTCTTGAGAAAAACAGCGGCTTCAAAATCAGACTTTCAATGGCGCTTAAAATGCTTTCTTCCGTAATTTACGGCGACCTTATAATGCTTCTCAAAAACCAGATTGAACCTTATGAGGTCAATAAGGGCGAAACAGAAAAGCTGACGCAGAAATGGATTAAGGATATCAGTGCCGATTTTGAAAAAGGCAAGGGTTATTCTTTCTTTGAAATAAAACGAAATCTTCCCAAAATCACAAAGACCTTTGCGGCTATTCCCATGAAAAAGACCGATAAAACCAAGGTAGGTGTGGTTGGCGAAATTTACGTTAAATATTCACCCCTTGCAAACAACCACCTTGAAGAATTCCTTTTCGGTCAGGATTGTGAGGTTATGGTGCCCGGTCTGCTCGGTTTTATCAATTTTAAAGTTGATAACCGCCTTGAGGATATCAAGCTTTACGGCGGCAACCCGTTCAAAAAGATTGCCATGCAGGTTGCGATGTGGTACCTTGCGAAAACAGAAGAAAGCCTTCGAAGTGCCGCAGGTGCTTACGGCAATTTTACCGTGCCTGCACCCTATGCACACATTAAGGAAATCTGTACCAAAATCATCGGCGCAGGCTGTAAAATGGGCGAGGGTTGGCTTCTGACCGCTGAAATGATGGAGCTTATCGAAAGCGGCTACGGCAATATTGTTTGCGCCCAGCCTTTCGGCTGTCTGCCCAACCACATTGTCGGCAAGGGCATGATAAGAAAGCTCAAGGAAATGTATCCGCAGTCAAACATCGTTCCCATTGACTATGACCCCGGCGCAACAAAGGTAAATCAGGAAAACAGAATCCGCCTGATGCTTGCCGTTGCAAACGAAAACAAAGGCTGTGCCCATTCCTGCGAAGGCTGCACACATTGTGAATAATCAACCTTATCAAAGGCTTGTACGGTTTAACCCTGCAAGCCTTTTTCTTCTTCAGCGGAAAATATGTTTTTTATATTGTGTTATTTGCAATTATGTGATACAATACTGCACAATGCGTTTTTGCTGACGCAAATTATGAAAAAAGAGAGTTAATTTATGAAAAAATCAAATGCTTTTGCGCTTATTCCGATAGGCGTATTCGTGATATTCTATCTTTCACTCGGCATAACGTTTGAATACGTTATGAAAATACCTATGGGATTTTATAACGTACCCGTTGTTGTTGCTTTTCTGGTTGCGCTGCTTGTTGCCGTAATTCAGACAAAAGGAAAAACTCTTGATGAAAAGTTTGAGATAATGGGGCAGGGCGTCGGCGATAAAAACATCGTCACAATGCTTCTTATCTTCCTTATGGCGGGCATCTTTGTCGGCGTTGTTGGAAGAAATTCGGCAGAAAGCGTTGCTTACTTTATGCTTTCGGTTACACCTCCGAGGATTGCGGTAATTGTTCTGTTTTTGATAAGCTGCTTTGTTTCAACCGCTATGGGTACGTCTGTTGGCACAATTACCCTCATAACTCCCATTGCCGTTGCTGTTTCGGCAGGCTCGGGCTTCTCGCTTCCGCTGTGCGTCGGCACGGTTGTCGGCGGCGCAATGTTTGGCGATAACCTTTCGTTTATTTCCGACACAACCATTGCAGCCTGTAACGGTCAGGGATGTAAGATGAAGGATAAATTCCGCACAAACTTCGCCATTGTTTTGCCTGCGGCAATTGTTACGCTTGCTTTGATTTTTGTTCTTTCTCTTAATTCGGATATACCTGAAAAGATAGATAAAAGCTATAACCTTGTTCAGATAATACCCTACGTGCTTGTGCTTATCAGCGGAATTATAGGCATAAACGTTTTTGTGACGCTGCTTATCGGTATTGTTTCGGGCAGCATCATTATGCTTGCAACAGACTCAATAAGCTTTTCGGGATTGCTTTCGGGTATGGGTGCAGGTGCATCGGGTATGTTTGAAACCTCAATGGTTGCCGTACTTGTTGCCGCAATGTGCGCTCTCATAAAGCATAACGGCGGATTTGAGGCTCTTCTTAACGGAATCCGCCGCATATTCAAGGGCAAAAAGAGCGGTCAGCTCGGCATCGGTCTGCTTGTCGGTCTTATGGATGTTGCAACAGCAAACAATACCGTGGCTATCGTTATGGCAAACCCGATTGCAAGCGATATGGCAAAGGATTACGGCATATCCTCACGAAAAACGGCGTCAATTCTTGACACTTTCTCATGCATAGTTCAGGGATTTTTACCCTACGGCGCTCAGATACTTGTTGCACTTTCCGCCGCAAACACTCTCGGTTGCAAGCTTACTGCGTTTGAGATTATCGCCAATCTCTTTTATCCGATGATGCTTCTTGTAAGCTCGCTTATATTCATTTTTATTATTCCCGAAAAAAAGAATAAAGTATAAAATAACGGCTGCGGTTTTCAGTAAACCGCAGCCTGGTTTTATTTCTGATAAATCTTTACGTAGTCAACAACAAATTCTGTTCCGAACGTTTCTTTGTCAAGACCTGCAAGGTTCTCAATGGCGGGAATTTCAAGCGAAACAATAACATCTTCTTCAACCTGCGAAACTCCGTTGCCGAAGGTTGAGCGGCAGGTTTCAACACCGTTTATGTAGAAGATGTATTCATCTTCCGTCCATTCAAGACCGTAGGTGTTATATTCTTCCGTAACGTTGTTGCCGTAAAACATACCGAGCATTGCGGATTGGAAGCCTTCCTGCACACCGTCAACACCCGCGCAGTGAATTGCGTGTGTTACGCAATAATTGTCTTTATCGTCATAGCACTTGGATTCAAAAATATCAAGCTCTGCACCACCGATGCCGCCTTTTGATACCGAAGCGGTGTAAGGCGCGTCTGCCTGAATCCAGAATGCACTCCAATAGCCGTGACCCTTGTTAACCTTGCATTTGATTTCAAAATAACCCTGCTTATATCTTTCTTTAAGCTTGATTGCGGCAGTATACCAGCCTTCGCCGTATTCACCGTCTGTAAGATATTCACCCGCAATAATGAGGTTGCCGTCTTTGACACTGACCTGGCTTGAAGCGTTATAACTGCCTCGTCTTTCGCCGTTACCTCTGTATTCCCAAACGTTCGTGTCGAGTGTGTCGCCGTCAAATTCATCGTAAAAAACAATGCTGTAGCCGGTCAGGTCAAGCACTTCACCTCTGGGTGTTGTGGGCAAACCGAGAATGAGCATCTGCAGAAGCTCAACTATTGCGAGCAGAGTTGAAAACGCACCTTTAAGCGAAAAGGTTGAAAAAAGATTGCCGAAATATTCAAACAGCTTTTCAACCGCCCAGATTTCTCTGTAACTGAGTTTTAACAAGGTATAAATTTTATCAAGCATACGCACAACCTCCTTTTTCTCTATTATATTATTTGGGAATTTGTTAGTCAATAGTGCATTGACAACAGCTGATTTATGTAATAAAATAATTAACTGGACAGTGGCTTGGTTAAAAACAAAATCGGAGTTGAAATTATGAGAAAAATCGGCAGACAGGTGCATTTTGTTCCAACGTCAGAAAACAATCTGCGAAACGGTGAGGGCTCGTTTATCAGGCTCGGAAACGGCTCAATTATGTTTGCTTATACAGAGTTTTACGGCAACGATTGGGAAGATGAAGCAACTGCAAGGTTCGTTTCAATTGTCTCTGACGATGAGGGCGAAACCTGGGGAGAAAAAAACGTTCTTTTTGATAAACCCGAAGATGCGGTCAACATAATGAGCTTTTCGTTTCTTCGTATGAATAACGGCGATATCGGTGCATTTTATATCATCAAGAATGCCGACCTCACAGACCGGATAGTTTTCACACGTTCTGCCGACGAAGGCAAAACCTGGAGTGAACCGAAAAACTGCCTGGATTGCCTTGAGATTGCAGATTATTATGTAATTAATAATGACAGGGTCGTTAAACTGAAAAACGGCAGAATTCTTTTTGCCGTTGCAAGACACACCGTGCTGACAGAACATAAAGAGTTTTTGCCCGGCGTGATATGCTTCTTTTATTCCGATGACGACGGAGCAACCTGGAATAAAACCGAAACGGAGCTTCCCTGTCCGTTCGGCAAAAATCCCGATGGCTACGAGGAACCCGGCATCTATGAACTACCCGACGGCAGACTGTGGTGTTATATCAGAACAAGCCTCGGCTTTCAGTTTGAGAGCTTTTCGTCAGACGGCGGCATAAACTGGACTCAACCCGAACCGAATCTTTTCTTTTCGTCGGCGTGTTCACCTATGCTTGTCAAAGATTGCGGCAAATATACCGTTGCCGTTTTCAACCCGATTCCCGAGCATTTGCTGCGCAAAGAAAGCGAGCCCTGGGGCAGAACACCTTACGTTATTGCCGTCAGCACAGACAGAGGCAAAACGTTTGCCAAAGAAAATGTTTTTTACCTTGAAGATGACCGTGATAACGGCTATTGCTATCCCGCAATCATTGAAACAAAAGACGGTTTTCTTGTTGCTTATTATCACAGCAACGGAACTGGAATATGCCTCAACAGCCTGAAAGTGATTAAGATTTCCTATGATGAACTTGAATTCGCAATGCGCAAATCTCTTGTTGAGTCTTATCTTGGCAAAACGGTAAAAATCGCCATAGACCGTCCGATAGGCTACGTTCATCACAAGGAGAATTACAGCCTTACCTATCCCATAAACTACGGATATATTCCCGATGTGTTCGGCGGCGACGGCGAGGAGCTTGACGTTTATCTGCTTGGTGTTGACGTGGCGGTTTCGGAGTATACCGCAAAAATAATTGCCGTTGTTCACCGTCATAACGACGTTGAAGATAAGCTTGTTGCCGCTCCCGAGGGTGTCAGTTTTACGGCAGAGGAAATAGAAAATGCCGTTCATTTTCAGGAGCAGTATTACAACAGCGAGGTAGAAACAATTTGAAAAAGATAACAATCGAGCCGTTGAAAGCGGAAGAATACGGCAAATGCTCAAACATATGGAATATGAAAAAACAGCCGCTTGCCGAAAAATGGCTTGAAGAAATCATATCGGGCAACCGATTGGTGTTCATTTATAAAATAAACGGCAGGTTCATCGGTGAAGGTGCGTTGGTTTTGGATAACGGAGACCCAGATTACACAATCCCCGACAGGCGCATTTACGTTTCACGAATGATAGTCAAAAAGGAATACAGAGGCAGGGGAATCGGCAGCGAAATACTTGCTTTTCTGATTGAAAAAGCAAAAAGTATGGGTTATTCCGAAATGTCGCTCGGCGTTGATAAAGATAACGTTGCGGCGCTGAGTCTTTACCGTAAATACGGCTTTGATGAAGTTATTTTTGACGGCGCAGATGAATACGGCGAATATTATAAACTTTTGAAAAAGCTGTGATGCGGTTTTTACATACTATACTGATTTTTACGGAGGACTTTATGTTCAAAAAATTTCTTTCGCTTTTGCTTGCGGTTGCAGTGATTTTTGGCATTTCGTCTTTTTCATTTGCAAAAGAAAGCGCAACAGATAGGGCAATCCGTTTTGGCGATGACGGTAAATTCAGAATTATGCACGTTACGGATACGCATCTTGAGGATTATAACGTTGACGCTTCCGTGTGGTCAATCGGTGAAGCTTGTGACAGAGAAAACCCCGATATTGTAATAATCACAGGCGATAATGTTCAGAATTGTGAAAATCCCGATGACACCAAAAAGCTTATCGATAAGCTTATGAGCGTTTTTGAAGAAAGAAATATTCCCGTTGCCGTAACCTTCGGCAACCACGATTCCGAAACGGGAGCGATGTCAAGAGAAGAGCTTATGGCTTATTACAACACTTTTTCCTGTTCGGTTTCGGTTGATGACGGAGAGGCTCTTTCAGGTTGCGGCACATATAATATTCCCGTGCTTGCATCAGACGGCGACACCGTCAAGTTTAACCTCTGGGTGTTTGATTCGGGCGATTATGACGGTGAGGGTTACGGTTGCGTTATGCCTGATCAGATTGAATGGTATAAGCGAACGTCCGATGCTCTTGCTGAAGCAAACGGTGGTGAAAGAGTAAAGTCCCTTGTTTTTCAGCACATAATTGTTGCCGATGTATACGATGCGCTTGAAAAAACAAACGGCAAAAAGCTTTTCTCTTTTGAACATATTGATAACGATGGTGAATACTACCGTTTTAACCCCGAAAACGAAAATTTCGGCACGCTCAACGAAACACCCTGCAGCGGATACTATAACTACGGTCAGTTTGAAGCAATGGTTGAAAAAGGCGACGTGCTTGCAATGTTTACAGGTCACGACCACACAAACGCATTTGGCGTAAAACATATGGGTATTGATATAGTCAACTCCTTGAGCACCCGCTATAACGGCGACAGATTTTCAACCCAATACGGCTACAGAATGATTGAGGTTGACGAAAACAACACCGTTGCTTATTCAAGCAAGGTTGTTCATTGGTATGATTTTTTCACTGTTGAAGATGCGGTTGAATATAAGAAAAACGGTGACGGCTTCGGCTTTAAAACCGCCGCAGATATTGCTTTCAAAGGCTTCTTTCAAAAGCTTATAACTGTTGTTTACCGTTCATTCGGTATGCTTGTAACGGGCAGACAAATTACATATCCCGACTGATTTATAAGAAAGACTTGCAAGGGCGCAGCCCCGAGCGAGTCTTTTTTGTTTCAAAAATCCCGAATTATTTTATAATTCCTGAACGAAAAAACGTATAGTGTTGAAAATGAAAAATAACGGTGATAAAATAAATTTGTAAAAACATCAGACCAAACCTGTTTTCAAATCGTCATAAAGGTGAATGGCAAAACGCAGAATGCTTTTTATTTCTTAATAAATTTTTAAAGGAGAGATATTTATGACAAAAAAGAAATTACTTGCGTTGATTCTGGCGGTTTCGTTTATCTTTTTCAGCGGTGCATCGTTTCTGAATTTTTCAGCGGCAAAAGAATATGCTCGAATGGAATGCAGAACTATGTATCATTCCTCAATAGCGAATGTGCGTGACGAACTGTTAACATTCACCCAAAGAGAAGAAAAAGACGTTGAAGAGTTACAGGAGTCTTTGAGAAACAGCAGTGTGTTGTTTAATTCTTTTCTTGACGAAAACAGGACTTATGCCTATGTTGTTGCAGACAAAGAGGGCAACATTGTTTATGAGAGCGAAAGCGGTGTTTGGTTTTGGAAAGACAGAGACACCCAATATCTTTCGCTTGAGAAATATATGACGTCCGAAATCAAAAAAGAAATATTGGATTTCCGGAAAAAATCCGAGGGAGATCATTTGCTGGCAAGTAACCTTTGCGTTAATCTTACGGACGGTGTTTACACGCCGGTTTCTGTTGAAATTACAGATAATCATTTTTCCTCTGATAACGATGAAAGTCTGACTGTAAAATTCACAGACAAAGAGGTTACGCACACATTTTATGAATATCTGACTTTTGAGTTTTATAACCTTGAAGATGACCCGGAATATGATGAAACCAAAGAAAAACTTGAGCAGGAATTGAAGAATTATGATTATTCCTGCAATGCACGTCTTTCTTTGATTGACACACAGGGAGGCGATATTCAGGTAATTGAAACTGTTGGAGATTACCACTTTATAGGTTTTGTTAAATATAATTTGACAAGAGCGGCATTAACCTCGGGATTCTTCGGCGATCGGATGCTGGAAACTGCAATTGCTTTTGTTGTTCTGACGGCGATAGCCTTGGGCATTGCAACGGTGGTATTTAATAAGAGCGTTTCTGCAGAGAAAAAGGAAAAGGAAGAGTTATTGACCGAAGAAGAAAAACAAGAGTCTCCCGAGGATTGATGCAGGGCAGCATATTTCGTTCGGTTTTGATATAAGGAGGTAACGTCAATGAAAAAACTTAAAAGCACAAAGCTCTATTTGTGGCTTAATAAAGGAACAAAACTTCAGGTGTTTATCAAAAAACTGCTTGCTTTTGCTTTACTTATGTGTGCACTTTATTGGGCAGGCTACGGTATGGGAACATTGCTCGGACTTATGACTTAAGGAGGAGTAATAATGTCAAAGATTGAAAAAACGCTTGTGTATGATTTTGATAAGCTTCTGACACTTATTGAAGAGGGCGTTGTAAACACAAGCAAAACCGCAACGCTTGAAGAAGCAACCGATTTTCAAAGCGGTAACGCCCGTTGCAGCATACGTGTTTTTGAACGCTACAGCTTAACGGGTTCAAACAGACTGAGCCTGAGCGTAACCCTGTTCAGGAACGGCGACGAACCGATTCATCTTTCGGCAATAACTTCGGGCGGTGCGGAAACGGTTTTCTTCAGCTATAATACTTTCGGCGAAATCAAGTTTCTTGATAAATTTACGGAAATACTTTGCTCTGACCCGCAGATCGGCAACCAACTAAAAGATTCAACAGAATAATATCCGACATACTGTTTCAAAACATTAAACGGAGGCGGTTTTATGCAGTCTTTAAGAGCGCGGATGCTTTGCGCGGCAATGAAAGCGGTGTTTCATTCTCCGTTTATGCGCAAAAAGAGCCTGTCCGATGCGGCAGGAAAGAAAACCCAAAACATAAAATCACGCTATAAACCGTCAAAGGGGTTTAGGGTTTCGAGGTACACCTGCGGCAAAGCCTGCTATGAAAAGCTTGTTGACAATAACAGCCAAACCGAGAAGGTTGTTTTTCATCTCCACGGCGGCGGATTCAGAGTGAAGCTGATTGATACTTACAGAAAGCTTGCTGAAAAATACAGCCGTCTGCTTGGCGGCGCAACGGTTATATCCGTTGACTACAGGGCTTTTCCCGAATATGAGTTTCCCGCACAGCTTGAGGATTCCGTTGCGGTTTATAAAGAAATTCTCAGACAGGGTATTAAACCTGAAAATATTGTTTTTATCGGTGACAGCGCAGGCGCAAACCTTGCTCTCACAACCTCTCTTTACCTGCGCGATAACGGTTTGCCTTTGCCGTCGGCGATAGTTTGTTTCTCGCTGTGGGGCGATGCAACGTCATCGGGTGAATCAAAAGAAAAGAATGCCTATAAAGACCCGATTTACGGTATACCCAAAAAAGAGAGAATTGAAGATAATCTTGAATATCTTCACGGGATTTCAAGGTATGCAAAAAATCTTGACCGCACAGACCCCTATGTTTCGCCCTGCTTCGGAGATTTTGCAGGCTTTCCGCCTGTTACGCTTGTCTGCGGCGAAGCGGAGGTTGACGAAAGCGACAGTGACAGAGTTTACGAAAAGCTCATTGCTCTTGGCATTGATGCGGCTCTTTATAAATTTGAGGGTATGTTTCATTGCTTTCAGCTTATTCCTTTTCTGCCTGAAAGCAAACAGGCATATGAATATGTAAGAAAGAGGTTGATGATGCTGTGAAAAAGGTTCTGAATACAGATATAAGCACATTCATAAAAATTATTGAGAGCAACACGGATTCAAAGGTTGAAAAAATAAAATATGTAGGCGGAGGCAGCTTCGGCCAGGTTTTCAAGGCGACCCTTGCAGACGGCAGAGTGATTGCCGTTAAAGCGCACCGCAGAAAAGGTTTTCAGTATTCCGAGGCTGAAAGACTAACCGTTCTTGCTCAAAACACAAGCGTTAAAATGCCCGAGGTGGTGTTTACATACGGTGACGAAACCTCCGATATTATCGGAATGACCTTTATCGAGGGCAAAAACGTTCTTTCTCCGCAGTTTCTTCTTTTCGCTAAAAACAAAAAAGCGGCTTTTGCCGATGCGGTTGTTGACGGATTGCTTGAGCTTCACAGCGTCAAAGGCGAAAAATACGGTTCTTTTGATAATCCGCAATATGAAAGCTGGAAAGAATATTATATAAACGAAAAACAGATTCCGTGGCTTAAAGGTCTTGAAAACCTTGTGCAGAACGGAAAATTCAGCCTTGAAAAGCTGGAGCTGTTAAGAAAAGCAACCGAGATTTTCAATGCTGTTCCCGACGAATCCGAATGTCCCGTGCTTATTCACGGCGACCTTAACATAATGAATATTATGGCAGACCCCAAAACATTTGAACTGACGGGTTTTATTGATCCGGGAGAACCTGTCTGGACAGACAGGGAATATGATTTGTTTCAGTTCCGCAATATGTGGGGCGACAGCTTCGGGTTATATGAAAACTATAAATCACGTATAAAAACTTCTGAGCATACGGATTTCAGGGTCGCTTATTACGGCGCAATGAACGAAGCGTCGTGCCGTATGGCAGGCGGTCTGATTGTTCCGCTGTGGGAAGATTTGTGCAACATCCGCCTTAAAAAGATAATGAAAAAGTATTTGTGATGAGGTGAGATTATGAATATCGGTGAGCTTATCAGCATAAAAACACTTGAAGATGAGCAGAATCTTTATGGCGGCAGAGAAAAACACACGCCTTATTGTGCCGAAATCCGACTTTTCTCCTGCGTTCAGCAGGGCGATTTGAAAAAGCTTATGTCGGAATTGCAGAATATAGACTCCTCAATAACCACAGGTAAAATGTCCGATAACGACCTGATGCAGTATAAATATATGGCAGTCAGCGCAATCACCCTTGCCACACGATATGCGATACAGGGCGGACTCAATGAAAAAACGGCATATGCTTTTTCTGACAGAGTTATAAGACTTGTTGACGGATTTGAGCTGAAAGCGGACGTTCTGCTTTGTCTTGCAAGCGAGATAGTCAAGCTTACAAGAATGGTCAAAAAGAGCAAAACTCATCCTGAGCATTCGCCGCACGTGCGGCGATGTGTGCGCCATATAAACGAAAATCTCGGCGAAAAGCTTACCATTTCCGCTCTTGCCGATATCTGCGGAATATCGCCCGATTATCTTTCGCAGGTGTTCAAGGAAGAAATGGGCGAGGTATTGAGCGTTTATATAACAAGAAAAAAGCTTGAATGCGCCAAAAATATGCTTGCACAAAACAAAAACAGCTGTGAAATTGCGCAGGCTCTCGGCTTCTCATCGCAGTCACATTTTATAACGGCTTTCAAAAGGCTTTACGGTATGACACCGCTGCAATATCTCAAGCTCACAAAATAAATGACGTGCCTCATAACAGCAGAACTTTTGCTGTGTGAGGCACCTTTTGTTGTTGTGTTATCCTTGACGAAAAATGCCTGCGGTGATATACTTATACGGTAAATAATTTGTGATTTTCCGGAGGCAGAATGGCAGTTAAATTAATAGCAACCGATCTTGACGGCACCCTCATGGCGCCTGACCATATGACGGTTACAGAAAGAACAAAAGCGGCACTCATTGCCGCACACAATAAAGGAATAAAATTCGCAATTGCTACAGGCAGAACACTGACCTTTACCGATTCCGTAACGGCGCAGGTGCCCTTTGCCGATTACGTTGTCAGCTCAAACGGTGCGGCGGTTTATGACCGCAATGCCGAAAAATACGTTTATTCGACCCTTGTGCCCAACAGCGTTGTGCTTGAGGCGGTTGAACTTCTCAACACTTTGCCTGTGCATTACCATATCTATCTCGGCGGCAGAATTTACATTCAGAAATCCGCAATGAATTACGCTGCCGATACGGGTCTGCCCGAGGATTTTCTTAAAGACTTTATCTCAAAGGTTACGTTGGTTGATGATTTGAAAAACGTTATCGGCGAAAGCGGCGCAGAGGTTATTGACGTTTTTTCTATGGGCGAAAACGAAGCGAAAATCGTTGAGTTTTTCAAAAGTAAAAATCTTGTTATGACGTCTGCAGTCAGAGGTGAGCTTGCCGCCACTGCGCTTGGGGCAGACAAGGGCACGGCTCTGCGCGGTCTGTGTGAGGTGATCGGAATTTCAACCGACGAAGCGATGACTTTCGGCGACGCCGAAAACGATTGTCCCATGCTTGAAGCCGCAGGTCTTTCGTTTGCAATGGAAAACGGTAATGATATCTGCAAATCCGCCGCAAAAGCGGTTGCACCGTCAAATGCCGTTGACGGTGTTGCGCAGATGATAGAGAAATATTGTTTATGAGGTGAATATACTATGGATATCAGCAAAATTCTTTCGCATTGCGACCACACCTTGCTTGCCGTTGATGCAACGTGGGAGCAGATAAAAGGTATCTGCGACGACGGCATGAAATACTCAACCGCAAGCGTTTGTATTCCTGCATCATACGTTAAGCAGGCAAAGGAATATGTTGGCGATAAGCTTGCAATCTGCACCGTTATCGGCTTCCCCAACGGTTATTCAACAGCCGCAGTCAAAGCTTTTGAAGCAGCGGATGCAGTTGAAAACGGTGCCGACGAAATTGATATGGTAATCAACGTCGGTGCGCTCAAGGATAAAAAATATGACGAAATTCTTGCCGAAATCAAAGCGGTTAAAGCCGCCTGCAAGGGCAAAATATTAAAGGTTATTATTGAAACCTGCCTTCTGACTGATGAAGAAAAGGTTGCCATGTGCAGAATCGTTACCGAATCCGGTGCGGATTTTATCAAAACCTCAACAGGCTTTTCAAAGGGCGGCGCAACAAGAGAGGATATTGCTCTTTTTGCCGCAAACATCGGCGAAAACGTTAAAATGAAAGCTGCAGGCGGTATCCGCTCACTTGAGGATGCAGAAGATTACCTTGCACTCGGCTGTGAAAGACTCGGCACAAGCGCAATAGTAAAAATAATCAAGAATCAGGAAGTTCAGGGATATTGACATTTCGGGAGTTGATTTTATGAGTAAGATACCCACACCGCACATTGCGGCAACAGAAAAAGATGCTTTTGCAAAAACCGTTCTTATGCCGGGCGACCCTCTGCGCGCAAAATATATTGCAGAAAGCTTTCTCGAGAACGCCGTTCTTGTTAACAACACAAGAGGTGTTCAGGGTTATACTGGTTATTATAAAGGCAAAAGAGTTTCGGTTATGGCGTCGGGAATGGGTATGCCTTCAATCGGCATCTATTCCTATGAACTTTTTAACTTTTATGACGTTGAAACAATAATCCGTGTCGGCTCGGCAGGCGCAATCAGTCCCGAACTTCATCTGCGTGACGTTGTTATCGGTATGGGAGCGTGCACAAACAGCAATTTTGCTTCGCAGTATAATCTGCCCGGCACCTTTGCGCCTGTTGCAGATTATGCAACGCTCAAAAATGCCGTTGAAGCCGCAGAAAAGCTCGGCATAAAAGCAAACGTCGGCAATATTCTTTCTTCAGATACCTTCTATGACGATGCGGCGAGCCTCGGCGTATGGCAGAAAATGGGTGTGCTTGCAATCGAAATGGAAGCGGCTGCGCTTTATATGAATGCGGCAAGAAGCGGCAAAAAAGCGCTCAGCATCTGCACAATATCCGATTGTCCGTTAACAGGAGGCGAAGAATGCACTGCGCTTGAAAGGGAGCAGACCTTCAATAAAATGATTGAAATTGCTCTGGAGGCGGCGGAATGAAAAACGCTGAACTGATCGAACTTGCGCTTGAAGCAAGACAAAAATCATATTCGCCCTATTCAGGCTTTGCCGTCGGTGCGGCTCTGCTTTGCAAAAACGGCAGGGTGTTTACGGGCTGCAATATTGAAAATTCGGGTTATTCCGCAACAAACTGCGCCGAAAGAACGGCAATTTTTAAGGCGGTTTCCGAGGGCGAAACCGAATTTGAAAAGATTGCGGTTGTCGGCGGAAATGCAGTAGAAAGCGTGCCCGAAAAATACTGTCCGCCCTGCGGAATCTGCAGACAGGTTTTGCGTGAATTCTGCAGCTGCGATTTTGAGGTTATAATTGCAAGAACATCAGAGGATTACAAAACGATGACTCTCGGCGAGTTGTTGCCCGAAAGCTTTGATAAACGTGAATTCTGAGGTGAACAATGGACTTTAAATCAATAATCCGCAAAAAGCGTGACGGCTTTGCGCTCACAAAAGAAGAAATTGAATTTGTCGCTTTTTCTGCGGCAAACGAAACAGTGCCCGATTATCAGCTTTCCGCACTTCTTATGGCAATATTTTTCAACAGTCTTAATGAAGAGGAAACCCTTTGGCTTACCGATGCTATGGCTCGCTCTGGCGATATGGCTGATTTGACGGGCATTGACGGCATAAAGGGAGATAAGCATTCAACAGGCGGCGTCGGCGATAAAACAACTCTTATAGTTGCTCCTGTTGTTGCCTGCTGCGGTGTTAAAATGGCAAAAATGAGCGGCAGAGGTCTCGGCCATACGGGCGGCACGGTTGATAAGCTGGAATCAATTCCGGGTTTTAAAACCTCGCTTGAAACAGAAGAATTTGTCAATATCGTCAACACCTGCGGTCTTTGCATTGCAGGTCAGTCGGGCAGACTTTGCCCTGCTGATAAAAAGCTATACGGTCTGCGTGACGTTACCGCAACGGTTGACAATATGCCGCTTATCGCTTCAAGCATTATGAGCAAAAAGCTTGCAGGCGGTGCAGACTGCATCGTGCTTGACGTCAAGTGCGGCAGCGGCGCGTTTATGAAAAATCAGGAATCCGCCAAAGAGCTTGCGGAGAAAATGGTTGAAATCGGCAGGGGAGCAGGCAAAAGGATTGCCGCCCTTATAACCGATATGGATAAGCCGCTCGGCAGATACATCGGCAATTCGCTTGAGGTTGTTGAAGCGGTTGAAACACTCAAAGGTAACGGACCCGAGGATTTGAGCGAAATCTGCATTCTTCTTGCCGCAAAACTTCTGGAGCTTGCAGGCAAAGGCGGCTTTGAAGAGTGCAAGACTCTTGCAAAATCAAAAATTGCTGACGGCTCAGCTCTTGCAAAATTAGCCGAAATGGTAAAACTTCAGGGCGGCGACGAAAATTATATATTCGATACAGAGCTTTTCCCGAAAGCTGAATACAAACGTGAGATTATTGCGGAAGAATCAGGGTATGTTGCCGCCATGGATACCGAGGGCGTCGGCTCAGTTTGCGTTGCTCTTGGTGCAGGCAGACAGAAAAAAGAGGACTCAATTGACCCGAGTGCAGGCATAATCCTTGAAAAGAAAACGGGCGATTACGTTGAAAAGGGTGATTTGCTTGCAACTCTCTATTGTTCCGATGAAGCTCTTTTTGCCGCTGCCGAAAAGCAATATCGCAAATCCGTAACGTTTTCTGCTGTAAAATCAGACAGAATTGCTCTGCTTCTTGAAATTGTTGAGTAATTTTGCACAAAAAAGCAACAGCTTTTTTGACTTGCCAACAAATGCACATTATGATATAATTAATCGAATTTATAATGAAAAGGAGATATTCCAATGAGCGTATTAAATAAAATTGACAAAGCAGCAGAATCAAAGGGTGCTGTTGTTGTTAAAATTTGGCAGTTTATCAAGTTCATCGTTGTCAGCCTCGGCGCTATGATTGTTCAGTTCACACTTCTTAACACTCTCAACCTCATTCCCCCCATCGCAGAGCTTTATAACCAGCCTTTTGAATGGAAGTTCTTTGTTTATCCCGTTGCAATCGGCGGTCTCGGCTATTTTATCGTAAGCAACGTTGCTAACATCGTTGCGCAGATTGTTGCTTTCTTTATCAATAAAGAAAAGACATTCAATTCCAGCGCAAACGTTGCCGTTACTCTTCCAATTTACATAGTTTTCACAATCGCTCTTATCGTTTTTGCTGCATGGCTTAACCCCACTCTCAAAGAGCTCCTCATCGGCAAAGAAATCATCGGCTTCACATTCAGTGAAAACGCTGCAAAGAACACGGCAACAATGGCTTGCTCAGCAATGCAGTTCTTCCTTTATTTCCCCGTTGATATGCTTCTTTTCCACAAGAAAAAGGAAGATCAATAATTCGATACATAATAAAAGCGGAGCTTCGGCTCCGCTTTTTGTGATTTAACTGTGAGTTTTTGCTCTCTTCTTCGTCTAAAGGGTGAAATGAGGTGATATTGTGGATAAAGGTAATCAAAGTTATCAGCGTTTTCTTGCCGGCGACAAACAGGGTCTTGTTGAAATTATGGAGCTTTACAGTGACCGTCTTGTTGCGTTCATAAACGGTTTTGTGCATAACGAAAGCACAGCCGAAGACCTGATGCAGGATACTTATCTGGAGCTGATAATCAAAGAATGCAGCTTCAGAGGCGAATCTCAGTTCAAAACGTGGCTGTTTAAAATTGCGCGCAACAAGGCTATTGACCATATCCGCAAAAACCGAAGGATAATCCCTGTTGACGACACTTTTGTTTTCAACGCAGAGCTTTGTGAAAGCGTTGAGCAGTCGGTGATGAATGCAGAAAAAAGCAAAGCAGTGCGTTCAGCTATGGCTCAGATTAACCCGCTTTATTCACAGGTTCTTTATCTTTCGTTCTTTGAGGGGATGAACAACGCCGAAATATCTTTGGTAATCGGCAAAAACAAAAGACAGGTGGAAATGCTTGTTTATCGGGCAAAAGAGTCTTTGAAAAAAACTTTGGAAAAGGAGGGCTTTGAATATGAATAAGTATGAATTGAGAGCAGAGGCAGTTCTTAAAAAGCGTGAGGAGTATTTTGAAGAACGCAGACAAAAAGTTAACCGTACAATAAAAATTACTGCAGCGGCTGCTTGCGTTGCCGTTATAGCGGGTGTAGGAATGGCTATTAATAACCAGATGAAAAGAACTCTGCCACCTGAAATTTCACCGAGACCGTCAGAAAACAGCACTTTATCCGCAACAATCGGGCAGGCATATAACGGCAAAACCGTGTTTATTTCAAAAGAGGTCAAAAACCAGGGGGATTACGTGACCTGCTACGTAAACGATGCAAACGAGGAAAACCCTTACAATGAAAAAAACAGCTACGGCGTGATGTCGGCAAAGGGTGAGATCGTTGTGCCGCCCGTTTATAACAAGGCGTATGCCGTAGACGAAAACTGCTTTGTTGTTGAAAAAAGAGACGAAAATCACGATGTTGTTTCCGCGCTGACGGATTCCGAGGGCAACATTCTTTTTGATTATTTCAGAGGATATTTCAGACCGGTGTCGTACGGTCCTGATGCATACGTGCTGATTACAGAGAATTATAACGGCAAAGATTGGGTGGTAAAAACAGACGGCACACTTGCGATTGATATCGATTTTGATAATCTCACCTATGCCCATACCGCAGGTGTTCCCCACGGCTTTGAGAAAGACGAATTATTATTCGGTATATATAATAATGAGGTATACGTTATCAGTTATAAAGGCGAAATAAAAGGTGTTTACGGTGAAAAGCCGAAAATCAAAAAAGCTCTTGGCAACGGCTTTAATCTGACTGCGGCATACATCACAGAACGCAAAACACTTTGTCTGGGTGTTTGCGATGATGCAGGTAACGAAATTATTCCCTGCAAATACGATTCTCTTTATTTCACGGGTGACAGATTCGTTGCAAGGAACGGGAGCAATATGGGTCTTGACCCTCACGACGTTGCCGTGATATACGATACGCAAGGCAACCTTGTTTGCGAAAGCGGAGTTTTTCTTGATATCATATTTGAATACGGCGCAGAAACAGGCGTAGGCATTGCGATGGGTGAGTGGAGCGACGAAAAAATGGTTACGCTTGGCGGTTGCTGGGTTATTGATAAAAACGGCAACAAGCTTTCAGACGAGTATGACAGAATAGGTAAAAATGCAGACGGCACGTACACCGCATATTATGACGGGCAGACAAAAACTCATCTGCTTGACTCAAACGGAAACATCATAAAATAATATTATGAGAGCGCCTCATCGCAAAACGATTAGGCGCTCTTTCTCGTGTTAATTGTTTTTTTGTTTTTTGATTATCAAGAAAATAACTGCTCCGCCGGCGGCTATAATGACAACCGCAACAAGGGCAACAATAGCTGATATGGGAATTTCGACGGTGTTTTTGTTATTGTTGTTACTGTTACTGATACTGTTGCCGTTGTGTCTTGTGGTAGTGTTGCTCTGTTCTTCATGGTTAATTTCAATATCTGAGATTCCGTTGTTCGGGGTGATGCTTTCGTCGTGGTTTGTATGGGTCGGCGTATTGCTTTCTGCTTCGTTTTCTTTGTTTGATACTCCGGTTGAGTCGGGAGAAACAACTGCATTTGTTGTATACTCAATCATAAAGTTGTACTCGGCATTTTCTGCGCTTGCTTTTGAAATTACGATATAATATTGACCTGCAGGAAGAGAAACTGAGGATGAAGTTGTTTTATTGTTACACTTTGATGAAAATTCGTTGAGCAGTGTTTCTGAAGAACCGTCATAGGACATAATTTCGATATATGCAAAAGTTGAAGCGGAGTCTGTGTATTTGTGGTTAAATGTTACTTTGAGAGTTGAGTTTTTGTCGATTGTAAAAGAGTAGTGGTCATCTTCAATTCCGTAGAGCGAGCCGTTATATGTTTTACCGATTTGAACAGCGGTTGCATCGGTCAGCTTGTAGTTGGGCGTTATTTCCCAGTTGTCAGCTGCGGCGTAGTAGACTTTAAAATTATAGGGGCGTTCATAACTGCGAGAGTCGGATTCAAACTCAAAGAAATATTTTCCGGCCGGCAGACCGAGCTTAAGAGTGGTGCTTGTCTGGCTGTTAAGTTTTACTTTATATTCGTACAGTTTGTTTTGTTCAGTTCCGTCATATGTAAAAATTCTCGCATAACCCATAGTGCTTGTGCTGTCATAATATTCGTGATTTATTGTTAAGCACACCGTGCCGTTTTGGCTAATAGTAAAATCATAAACGTCTTTATCGTGAATTCGTAAGCAACCATAATATGTTTGATTTGGTTTTATGCTTGTTGAATTGGCTATACTGTCGTTGTGTTCTTTTTCCCAATCGGAGGCAGAAACAAAATTAACGATAAAATCATATTCATAGTCATATTGATGATGTGAATTAGATAAACCTATATAATATGTTCCGGCGGGCAAGCCTACATTTGAAGATGTTGTTGTTTCTGCCGTTCGACGTATAGACATAGTGTTAAGTGTTTTGTTGTTGATATCTAACAATTCTACAGAAACAAATATTGATGTGTTGTCTGAAGCTTCTTGATTATAGGTGATGTTCAGGTAACCGTCTGTTGAGAGTGTAAATTTAAAATAGTCGTTGCCCCAACTTTCCACGCTTCCGTATACGTGTTCATTTACACTGATACTGTTTGCTGAATTAATACTATCATTGCTTTCTCTTTCGTTTGCCGCATTTGCACAAACGGTTAATGTAAAAAATACTAATGCAAAGAAGAAAATTGTAAAAAAGTGCTTTGTAGATGATTTCATAACTATTACTCCTTGTCATTTGCTTTTCTTGGTTTAATTATAACCAACACCGTATTTTTTCGTAATCCGGATTTTACGGTGGCTATATAATAGACAATGCAAATTCTTAAAAAGTTCAGCGATTCTCGTATAAATTTTGTTTTTGTGTATTGGTTGGTAATCTTTTTTGAAAACTTCAGTGCTTTTTCGGGATTTTGTGTCTTTTGCCATAGAATAACCACTATATATTGTGTTATTATTTCGTCACTGACCCGATATTTTCGTATATTTTGTGCTTGTGAGGTGGTTTTTATGAATATTCAGGGCTTGCAAAAGCTGACGTTGCTCGATTACCCCGGCAAAATGGCTTGCACAATATTTACAGGCGGCTGCAATCTGCGCTGTCCCTTCTGCCACAACGCAAGCATCGTGCTTAATCCGTCCGCCGAGGGTGAGTTCACCGTTGATGAGATAACGGCGTTTCTCAAAAAACGCCAGGGTATTCTTGAAGGCGTTGTTGTTACGGGCGGCGAGCCGCTTATGCAAAAGGATATATTTGAATTCATCGAGGGCATAAGAGAACTCGGCTACAGCGTTAAGCTTGACACAAACGGAACCTATCCCGAAAAACTCCGTGAACTGATTGACAGAGGTCTCGTTGATTACGTTGCAATGGATATCAAGGCTTCGCCTGCAGGGTATCCGCCTGCTGTCGGCATCGGCGGCTACGATATTTCAAAAATTACACAAAGCGTAAACCTGCTTTTAGAGGGCAGAGTAGATTATGAGTTCAGAACAACGGTTGTCAGAGAATTCCACAGTATTTTTGATATGAACGCTCTGGGCGAATTCATAAAAGGCGCAAAACGCCACTATCTGCAGGCTTTCAGAGATTCGGGCGAGCTTATCGGCTTCGGTCTTTCAGAAGTGCCTAAAGCCGAAATGGAAGAAATGCGCAAAATTATGCTCAATTATGTTGAAAATTGTGAGCTTCGCGGCGTTTGACCCCAATATATATTGTTTTGCGGTGTGCTTAATGGTAAAAACACCCCAAAATATAGTGCTCATATAGTGCAGTTTCAACAAACTTAGTCAAAGCACCACAATATCTTGTAAAATCCATTGACAGAACCACAATAATTTGTTATCATCTATAAGCTGCCGCTTGAGCCGAATATTGCTCTGCGGAATATTATTAAGGTTTTAATTAATTGACTATATAAATTCAGAAAGGAACGAGTTGCATGTATCAGGTTATAAAAAGAGACGGCAAAGTTGCTGATTTTAACATCAGCAAAATCGCAGAAGCAATCAAGCTTGCTTTTGAATCAAAAGAAAAGCAGTATCACCCCTCAACAATCGATTTTCTCGCTCTCAAGGTAACGGCAGACTTTGAACCCAAAATTGAAAAGGACCTTATCGCTGTTGAAGATATTCAGGACAGCGTCGAGCAGGTTCTTATTCAGGCAGGCTATGCTGACGTTGCAAAGGCATACATTCTCTACAGAAGACAGCGTGAAAAGCTCCGCAACCTCAAGTCAACAATCCTTGACTATAAAGAGCTTGTTAACAGCTACGTTAACGTTACGGACTGGAGAGTTAAAGAAAACTCAACCGTAACATATTCAGTCGGCGGTCTTATTCTCAGCAACTCGGGCGCAATCACCGCTAACTACTGGCTTTCTGAAATCTATGATGACGAAATTGCCAACGCTCACAGAAACGCAGATATCCATATTCACGACCTTTCAATGCTCACAGGCTACTGCGCAGGCTGGTCACTCAAGCAGCTTATTCAGGAAGGTCTCGGCGGCGTAACAGGCAAGATCACGTCTGCTCCCGCAAGCCACCTTGCAACCCTCTGCAACCAGATGGTTAACTTCCTCGGCATTATGCAGAACGAATGGGCAGGCGCACAGGCTTTCTCATCCTTCGATACCTACCTTGCACCCTTCGTTAAGGTTGATAATCTCACCTATGACCAGGTTAAAAAGTGCATTGAATCCTTCGTTTTCGGCGTAAACACACCCAGCCGCTGGGGCACACAGGCTCCCTTCTCAAACATCACTCTTGACTGGACTGTTCCCGCTGACCTTGCCGAGCAGAACGCTATCGTTGGCGGCAAAGAGATGGATTTCAAATATAAAGACTGCAAAGCCGAAATGGATATGATTAACAAAGCTTTCATCGAAATTATGATTGAAGGCGATGCTAACGGCAGAGGCTTCCAGTATCCCATTCCCACTTACTCAATCACAAGAGACTTTGACTGGTCAGAAACAGAGAACAACAAGCTTCTCTTTGAAATGACCTCAAAATACGGCACACCCTATTTCTCAAACTACGTTAACAGCGATATGGAACCCAGTGACGTTCGTTCAATGTGCTGCCGTCTTCGCCTTGACCTTCGTGAACTTCGCAAGAAGAGCGGCGGTTTCTTCGGCAGCGGCGAAAGCACAGGTTCAGTCGGCGTTGTAACAATCAACCTTCCCAGAATCGCTTTCCTTTCAGAAACAGAGGAAGAGTTTTACAAGCGCCTTGACAAGATGATGGATATTTCCGCACGTTCACTCAAGATTAAGAGAACCATCATCACAAAGCTTCTCAACGAAGGTCTTTATCCCTACACAAAGCGTTACCTCGGCACATTTGCAAACCACTTCTCAACCATCGGTCTTGTTGGTATGAACGAAGTTGGTCTTAACGCAAAATGGCTCAGAGCAAACATGATTGACGAAAGAACACGTCAGTTTGCCAAGGACGTTCTTAACCATATGCGTGAGAGACTTTCTGACTATCAGGAAAAATACGGTGACCTTTATAACCTAGAGGCAACACCTGCCGAGTCTACCTCTTACAGACTTGCAAAGCACGACGTAGAAAAATATCCTGA
>JAGBAK010000106.1 GCA_017938985.1 Clostridia bacterium
CCCAAAACTCTCAAAAGTCATATGACGGTACTCAAGCTGATTTTTAATCTGGCAAGAAAACAAAAAATCATTTATGAAGATTGTCTGGAATTCGTAAAAATTCCGACGCTTACTCACGAAAAGGTTAATTTCTATAGTGCAGAAGAAGTTCAGAAGGTTTGGGAAGCAATTAAAGATGACAGAATCTTTCATCTGATTTATGCGACAATTTATTTCGGAATGCGCAGAAGCGAAGTGCTCGGACTTCGCTGGGATGCGATAGATTTCGAAAACAAAATGCTTATCGTCAGACACACGGTTGTTATGTATAACAACAAGGTTGTTGCAAAGGATTCAACCAAAACCGATGCAAGCAACAGAACATACCCTCTGTCAGATGATATGATTGAATTCTTCAAATGGCTCAAAGCCCGTGAGGAAGAGGAAAGAGCCGCTTGCGGTAAAGACTATATTGAAAACGATTATATATTCAAATGGCCGAACGGCAAACTGTATGACCCTTACTATATTTCAAAACATTTCAAGAAACTTTTGAAAAAGAATGATTTGAAACGTATCAGATTTCACGATTTGCGTCATAGCTGCGCAGCCCTGCTTTTATCTGAGGGTCGTGAGCTTTATGACGTTTCGGAATGGCTTGGGCATTCCGATGTGAACATCACCGCCAAGTTTTACGGTCACCTTGATATGAAAAGAAAAAAGGATCTCGGCAACACTATCGGAAATTCCATAGGCTTCAAAAACAATGTGTGACTTGAGTCTGAACACCTCTTGTTAGAATTTTGTTAGAAAAACGGTGTTTTTAAGACTTTTCGTAAAGGCTATAAAAAAGCAGAAACTCCTTGATATACAAGGAGTTTCTGTATGGCGCGCTGCAAGGGATTCGAACCCCTGACCTTTTGGTTCGTAGCCTTTAACAGGTCAAAAACACGCCTTAAATTTCAATCGTACGAAATCCCCGAAAGTGTTGATATGCTTACATTTTCGGTACTTTTATTATATCACAAACAAGAGCAAAAAGCAAGTAAAAATCAAAGAAAAAAGCAAAAAATTGTGCTTTTTGTGTGCCTAAAAAATGGGGTCAAAACCGTTGATATGTAACGCTTTTCGGAATTGCTTTTGATTGGGTTGTGTGCTTTTTAATTCTTTTTATGCACAACTGCGGCGACTGCATAATTTTGCGGATATTTTAAGCTCGGTTTTTGTGCTGATATTCAGAACGAATCGCTAAAACAAATAAAACAAAATGACCTCACGCAAGTGAGGTCAAATAATTCCAGTTATCTTGTTATAAACATTTCTTCACGGTATCTCCACTTACCGCCCCAAAATCCAGTGTTGTCATACCATACAGTTACTTTTTTGCTTTCGCCTGAATGAACTGTTATTGTAATTATACCAGCAGCCGCACCTTTACTACAATAAATTTTAGCTGTTCTGCTTTTGCCGTCAACGGGAACATTAAAATCAAGATAATAGCCGTTTTTGATTGCTTTTTTCTCTCCGTTAAATTCAATTACAATAGAACATCCTCCAAATACTTGGAGAGTCTTGCATTCAACACGGAGTGTGCTAACTGATGACCCGCTACCTATCGGACAACCACAGTTAATACAAGATTGAGCTTTGTCAGATACTTCTTTACCACATTCAGGACATTTAATAAGTGCCATTTTTACGTCTCCTTATTTATATTGATTCCTTAAACACTTGTGCCACAACATTCGGTGTGGCGGTCAATTTGATATAGTGTGCAACAGTTGAGGGACTTCTGCCGATTTCCCGTGCTACACTTGCATAATTGCCGTACTTTTTATATAATCGGTGCATTTCAATTATTTCTTCATTAGTAACTCTTCTTGCCATTTGCTTTCTCGTCTTCTCTCTTTCTGAAAGGTTTGTCGCCCTTTACAACGCACTTGTCAGAGTTTTCAATGCAATCATTCCAAATCTCGTTTATGTAACCCGTAAATGTCTTTTTCTTTTCGGGGTCATTGCTGACTTCCATAATGATTTCGTTAATTGCATCGAGCTTCTGCTGATAGTTCCAAGGTACGATAATCTGCTTTTTGTCTGTGTCAAGGATAATTCTCATTGTGATTCCTCCAAATAATAAAAAATGTACGAAATTCCGCTAAAAAAAGCGTAAATTCGTACAAACAATTATATATATATATATATTGTCAAGTATTTCGGCAAAAATAATTGAAAAATATTTAAAATAAATTATATTGCATTAAAACCGCAAAATTCGCTTTAATTTCAGTTGATTTTATTCATTTCAGAGGAAATGCACGCAAAACAAATCTTTTGCAGTTAAATCAATGCAAATGCAGTTGTTTCGCTTCGGTTTTATGTAACGGAATTTGACGGTTCTGAAAACTCGAAAATACATTTAATTTTTGGTATAATAAATATAGAAAGTGAAAGACAGATAAAACTCGTATCTGACACTTTATTTTAAGCTCCCGAAATTTCAGAACATTGTTATAAGCTCCCGAACTCGGAAAATACTGTATTCCGACAGACTATACGTTTACATATATGTATAAGTTAAACTTATAATTTTATGTATAAATCTATATATACATAGAGATTTGCACAATGCTTTTGAATCTTTCGGGAAATCAGAAAAACGCTATTGAAAGAGAGGTGAAAAAGCAAATGAGCGTTGCAAATCAGAAAATAGTCAGAATTGCAGGAAGAAAACCGAGAGACAGAAATAATCTATTTGCAACAATGAATTTAGAAGCGTTGCAACACGCAATGCAAGAATTAAAAGGGTCATCGTTTAAATTGTGGGCATATTTCAATAAAAACCAAGACAAATATTAGTTAGAGTTGAGCCAAAAAGCGTGTGCGGAATGGGGCATTAAAAAAGACAGTTATTATAGTGCGGTTAAGGATTTAACCGAAAAAGGGTATTTAGTGCTGATTACTCCGTACAGTAACATTTTCGATTTTCACGAAATGCCGCTTTCGGAAATTCCGATTTACTTTTCGGAAAATGAGAATGCCGCTTCTGAAAATCATATTATTTCTTCTGAAAAAACATAGAGAAATAATACAGATATAACAATTATAAAACAGAATAAAACAAAAGAAAAAGAAAAGGATTCTGTTCCGTTTTATAAAATGCTTGATGAATTGGAACGCTTTCTGAATTACGGAATGAACGGTTATACAACAGAAGCAAAAGCCGAATTAAGAGAACTGTTACAAAAAGAAGATTTGACAGAAACAGACGAAGAAAGAATTGACTTTCTTTATGACAAATATATCAATTTTTAAGGAGATAATAAATGGACTATTCAAAAATCAACGATAGAAAAGAAATCTGTATTGACGGCAGATAGGAAATTGAATTTCACGGTTATATTCAAAAGTTACTTGAAGAAACATCACAATATTATTTTGCTTTGGATACACTTGTTGAAATGATAAAGAATTATGTAAATGTTGAATATAAAGGCGACACCGAACAATTTGTAAAAGATGTTTCAATGTGTTGTGATTATTATTCTTTAGCACCTTATTTAGAAAAGGAACTGAATCAAATTTTTGCTTCGGATTACCTTGTATTCTGATACATATATAAAAAATTCGGCGGTTTTCGGAAATCCCGAAAACCACCCCCGATATTAAATTATAGGAGTTGAACAAAAATGAATTTATGCGGCGGTAATGCTCCACCAAACGCAATATACACAAGAGACGGTCACGGCGGCAATGCCGCAAGACACCGTGCAGAAATGCGAGAAATCGCCGAAAAAGCGATAAATGATATTGTTCCGAAAATGGCGGCAGATATATATAACGAAGCCATTAAAAGGCTTATAGGGGCAATACAATACGATATCGAAACTGTTGTTTCGGTTGCGGTTGATAGCGGCAAAGAAATATTCAACAGTAAAAAATGCAAATAGGTTATATCTGACAGAATAATAAAAGAAATAAAAGCAAATCTTTCAAATATAACCATTGATATATAATTTGTGGGAGAGCGTTTTGCTCTCCCACTTTTTTGTTTTTATATACCGAATGCCGAACTCAATTTGTCTGTTGCATTCTTCATATTCTGTAAATCAGAACGCACATAAAAGTTTAATGTTGTGCTTGCATCTGTATGCCCTAAAATGCTTTGTACGCTCTTTATATCTGCACCGTTACTTAATAACAGAGTTGCACAAGAATGCCTTAAATCGTGCGGTGAGAGGTCAGGAAGATTATTTGCTTTCATAAAGCGTTTTACTCTGCAAGTAAATGAATTGGGGTCTCTCGGAATTGAATTTCCTTTTTCACTCGGAAACACAAAATCTCTTGCTTTGAAATGTCTTTGCTTTTCCGCTTTGTATTCTTTCAGCATTGTTGCAACACTCGGAATTATCGGAATTGTTCTGATACTGCATTCTGTTTTCGGTGTGTCAACAATTGTTCCGCTTGCCGATGTATATGTAACATTTCTTTTTATATCAATAGTCAGATTTTCAAAGTCTATATCGTGCCATTGTAAACCAAGCAATTCACCTCTGCGAACTCCCGTTGTTGTCATTAAGAAAAGCATACATTTGAAATCAATGGGGCATTTCTGAATAACAGAAAAGAACTGTTCTGCTTGTTCTTGTGTCAATGCGTCAACTTTCTTTTTCGGCAGTTTGGGGCAATCAACTTTAAGCATTGGATTTGTTGTGATGAACTCTTGTTTGAGAGCAAAAGAGAACAGAGAAAACAGAAATCTGTAATGATGTCTTAATGATTTCGGCGACAGCCTTGTTCCCTTGTGTGATTTATAATCTGTTCGCAAATAGTGAAGAAACATTTGAATATCTCTTGATGTTATCTTTTGCAATGCTCTGTCTTTGAAATAACTCTCTGAAAGTTTGGAAATACTGCGGTAAAATTCAACCGTTGTGTGTTTGTGTTCGCCGTCACAAATTGCAATCGGAAACCAAACATAATTAACGAAATCAACAAACGGAGTGCAAGTTGTGTTTATTTCTCTTTCTTTCACTCTCAAAGGGTCAGAAAGGTCTTTTTCGTATTCTTCTTTAACGAATTGTTCCCATTCTTCGGCGGCTTTCTCTGCGGCTTTCAGAGCCTTTGCAGGAGTTAAACCGTCAGGTGCAAACCAAGTTGTGTATTTGTTGACTTGCTTTCCGATTTCGTTTCTTCCGAGGTATGCACGGAATTTGAATGATACTGTTTTGCCGTTCTTCTTGTTTTCGATTACTGTTGCCATAATAAAAATCCTTTCCGCATTCAACACCACGAAAAGGAATTTTTGACGATTTTGTGTGCTTTTTTGTGTGCTTTTTTAATCAATCGAAACACCAAAGAAAAAGCAAAAACCGCCGAAACCCTAATGATTTCAACGGTTTTCTTATGGCGCGCTGCAAGGGATTCGAACCCCTGACCTTTTGGTTCGTAGCCAAACACTCTATCCAACTGAGCTAGCAGCGCATATTCACTTTGAATCGGCTTGAGTTCCGATTGCCAAAGTATATTAACATATCCGTGCAAAAAAATCAATACCTAAATCAAAATTTTTTATTTTTGTTGATTGTTCTTTATTATTGCTTCAATTACCGCTCTGTTTCCGTTGTTTTATACGGAAAACAGGGCGTTTTCTGCGTTTTCTGCTTCATACAACGTAGCTGTATATCACAAAATAGTGAATTGCGCTTGCAATGACCGTTAAAATATGAAAAACCACGTGCATCGCTTCTCTTTTTCTGCCGATGGCGCAGAAAAGCGCACCCGTCAGATAAAATGCGTTGCCCAGAAGCAATCCGCCGAATGCTCCGCCGTTAATCTTGCCGAGCACGGGAATTGCACTCAGAAGCATAGCTACGCTTGAGATAATATAAACCGCAACGGTAACGGATTTCAGCTTTTCAAAGAAAAAGAGCTTTGAGATTATGCCGAAAAGCGTACATCCCCAGCCAACCGCCAAAACAAAAGCACTGTGCACGGGATTCAGATTCCACAGCGTCATCAATGCACAGGGTGTTGCCGTGCCTGCAATCAGAACGGGTACGGTGGAATGGTCAACAAGCCTTGCCCTGCGCTTGGCTTCGCCTGCAGGCAGACCGTGGTAAACGGCAGAAACCGTATAAACCGCCAAAAGGGAAAGACCGTAAACCACGGCAGAAAGCACGCCCCTGACTCCGCTTGCGGCAAAAAACAGAAATACAAAGCCGACCGCCGCCGCAACGGCACCCACGGCGTGAGTTATGCAGTTGCCGAGGTCAACGCCTCTTGAATATTCAATCAGCTTAACGTCTTTGCCGAGCATACCTTTCCCCTTTCATTTGATAAAATATATTCTAACACAATTCCGTCTGTTTTTAAAGTGGAAAATTTATAAAAAGCACTCGGCTGTATCTGAAGATTTGCGGAAGTAAATCAAAACACAAATGTAAATTTTGTGCTGAGTAGGGCGGCTTGCCCTCAAGCCGCCGTCGTGTGCCGCAAGGTGCACGGAAGTATATAACTTGATTCTGAAATCATCGGCGGGATGTGGGCGTCCCGCCCTACACGGTTGTAACACAGCCGTTTGCTGACGGGCGGATGATATCCGCCCCTGCCATTTAACTGTTGACGTGCTTCAAATTCTTATGGGCGACCGCACAGGGTCGCCCATACCTTGTTTTGTTTATTTTTTTTGCTCAGTAAACGCCTTTTTATTACATATCAATCTTTTCGCAGTTTGAGCCTGTGAGCGAAAGGCTGTATTCGTCAGGCTGGCTGCCGCCGATATAAAGAGCAACCTTGCCGTCGGGGTCAACTCTGCTGCCGTCTTCAAGCACAGCCTTGACCCAGTAACGGTCAATATCAAGCGTAACCGTTGCCTTTGCGCCCGCTTCAAGCTCAACGGGCTTGATTGCGCAGAGCTGACAGTTGGGCGTATAGGTGCGGCTGTCGGTATACTGTGCGTAAACCTGAACCTTTTCTTTGCCCTTGACTGCGCCCGTGTTTTCAACGTCAACGCTGACGGTGATTTTATCCGCATCAGCCGAAACAAGCTTTGCTCCGCTGTAAGCAAAGGTTGTGTATGAAAGACCGAAGCCGAAAGGATAAAGCGGATTTTCGCTCATATATCTGTAGGTTCTGCCCCTCATATCGTAATCCTTGAAATCGGGGATAGTGTTGTTTGCCGAATAAATAGTTACGGGAAGCTTTGCGCAGGGATTTGCTTCGCCTGCAAGGATTTCCGCAACCGCAAGACCGCCAAGAGCACCGGGATACCAGGCGTGAAGAATCGCTTTTGCGTGACCCGTTACCTTTTCGCCAAGGTCAATTGAGCTGCCGCACATAAGAACAACAACAACGTTATCGCAAACGTCGCAAACGGCTTCGGCAAGCTTCTGCTGGGTTTTGGGCAGATAAAGCGACTTTTTATCGCCGCAGGCGGTGTAATCGTCATCAAAGCCTGTGTCTTCGCCCTCAACGGAGCAGTCAAGACCGAGAGCAAGAACGGTTACGTCTGCCTCTGAAGCGGCGGCAAGACCGTCGCTGAGCATATTCATAAAGCCGCTCCAATGGTTCTTTTCTTCAACGCAGTAATTTGAGCCTCTTTCAACACTGATATCTGCGTTTGCAAAAATTCTGCGGATACCGTCGGCAACGGTAACGTATTCGGAGGCATAGCCGTTATAGTTACCCTCAAGAGCGGTCAGGGACTGTGCGTTGGGGCCGACAACGGCAATGCGCTTGCCTGTATTTTTATCAAGAGGCAGGAAACCGCCTTCGTTTTTTAGAAGAACAACGCTCTGCTTTGCTGTTTCGAGGTTAAGCGCCTTATGCTCCTTGCAGTCAAGAACGCTGTAACCGATATCGGAATAGGGTCTGGTTTCTTCAAATTCGCCGAGAAGATAGCGAATCATAAAGAGTCTTTCGGCGGCGGCGGTAATATCATCCTCGTCAATGAGGTCCTGCTCGTAGGCATCAATAAGATATGCGTACGTGTCGCCGCAGTTGAGGTCGCAGGTGTTTTTGATTGCAGCAGCCGCAGCTTCGGCAGCGGTTTCGGTGAACTTATGGAATTTATAGATATCTCCGAGAGCGCCGCAGTCCGAAACAACGTAGCCGTCAAAGTTCCAGTTTTTGCGAAGCACCTCTTTAAGAAGATACGAGTGAGCGCAGCAGGGTTCGCCGTTTGTGCGGTTATATGCACCCATAACGCCCATTACGCCGCCCTCTTTGACGGTCTTTTCAAATGCGGGCAGATATGTTTCATAAAGGTCGTGCATACTTGCTTTTGCGTCAAAACCGTGGCGGTCATTTTCGGGACCCGAATGAACGGCAAAATGCTTTGAGCAAGCGGTAGCCTTAAGGAATTCGCCGCTACCCTGAATGCCCTTTACGAATTCTTTGCCGAGTTCGGCGGCAAGGAAGGGGTCCTCGCCGAAGGTTTCCTGACCTCTGCCCCAACGGGGGTCACGGAAAATGTTGATGTTGGGCGCCCAGAAAGTGAGACCCTTGAAAATATCGTAATCACCGAATTTAACGTGCATATTGTATTTTGCTCTGCCCTCGGTTGAGATAACGTCCGCAACCGTGCCCACAAGCTCGGGGTCAAAGGTTGATGCCATTGCGATTGCGTGAGGGAACACGGTTGCCGTACCTGCTCTTGCAACGCCGTGTGAGCCTTCGTTCCACCAGTTATACTCTTTGATGCCGAGTCTTTCGATGGCAGGTGAATTATAAAGAAGCTGAGACATTTTTTCCTCAACCGTCATTTTTGCAACAAGCTCTTTCGCTTTTACCACTGCCTGCGATTTTGTCATTGTTTCGTCCTCCTTTAAAAGGAAATATCATTACTAAATATAAACCAAATATATACCGCCGTCAAGCGAAAAGAAAAATAAACGGCAATATTTTCACTAATAAAATTGACACCTATGATTGATTTTGCTATATTGTTTTTATACTTTGATTCAGGAGATGGTTATATGGGATTCATAATTAAAGCTGTTTCTTTTATTCTTTCTTTGATTATCAGCATAGTTTCGTTTTTTTCTCCGCCTGCAGGCGAAAAAATCAAAGAAGAAATCAACAACTACAGCTTCACCGTTGACACCTCGGTAACGGGCAACGTGCTTACAAACCCTGCAAGCAACGTCAACATCTGGTCAATTGAGGGCAACCCCTTTGTTAACGCAACGGCGAGCGAAGAATACAACATTTTTGAGTTCGTCAACTACGTTCAGCTTATGCAGTGCACGGGCGGCAGCGTTGAGCGTGACCTGTTCAAAGACCCTCTTGACAGAACGGTTATGGACGATTACGATTTCACGGTTCTTATCGAAAACTGCAGAGGTGTTCTTAACCTCGGCGCAAAGCCGATGCTCAAGCTCGGCAGCGTTCCGCTTAAATATTCTTCAAACTCAACCAGCGAACAGTATTTCGGAACAAACGTCTATCCGCCCGATGACTACAATATATACTATAACTATATCCACGCAATTGCACAGGCTCTTGTTGACGAATTCGGCATTGACGAAGTCCGCTCCTGGCGTTTCGGCGTTATGACCGAATACGAAAACGATGCCTGGTTTATGGCTCAGAGCGGCGATCCCGACGAAACTGCAGTTGAATACTGCAAGCTCTACGATTACACCGTTGCGGCACTCGTTGACGTTCTGGGCAACGATATTTTTGTGGGCGCACACTCAATGACCGTTACGGAAGGTCTTTGGGATGAAAAGATTTTCATTGAACACGTTGCAAACGGCACAAACTATAAAACAGGCGAAAAAGGCACAAGAATCTGCTATCTTTCCGCTTCGTTCTACGATGCGTGCCCCGGCGTATTCACAAGCGGCTACACACTGCCCGAAACCATAGCTTACCTTCGCAAATGCGCTGACAAAGCAGGACTCAAAAACCTGATTTTCGGCATCGACGAGGGCAGAATTCTTGAAGGTAATTCGAGAGGTGCAATCGACAGCCAGCTTCTTTCAAGAACAGTCGGCTACACCTGGCAGGCGGCTTATGACGCAAGGCTCTATGCGCAGATGTTCAACAACGGCATAAACTATTTTTCATCCTGGGGCTTCCTTTCAAACGGTCTGCTTGACGGCAACCCGACGGTAGCTTACCACGTTGCAAGCAACGCCGCAAAATTTGACGGCGCAAAGCTTGCCAAAACAGAAAAAAACGGTAACGGATTCATATACAATGCCGAAGTAAACGCTGTTTCGGCTTACAACGAAGAAACGGATACCGTTCACATTATGGCTTATAACTTCAAAAATGACGTTGAATACGCCGAAAAAGCCGACCTTGAATTCACCGTAAAAGCTCCGCAGCTCAGCGGCGAAAAGGTAAAGGTCACTGCATACGTTATTGACGACGATTGCAACTATTTTGACGAATGGATTGAGGACAGAGAAAAATACGGCATCGGCGACGATTGCTTTGCCTGGTCACCCGATTGTCCTCAGATTGATAATCCAACCACGCTTCAGAACCCCGATGCAAGAAAGATTTATTACGATGAGCTTTACAAAAAATATTACGAATGCTCAAAGCTTGAACCCGAAACGTTTGAAGCTGAAATCGTTAACGGCGAAATCACTCTTGATATCACTCTTGACCCCAGTGCAGTTGTATTCTACGAAATAACAGAGGCTTAAATTATGAAACACTTATGGCAGGGCAAATGGATAGGCGCCGAAATGACGGTTGACGAGCGTTTTGCGCCGATATTCAAAAAAGAATTTACCGTTTGCAGCGTAAAAAGCGCAAAAATATTTATCAGCGGTCTCGGTCTGTTTGAGCTTAAAATCAACGGCTCTCTGCCCGATGACACTGTGCTCAACCCTGCACATTCGCAGTATAACCAAACGGTTTTTTACCGTGTTTTTGATATGACACCTTTCATCAAAGACGGCAAAAACACCGTTACGGTTGAGGTCGGTCACAGCTTTTTTAACGAAACAACAGGCGTCTGGGATTGGGATAAAGCTTCGTGGCGTGATTCGCCGAAAATGATTGCCGACGTTGAAATCGAATATGAAAACGGTAAAACGGAAATTATCGCAACCGACGAAAGCTGGCTTGTTACCAAAGACGGTCCGACCGTTGCAAACAGCATCTATTACGGCGAAACCTTTGATGCAAGGCGCAGAAGCTTTGAATGGAAAAATGCAGTCTGCGTCAAAGCGCCAAAAGGAAAACTCAAAGAGCAGACGATGCCGCCCATAAGGCGCACCGAAGCTTTCAAGCCGAAAAAGATAACTCAAATCGGCGGCAGCTTTATCATCGAATGCCCCGAAATGACAACGGGCTGGTCGGCAATAAAGCTGAGTGAACCTGAGGGTACGCAGATAACCGTAACCTACAGCGAAAAGCTCACCGAAAACGGTCTTGTTCAGAAAATCGGCAAGGACAGCGGTCACAACGCAGAGTGGTGGCCCGATGCATACATCCAGCAGGATAAATTTATCAGCGGCGGCGAAGATTTTGTTTTTGAGCCGAAATTCAGCTACAAAGGCTTTAAGTATATTCAGGTTGACGGCTGCAAAAATCTCTGCACCGATGACGTTGTGATTTATAAAACCGCAAACGACGTTGAGGTTATCTCTGATTTTGAATGCTCCGACGAAATGCTCAACAGGCTTCACGCCGTTATGCGCCGCACCCTGCTCAACAATTTTCAGGGCAAGCCTACCGATACCCCTGTCTGGGAGAAAAACGGCTGGCTCGGCGACGCAAGCTGTGCGCTTGAAACAATGATGTATAACTTCGGTATGGACAGCTATATGCAGAGCTTTGTTGACACAATGGCTGACTGCCTGCACGAATACGGCTGCGTGCCCGTTATTGTGCCCACTGCCGACTGGGGACTCGGCAATTCGCCCGTGTGGAACACGATTTTTGTTTTCGCTCCCCTTGCGCTGTATAATTTTTGCGGCAACAAGGCTTATCTTGAAAAGCTCTATCCCGATTTAAGAGCCTTTGCCCTCAAAGATATTGAGGAGCTCAAGGCAATCGGCAACGTATGGGGCACAAGAGGTCTTTCCGACTGGCTTTCACCAATGGGCGAAGCAGATGCCGATATCGACCCCAACCCCTCCGAGGGTGCCGAAATCTGTTGCACCGCATATGTTTTTGCAATGCTCAGGGCAATGGTGAAAATTGCGGATATTCTCGGCAAACCCGACGATGCAGCCGAATACGGTGCCGCCGCCGAAGCCATTGCACAGGCATTCAATAAAAAATTCTATAACCCCGAAAAAGGCATTTACGAAACCACCGTCTGGAATCAGAAGGGCAAACGTGACGGCAGCTACAGGCAGACGTCAAACCTTTTGCCGCTTGCTTTCGGTATGGTTGAAAAAGAAAACAGAGAGCGTGTTCTCAAAAACCTTGCCGACAGTTTTGTTGCAAGAGGATACCGCCTTGATACAGGCTGCACGGGAACAAAATATATTCTGCCCGTTCTTTTTGAAAACGGATATGCCGACGTCGCAACGAAGGTTATGCTGCAGACCGGATACCCGAGCTGGGGATTCTGGATTCAGAACGGTGCGGATTCCGCCTGGGAAAGCTGGGAGAGAACAACACGTTCGCAAAACCACTATTTTCTCGGAACATATGACGAAGCGTTTTACGCTTATCTCGGCGGCATAAGAAATATCCGCAACGGCTATGAAAGCTTTGACATAATACCCGTTCCTGACTGCGGTCTCGATTGGGTAAAGGTTAAAATAAAAACGCCCAGAGGCGTTGTTTCCTGCGAATGGCAAAAAGAAAACGGTGTCTGCACCGTTAAAGTGTGCGTACCCGATAATTCAACAGCCAATCTGCACCTCGCTTTCGGTGATAAATCCGTAACCGAAACTCTTTCGGGCGGAGAATATGAGTTTACCGTTCCTCCGGCAACATTGTAGGGGACGGCCTCTGTGCCGTCCCGAAAAAATATGCACAAATCCCGCGGCGGCTGCGTAGGGGCGGCGTTTCGCCGCCCGTGATTTCAGATAAGAGATAACAGATAATATTGAATAGATAATAATTTTATGGTAGGGCGGGATGCCCACATCCCGCCGCCGTACACCTGACGGCACACGGATAATTTCAGTTTTTGTAAACCTGCGGCGGCTTGAGGGCAAGCCGCCCTACAATGTTAAAATTTGCATTCGTGTTTTGTTTTACCTTCCAATCCTCAGGTGCTGTCAGTCTGAGAATTGCAAACGCACACTGTCTTAACAACAAAGCTCACACAGAAACCGCATCTGTGTGAGCCTTTATTTTTATTGGTTTGCTTTTTCGGCGTAAGCAAGCGCTTCATCAATATTGGGCAAAAAGTTTTCTTCACCAACCCTGTCAAAGAAGCCCGACTTTTTCATAACCGAAAGCGGCTGTTCGTTTGTGTGGGAAAGAATAAGCTTAAGTCCCCTTGCATTGCAGGTTGAATAAATCTCGTCAAGCGCACGCATTGCGGTTATATCAAGCGCAGGCACGTTTCTCATTCGCAGAATAACCGTTGTTACACCTTCGTTTATGGGAATTGAGTTGAACTTTTCGCTTGACGCAAAGAACATCGGGCCGTCAAACTCAACAACCTCAATGTGCTTGGGAACCGACTTGAGGCGTTCGCTGTCGGGTGCGGAATTATCGCCGCCGTCTGTCCAGGTTCTTATTCTTGCAACGTCGCTCATTCTCTTCATAAAGAGGATGAGGCTCAGCAGCATACCTACCTCAATCGCAACAACAAGGTCAAACGCAACCGTCAGCACGAACGTTACGACAAGCACAAGGATATCGCTCTTGGGTGCGGTTTTGCAGATTTTCACAAATCGCTTCCATTCGCTCATATTATAAGCAACCATAAACAGAATTGCCGCAATAACAGGCATGGGAATCCACGCCGCATAAGGCATCAGCACAACAAGAATCAGCAAAAGCACCGCTGCGTGAACCATACCTGCAACAGGTGTTCTGCCGCCGTTTTTAACGTTTGCCGCCGTTCTTGCAATTGCGCCCGTGGCAGGAATACCGCCAAAAAGACCCGAGCAGATGTTGCCGACACCCTGGGCAATAAGCTCTGTGTTTGAGTTATGCTTATCGTTAATCATACCGTCCGAAACAACGCAGGAAAGCAGAGATTCAATGCCTGCAAGAATTGCAATTGTGAACGCACTGGGCACAAGCTGACCGATGTTTTCAAAGCTTATCTGCGGCAGGCTGAATTTGGGTAAATCTCTTGAAATCGTATAAAGGTCGCCAACGGTGTTGACGTTCATATCAAGAGCCTTGACCATTATAACGCCGACAACAACGGTTACAAGCGAGCCGGGAATTTTTTTGCTGATTTTCGGCCATACAATCTGAATTGCAAGCGCAACCGCACCAACAACAAGCGCCTGCCAGTTGAAAGTGCCGATTGATTTTGCAACGGCGTGAAGCTTTTCAGCCGTTTCAACCGTGGGCATACCTGCGGGGAAAGTCAGACCCAGAAAGTCTTTTATCTGACCGATAACAATTGTAACTGCAATGCCTGCGGTGAAGCCCGTTGTTATGGTGTAAGGTATGTATTTTATCAGAGAGCCAAATTTGAACACACCCATAATAACAAGCAGCAGACCCGCCATAATTGTTGCAACAACAAGTCCGCTTATGCCGAACTGCGCAACAATGCCTGCAACTATTGTTGCAAACGCCGCCGTCGGACCCGAAATGTTAACGTTGCTGCCGCCGAGAAAAGAAATAACAAAGCCTGCAACAATGGCGGTGTAAAGACCCTTTTCGGGTGAAACACCCGATGCAATTGCAAGGGCAATTGAAAGCGGAAGAGCGATAATTGCAACAATAACGCCCGCAACAATATCGTTGACAAGCTGTTTTTTGCTGAATCGCTCTTTAATCGAAAAAAGCTTCGGTGCAAAAATTTTCATTTTTCCAACCTCTTATCTGTTATTTTTCCGTGGTTTATTATACTCTTTAATACCTTTATTTCAAGCCAAAAATCAAGTTTTTTGCCGTGTTTTCAATTTTTCGGAACAATAAACAAACCCACACCGCAAACAGAGTTTTTCATTGCGTTTTTGCACAAATAATTTTGCCGCTTTTTGTGCATTGTGACCGATAATTTTCCTTGCTTTACCTGTTGACTTTTTGGCTCAGGAGTAGTATCATATACACAGACGAACATTTGTTCATTAACAGGAACGGAGGCTTTGCAGGTGGACAGAGTTATTCTGCATTCAGACCTGAATGCGTGCTATGCTTCAATTGAATGTATGCTTGACCCGTCGTTGCGCGGCAAACCCGTTGCCGTTGGCGGCTCCGAAGAATCACGCCACGGAATCATTCTTGCAAAATCTCAGGAGGCAAAGGAATGCGGCGTCAAAACGGGCGAAACTCTCTGGCAGGCAAAGCTCAAATGCCCCGACCTTATAATTGTCAGTCCCCATTTTGACCGGTACAGCCGTTTTTCACGCTATGCGCACGAAATTTATCTGCGTTACACCGACCTTGTTGAGCCTTTCGGTCTTGACGAATGCTGGCTTGACGTTACCGACAGCACCCGTTTTTTCGGCAGCGGCGAAAAAATTGCAAACGAAATCCGCGAAACCGTCAAAAGGGAATTGGGTCTGACGGTCTCCGTCGGCGTTTCGTTCAACAAAATTTTTGCAAAGCTCGGCTCGGATATGAAAAAACCCGACGCCGTTACCTGCATCGGGCGGGATGAATTCAAAGAAAAAATATGGCGCTTGCCTGCCGCCGACCTGCTCGGCGTTGGCAGGTCAACCGCAAAACGGCTTGAATCCGTCGGAATTATAACCATCGGCGACCTTGCAAGGGCAGACGCCGCTTTTCTTCGCAAAATTCTCGGCAAATGCGGCGCAGACCTGTGGGTTTATGCAAACGGTCTCGACTCCTCACGGGTCAAGCACTATGACCTTGCCATACCTGCAAAAAGCATCGGTCACGGCATCACCTGCAGCGCTGACCTTGTGAGCGCCGACGAGGTGTGGAAGGTTATGCTTGAGCTTTCGCAGGACGTGAGCAAACGCCTTAAGGAAAGCAAGCTTTCGGCAAAATCCGTTCAGATCGGCATAAAAGATAATCAGCTTGCAACCCGTCAGTTTCAGGCGCCGCTTCCGCTTGCAACGCAGAGTGCGCTTGAAATTGCCGCCGAAGGCTTCAGGCTTTTTAACGAAAACTATGACTGGAAACACAACGTGCGTGCCGTTACCGTAAGGGCAATTGAGCTTCAGAGCGAAGATACGCCCGACCAGCTTGACCTTTTCGGCAACACGCAAAAACACGACAGACAGGAGAAAATTGACAACACCGTTATTGATATCCGCCGCCGTTTCGGCGATAAGGCGATTTTCAACTGCTGTCTGATGACGGAAAAGAAAATTCCGCACAAAGAAAACGAAATTTCCGTTTTGCCGTCACCAATGTTTAAATAGGTATAGGTTTATTAACAATAGTTTCATATGTCACGAACGGTTTTGTAGGGACAGCCCTTGCGGCTGTCCGAATACCTTCGTATTCAGCAATCCTCCGTCTTTCGGCTACGCCGAAATCCACCTCCTTTCAAAAGGAGGCCACTACAGAGATTGGCTTTCTGCTATAATCCAGCCAATCTCTTGGGCTCCCTTTCAAGGGAGCTGTCACGGAGTGACTGAAGGTTGCAAAAGATAAAACATAGCAGTTTTTTTAACGGGCGGATAATATCCGCCCCTACACTTAAATGTTTGTCAACAAAAGTATACTTTTGTTAACATCGATGTTTGGTTTTATCTTTTGCAACCTTCAGGCTTTCGACGTTGCCGAAAGACGGAGGATTGCAAGAAATAAAGTTTTTTAAAAACCTATATAATTTTCATCAGATTCAAAAGGTAAAATTCAGATTACGGCGGTAAAAAGATGGGGTGTATGATAAAGACATAAAACAACAGCGAAGGAGAATAAAACGATGGAAAACAGAGAAACGAGAACAAACACAAAGAAACAGGAAAACGACAGCTTCGGTCTTAAAATAGTGATGGCAATTCTTGCAGTTGCGGTTGTTGTGCTCACACTTATAAATGCATCGCCCATCAGTGCCAAGGGCGAATCAAATGCAGCAGAAGTTTCCGAAAACGCAGCGGTTATTACACGCAACGTTCACGTTGCACGCAACGCTGACCTTCAGGCGGACGTTGTTGAGCTTTGAGGACGGTTACGAGGGTAAGTATTAAAAAGTATTGAGGGTAAGTTCTGTTTGTAAGAACTGCTGCGACCTTACCGCAACTGCAGCCATCGTATAAAAGATTTGAATATTCCTTCTTGTCTCCTTTCTGAACATAAAAGAAAAACAGGAACAGCAAAACGCTGTTCCTGTTTTTCTCTGTATCGTTATATTGCCGATAACACCTGTTTAAGTATATTTGCAAAAAATTTCCAATAGTCACTGCCGCCGAAAATCATTTCAACCACGCTGCTGAAAGCCTTTGCAATTCTGGTAAGGAAAGGCAGAAGCGAATAACTGACGAACGGAGCTTTGTCGCTGTCTGAAAGCAAACCTGCCTTGAACATTACCGAATAAAGCTCTTTTTCAACCTCAAGAGCTTCGTCTGCATTCCAGGCTCTGTCTGCAAGAAGCTCCTCTGCCTTTGCATATGCGGCATTGAGCGCTTCAATTTCTTCAATTGACAAAGCTGAAAGGTCAGCCTTTTCAAATTTATTCATAAGGCTCTGAATCTTTGAAAGATCACGGTACTCAAGGAACTGCGGATAGCCGCCGTTATTCTCTCTTGCGTCAGTTATTTCGTAATTTGAAATAAGCTGAATGCAAAGCTCAATAACGTCATTAACGCTTGACTGAAGCTTAAGGTGACTCTGACCCTTTATAAACCACGTTCTGTCAGGCAGAGCGCAGGTACCTGCGTCAACAATTCCGTCGGGGCTGATATACGTTGCGTCAATTGCAGGCTTGTAATCTTCGGGAAGAGTTGAACCGCAGTCTGCAAAGGTTGCGCCGATTGAGGTTGACTGAGCCTGAATAACGTTATCTGAGCTGAGTTTATAATGCTCAACAAGACCGAGAAGCTCAAGGTCATAGCCGCTGATAACAAAAATATCAACGCCCTTTTCAGTCATTTCCTGAACGGTTTTTGCCGCATTTTTCTGAATTTCATAGTATTTATCCGTCTTTTCCTTGAGAAGCTTATGAGCGTCATCGGAAATCAGCTCTTCACTGAGTTCGGGATACATTCCGCTCGGAACAAGCGCCCACATTGAGGGACAGTTATGAAGAAGCTTGCCGAGAACTTCGTCAATTGCTCTTTCAAGAGCTTCATTAAGAAAATCGCTGAAAAGCTCCTGCGGAATGGCTCTTGCAACAGCGTTGCCGACGTAAGCAAGTGCCTCGTATTCTTCAGCAAGGATTGAAATAAGGTTGGGGATCAGGTCATTATAAAGAGCGTTGCCGTCGCCAAGAGTGGAGTTGCCTGCCATAAGGTCACCGAGAAGATATGAACCGTCAACCGCAGCAGCGGCAAAAACAACTCTGTCAACCTCTGCAGGGTCGCAGTATTCGGAAAGGAAAACGTTGCCGATTGTTCCGCCAAGGCTGATGAAAACAAGACTGACCTTATCGTGACCCGTCTGAGCCTTTACCATATCAATATATTCGTTCAGACCCGCCGCAGTTTCAAGCGTATCGCCGAATGAGCTGTATGCGTAATAATATGCGTGGTCATAGCCGTAATCATCACAGAAGCCTGTGATATCAACCTGTCTTTTGATAAAATCAAATTCGGTTTCATATTTGGTGGTGGGCAGAGTGTTGCCGTTTTCGTCTTTGCCGTAACCCTTTGCATAGCCGTAAGACCTTATGGATGAACTGACCGGCTTTCGCCTGCGCGGCGATCTCCGGCGCATGAAGAATGATCCGGATGAGCCCCGCAGCCAGCTGGTCACAGG
>JAGBAK010000107.1 GCA_017938985.1 Clostridia bacterium
CTCTCTTGCCTGCGGTTTTCTTTTTTCAAATGCCATAAAAAACGGAACCGAAAGTTCAATTATGATAAGAACACCTGTTATGTAGTAGCCTTTTCCGGGAAGTTTATCTCCGAGAAACAAAGTTAAAGGAATTAAAGCAAGAAACACAATCAGCATTGCAACGTTTGATTTTTTCATACTGTTTCTCCTTTGTTCTTGCAGTAAAGCTCAACAACGTTTTCTGCCGTAACGGCGTTTGTGAATATGTGCCTGCTCATTCGGTTTGCGGATGTTGTATAAAAACTGTTGCCGCCAAAGAAATTCTGCGGTGTGTCGGTTGTAAGCACCTGACCGTCAAAAAACATACTGACTCTGTCAGCATATTTTGCACAGAATTCAACGTCGTGCGACACCATAAGAATTGTTATTCCCTGACTTTTCAGATTGTTGAGGATGGCTGCAAACGTTTCTTTGAAAAAGCTGTCCATCCCCTTTGTCGGCTCATCAAGAAGAAGAATTTTCGGCTCTGTCAAAAGAACCTTTGCAAGGGCAGTTTTTTGCTGTTCACCGCCCGATAAATCATAAGGATGGCTGTCAAAAAGCTCTGCAATTTGGCAAGTTTCTGCGATTTCACTTATCTTGTTTTTATCCCTTGTCATTTCCTCAAGCTCTTCACGGACAGTTTTTTTCACAAAAAGACTTTTCGGGTCCTGCGGAAGCATTGAAACACAGTTTCTGAAAAGCTCGCCCGATTTGAATTTATCTGAAGATTTGCCGAAAACTTTGATTTTTCCCCTGTACGGTTTGCAGATTCCGCAAATCGCTTTCAGCATTGTTGATTTGCCTGCGCCGTTACCGCCGACTATTGCGAAAATACTGCCTGACGGAATTTCAAGGCTGACACCTCTGAGAATATCGGGGGTGTTTTTTTCATACCTGAACCATAATTCTTTGAGCGACAGTGCGGGATTCTCTGCTTTGTCATCAATATTTTTGCAGGGAATTTCTTTTATCTTGGGTTCTGCATCAAGTTCTTTGTCAAGCCACGCTCTGCCATCCCTGACGGTCAGCGGACAGCTTCCTCTTGAGCCTGCATTATAAAAAACACGGACAGGTGTCGGCATTGCGGCAAACATCGGGTTATTCTGTTCATAAAGAAGCCTGCCGATCTTTGCGGGTTTGTCGTCAGCAATGATTTTGCCCGAATCCATAACAATCGCTCTGTCTGCATATGGAAAAATATCCTCAAGACGGTGCTCAGTAATAATAACGGTTGTGCCGAGTTCAGTGTTGATTTTGCGCACGGTGTTCAGAAAATCGGATGCGGCAATGGGGTCAAGCTGACTTGTGGGTTCATCGAGAATAAGAACTTCAGGCTGCATTGCCATAATTGAAGCAAGGTTGAGAAGCTGCTTTTGACCGCCCGAAAGAGCGGCAACATCCCTGTGAAACCAATCCTGAATGCCGAAATAACAAGCCATTTCGGCAACACGTGAGCGCATGGTTTTTCTGTCGCAGCCGAGACTCTCCAGTCCGAATGCAAGCTCGTCCCACACCTTATCCGTCACTATCTGGTCGTCGGGGTTCTGCATAACGAAGCCGATTTTTGCCGATTGTTCGCGGCTGTCAACGTCTTTTAACGCTGAACCGTTGAAATATATCTCGCCCGTTCTTTCTCCGTGCGGAGTGAGAACGGTTTTAAGATGCCTCAGCAGAGTTGTTTTACCGCTGCCCGATTTGCCGCAAAGAACAATATATTCGCCTTTATCTGTTTTGAGCGATACGTTATCAAGTGACTTTTTATCTTTTGAGGTCGGATATGAAAACGTTAAATTTTCGATTCTGATATTTTCCACTGTATAACCTCCGTAATTTGAAGCAGGGTCGGTATCATAAGATAAACAAAATAAGCGATAAACCCGATTATATTAACGCCCTTTATCGGCGTTATGTTTCTTTCGGGCAAAAATTCGGCATTCATTCCGCCGTTTGCGGCAAAGCCGATAACCGCACCGAGTAAAACAAGCATAACCGCAGTTAAAACCAGGTCGAATTTTGTCACACGGTAAACCGTAAAGCTTGTCCGTTTTGACGTTCCGTAGCCTCTTGAGCGCATTGAATCGCTTGTTGTGATGCTGCCTTCAAGCGCCCACGAGGTGAGAACGCCGATAACCGTCATACCCGATTGAAGTTTGTCTTTTAATGATGATTTTTCTGACGTGCCTTTACCGATTGAACTGCGCACACCGATAATCTGCTTTGCTTTCTGCAAAAGATTGGGTATCATACGGAACACCATAACGAGAAGCAGAGAAAGCGACGGAGCAAGATTTCCGAAAAGGCAGGTGAATTTGTCACCCGTCAGAACTTTTCCGTAGCATCCGAACCACAGCAGCATCAACACGAACGTTGCCGCAACCGCCACACCGTAAACCAAAGCTTCAAGGGTGTAGGGTCTGTCAAAATATGTAAAAAGAACCGTTACTCCCCTCGTGTTTACAATCGGATTGAAAAGCGTGATGAACATAAAAAGCGGTATCATCAGCAGGATGTTTTTGATTGCTTTTCTTCCGTTAAGAAGCAAGTAATATGCTCCGCTTGCAAATATGCCCGCAAGCAGATAAACGGGGTGCTGCAGAAGAACACCAAGGCAGATTGCCCCGATAAAAAACAGCAGATTCACCGCAGGATGAAGTTTTGAGAATGCGTCTTGTTTCATAATTTCACCGTTATTTTTTCTTTGCTTCTTTAAGTCCTGCAAACTCCAGCGCTCTCGGCCACGGACCGAGAAAGGCTTTTATTCGTGACAGAGTTGCAACGTCAAAATCGTTCTTTTGAGGCAGTCTGCCAAGCTCTTTGCTTTTTTGCCGAAGAGTTTCGGCTGCCCATTCTTTCTTTTTGTTGTTTATCATTTATCTTTCACCAAACAAAAAAACTCTTTCACCGCAAACGGATGAAAGAGTAAACGTCATAAATATATAGCTGATCTGACCCGAAACAATCAGGTTCAAGTCGGCTGTACTCTTCCGTCCAAAGATTATTAAACCAAATTGCGGCAGGTGTTCCGACTGATATGCACGGGGCATAAACACGGTAATGGAGGTTGCTCGGGATTCTGACCCGATTTCCCTTTTAATCTACTCTGCAAATGCGTTTCGAACCGCAGATAAATTATATTATTTAATCACATCAATGTCAAGGTCTTTGCCAAGATTACGGGTATAGCACCATTTTATTTCGTCGCCGTCCGAAAGCTCGTAACTGCCGCAGCCGACGGACGGAGACTCACCGTTTACAAAATAAACCCAGCCCGAAGAATCGCCGAAATCGGTTTCATACAGATTGTTTATTCCTTCGATATATCCCATGTTTGCAGAAAAAAGTATGCCGTTTTCCTTGCAAACTGCAGCAAGAACATCATACACCGTATCGCCTTTGCTTATTTCAACCTCGGTTTCTTTCAGAATAATTCCGTCTGAGGGAATATGTTTTTCGCCGCTGTCCTTTACGGTGTCGCATCTTATCGAAACCGTCACCGTGCCGACAGAAGCGTTGTTTCTGTCCGAAAAGAAAAGATTAAGCGCAAAGGCAATAACCGCCGCCGAAATAACAACAACAGTAATCGCAAAAGCGGTTTTTCCCTTGCTTTTAAACAGGAAGAAAAGGCAGACTGCCATTATCAGCACAACCGCCGCAACAATCAGCGGAGTAAAATCCCTTTCTTCAGCCTGCATTTGTGCCGTTTCGGCGGTCTTTATTTCCGTTACGGCAGTGATATAATCCGTTGTTTCGGTTTCGGGTGCTTCTTCGGATACGGTTTCTGATGCCTGCGTTGTCGCTTCAGCGGTCACGGGTTCGGTTACCGTTTCGGCTTTATATTCATTGAAATCATAAAAATTCTGTTTGCCGTTTTTGAAGTTTTCATAAGCTATTGCCGCACACAGCACCTGAACCGTTGCGGTGGAATTGCCTTCTTCGCCAAGCTTGTGGCAATAACTGCCGTCAGATAAACGGAACATCTCCTGTGCATCAAAAAGCGTGTTGCCGTTTTTGATAAACCGACCGTCTGTTTCTGCATCAATTCCAAGTGAAGAAAGTGCAATAATCACCTGAGAAATACTTTCGGGATTGCTCACGCCGTAGCTTGAACAGCTTCCGTCACCGTTCTGGCGCTCCGAAAGAAAACCGAGGGCCCTGTCAACGGCAGATTTAACCGAGGAATCGGCATTGTAATGCGGAGCCAACGCCTGAACCGCCATTGCGGTAGCATCAATATCACCGTTCCCGCCCATAATCGCCCAGCCGCCGTCGCTGAGCTGAAAAGACAGTATTTCACTTATCAACTCCGCCTGAGAATATTTATCGCTTGTGCAACCGTTATTGAGCAGATGCAGACCGAAAACAAGGCTCATTATACCTTGCTCTCCGATTGAATTATCAATCACCTTGCTGATATAAGGGTTTTCTTTGTCGCCTGTTGCAACAAACGTGAGCGCATATTTCAGTCTTGACGACGCCGAGCCAACCTCGTTTTCGGCAAGGTAGTCATTCAAAGCGTCCCTGTAAGCCGAAAAATCATATTCCCCGTGGTTACTCAAAGCAATAACATACCATTCCGAACCCGAGCCTGCATTTCGGGTCAGTTCGCCGTCAATCCATTTCTGAACCGAGTCTGCAGATGTCTTTTTCAGGTTGTAATCTATTACGTTATCGGCATATTCTCCGTATGCGGCAGCAGGCACAAGGCTTGCCGCCGCAATGATTAACGATAAAATAACGCAAAGCAGTTTGTAGGTTCTTTTCATAGCTTATTTTACAAGTGAAAGAAGCAGATTTATAATTATGCTGAACAAAGACATTACCGCAGAAATAATTGAAGCAAAAACACCGCCGCTTACCTTTGCAGTGCAAACGGGAGGCACAAGAGTTTCTGATGATGATACTGCGCTTATAAGGTGCTCGCCCGAAGAGCTTATCTGAATTGTTGCCTTGCCCTGCGAATCGGTTTTAACGCCTGTTGCGGCACCGTCAACCGTGATTTCAGCATTAGCAACGGGAAGTGTTACGGGATTCCAGTTTGCATCGTAGCCTGCGCTGCAAAGAGTCAGTTCTATTTCGGAATTCGTTTTTGCCGAAACGATATTAACAGTAAAAAAGCTGTATTTATCCGAATAATACCTGCCGTCGGAATAAACAAAAGCGTTGATATAGTCGCCGTCTTTGATTTCATCGGCAAGACCCCAACAGGATTTGTTATTTATATAGTAACCGAAATTACCGCTTGAATCGCCCCAGAGCTTGCCGAGCGAAAGACCGTAGTCCTTGTGAACGTAGTACGAGTAACCTGCCGAAGCACCGCCCGAATATGACTCATTGTGTGCGGCATAAAGCGCATCGTTCACAGTAAGCTTACCGTCATCGTCAATATCCGTTACTTCAACCTCAATCTGTGCGACAGCAAGGCTGCCTTTGTTTGCGATTGTCACAAAAACGGTTGGTGCTTCTGCAGCAAACGCAAAGCAGGGCATACATCCCGCAATCATAACAAAAGCAAGGATAATCGCTAAAGTTTTTTTCATTGTCAAAACTCCTTTAAAAATAAAATTTATCAAAACAGCGGCCGCTGATTCTGAATATAAAAAAATACCCTTTTAACCTCAGAAAGTTAAAAGAGTACAACAGACAAACAACCTGACGGAGAAACAAAAAAGCGCAAATCCGATAAGCCGTCAAGCAGTTAATCGGTTGCACTCTTCTCACCAAAGTTGTGTTATAACCTGAAAAAGACACGGCAGGTGTTCTGACTTATAAAAGCATAAACTCTGCTTCAAATACAGTAATGGCGGTTGTTCAGGATTCGAACCTGATTTCCCTTTTGATTTACTCAGCGTACAACTTTTCAAACCGTATCTCATCAATTCATATTTAATTCGGGTATATTATAAGCGCAATTTCTGCAGTTGTCAAGGGCAGAAAAGAGAAAAGCAAAAAACACGAAACAGATTTTTAACTGCACACCAACAAAATTTGAACCTCCCTGTAACGGTATTGCCCGATACAGGGAGGTCTTTTTGTGTTCAGATTTCCGTAATGTCAACCTTAAAGATAGATTCATTCTTTGATACTTCAAGCTTTCCGAAAAGCAGATTGCTGAAATTCTTGACCGTTATCTCCTGCGGAGGCACAACGGGGTATGCCGCATTGTATGAATCGGATTTATGCTTCGGGTTAACCTTTGTGAAAAGATAGTTGTTGCCGATTCTGTGAACATAAAAGCCGTCAACTTCCACCCTTTGCGGCAGATAGCAGGTGTAACCGAAATCGTGGTCCTCCGAATTTTCGGCGTCGATAATGTGGCTCGATATGCCCGTGGGATAGAACTTGCAGTTACGAATAATAAGCTCGCCGTTCCAGGTTGAGCCGTAATCCGAACGCAGTGCAACAAAGCAATCGGACAAAACGGTTGTGTTTTCAATCAGAGCCGTTCCGCTGCCTATCAGCTTTATTCCGTGATGACCGAGAACGGAATTCTTAACCGTTGCGTTCAGCACGCCCTGATGTGCATCAAAGCGTGAAAGAGCACAGCCGTCATAAACCAGATTTTTGCAATAATTCGTGCCCGAAATTCCCCAGTAATCAATATCCGTTATATCGTTCGTCTGGTTGCAGTTAATGAATTTTGCGTTGACCGCCGTAGCCGCACCGATATCGTAGGTACCCATTGCAACCGACGTACCTGCAGAGCCTGTCGTGAAATATTTTTTGTGACCCGTAAACGTGCAGTTTTTAACCGTCACGTCTGCACAACACGAAAGGCTGACAAAAGCCGAATACGGTGAACCCGTTTTGCCCTCGTTTTTGATATCGTGATAAAGCCCGTCAATAATGGTGTTTGAGCGTCTGACCTGAATTCCTCTTGCGTAATAATTATATTCCGAAGCCGCATTGTTGGCTATCGTTGTGAATTCTCCGCCTTTAATGTTCAACGTTTCAGTATCAACGGGGTATGCTGTTGCCGAGGTGATAGCGTTGAAATCCCAGATAAGCGGTGTTTCGGGTGCAATAGTTCCGTTTTCGTCAACAAGAATAACGTCGGTCTGATTGCTGCCCGAATTCTGATTTGCGCCTTTGCGGATATATCGCTTAACGTTGGAATCCGTAAGCACAACAAGGCTCTTGCTTTCAAGCGGCGTGCCTATGTTTTGTGCATCCATTTTAAGCGGAGCAACCTTGTCGGTTATGCTTATTGCCGCCTGCGACGGCGCAACGTTGAACACCCACGCACTTCTGTTTTCAACCGCCGTATCGTCAATCATAAAACGTGCGGTTGACCAATCGGTATCCGTCATAATGCAGGCGGTTTTGTTTGCGCCGCCGATATAATACGTTGCGGTTTCGTTTGCAAGAACACTTAAACCGTTTGCATTCGCATATTCGTGGGTTTTGACAATTGCTTCAAAATCATCGGCTTTGCCGTCACCGACCGCTCCGAAATCCTCATAGGTTACGTAATCCGCAAACGTTTTGTTGAATTCGTAACCGTCTTTAAAGTCATAAGCACCCTGTGAATTCAGCAAAACCTCGTCGGCAAAAGCGGATATTCCCCTTGAAATCCCCGTGTTCTTACTGCCCGTGATATAAACGTTGCCGTTTTCCGCCTTAAGGCTGAAGCTGTCGTCATTCAGAGTTTCACTGATTATAAAAGCTTTTTCTGCTTTTTCCGCAGTATCAATCCTTTTACCGCAGGCTTTATATATCTCATTGCACAGGGTCTGTGCGGCGTTGGAATATAATTCGCCGTCGGGAGCGATGACGGAATATTCTTCAACCGATATGCCGTTTACGGTTATATCTTCAAGAGCCCGCACAACATAAGGACTTTCATAGCACCCCTTTGCCAACTCACTTTTAAGCTCCGTCTTTGAAAAAATCTGTGAAAACGAAAGATTAAAAGCAGAAACAAGGCTAATCAAAAGCGCAATTATCCGTGAAATCATTCTTATCACCCTTTCACGAACATTATATATTATAGGAATTAAGCTTTCAACCTTTTTATTTCAAATGCAAATTTCAATACAACAAAAAAACTCTTGACTCTCACGTTACGTTATGGTTTATAATCATATCAGAGGTGATGAAATGCATATCAAAGAATTTGCAAACCTGACGGGTGTCAGCGTCAGAACGTTGCATTATTATGACGAAATCGGACTTCTCAAGCCCGCTTATTTTAACGAGCAAAACGGCTACAGGGGTTATGACGAAAAATCGCTTGAACGTATGATTGAAATACTGTTTTACCGTGAGCTTGATTTTCCGCTTAAAAGCATACTTTGCATTCTCTCGTCGCCCGACTACGATAAAGCGCAGGCAATCCGCAAACAAAAGGAACTGCTTACCTTGAAAAAAGAGCGGCTTGAAAAAATGATTGCCGCCCTTGATAAGGCAGAAAAAGGAGAAATACAGATGAACACTTTCAATAACAACGAATATGAAGCCGCCCGCAAACAGTATGCCGCCGAAGCCAAACAGCGCTGGGGCAGCACCGATGCTTATAAAGAGAGCGAGCAGAAAACCGCAGGCTATTCCGCCGATAAATGGAGCAGCGTCAATGCAGGTCTGGATGCGGTTCTTGCCGAATTTGCGGCAATCAAAGGCAGCGAAATGCCCGAAAGCAACGCTGCGCAGGCACTTGTCAGAAAGCTTCAGGCATATATAACCGATAATTTTTATGCCTGCACACCCGAAATTCTCAGCGGTCTCGGTCAGATGTATGTTGCCGATGAACGTTTTAAAGCCAACATCGACAAAAACGGCAACGGCACCGCAGAATTTATATCCGCCGCAATCAGAGCTTACTGTAAATAATCCGTAACAAATCCCTTGAAAGTTCAAGGGATTTTAAATTGACAAAAGGCGCAAAAAGTCGTAATATGTTAAATAGTTTTTATTTTTAATTTTAGGGCTTTTTGGGATACTTGTTATGAAAAAAAGAACTTTTTACACGGAGCTTTCTTACGTTCTGGGTCTGATAATTATGGCTTTCAGTGCCGCTTTTACAGAAAAAGCAGGCTTCGGTATGTCAATGGTAGTTGCACCTGCTTACATACTTCATTTAAAGGTGTCCGAATTTCTGCCTTGGTTTACCTTCGGCGTGGCGGAATACGTTTTTCAGGGTCTGCTGATAGTATTGACCGCTGTTATCGTCAGAAGATTCCGGATTTCTTATCTTTTCTCTTTTGTCACCGCCGTGCTTTACGGCACGTTGCTTGACTGCGCAATGGCTCTGATTGCCCCAATACCGGACAGCACATTCGTAATCCGTCTTGTGTGGTACACCGTTGGAATTCTGCTGTGCACGTTTTCGGTTTCTCTTTTCTTCCACACCTACATTTCGCCCGAGGCATATGAGCTGATTGTTAAAGAAATCTCGTCAAGATTTAACCTTAACATAAACAAAGTTAAAACCGTTTATGATTTTTCGAGCGTTATACTCGGAATCGCAATGTCCTTTGCATTCTTCGGATTCGGCGTTTTCAGAGGCATTGCGGCAGGTACGGTTTTCTGCGCCTTTGTCAACGGATTTTTAATCAGCAGATTCTCAAAGCTGCTTGAAAAATTCTTTGATTTCAAAAACAAATTCAGCATTCAGAAGTATTTTGAATAACCCTGTACGGTCAATTTTGTTGACATAATAAAATCAACCGTTGCATTTTTACTGCATTTGTGCTATCATATCAAAAACTAAATAAGTTAACTGCTACCGAGTAGTTGAATGTTTGAAACATTCGTTTGCATATCGTTAGGTCTCAGAAGATATGCAGCGGATGTTTATTTTTTAGGAGTGTTATTATTGAAAAATTATTTTTCAAAATCGGAAATCATTTTGTGGTCAGCTTCAACACTGCTGATAATCGGCTCATTCTGTCTGTTTGACCGTGAAAGCTGTTTAACCTTATCCGCCTCACTGATTGGCGTTACCTCTCTCATTTTCAACGCAAAAGGTAACCCTTTCGGTCAGCTTTTAATGGTTGTTTTCAGTTTGCTTTACGGAATAATATCTTATGGCTTCAATTATTACGGCGAGATGATAACCTACCTTGGTATGACTATGCCTATGGCGGTTTTTGCACTTGTTTCGTGGCTGAAAAATCCTTATAAAAATAACAAATCCGAGGTCAGGGTCAACACCTTAAGCAAAAAAGAATATTTCTTTATGTGGACCCTTACAGCGGCAGTCACCGTTTTATTTTACTTTTTATTAAGGCATTTCAATACAGCAAACATCATACCGAGCACGCTCTCTGTCACAACAAGCTTTGTTGCCGTTTATCTTACTTTCAGGCGCAGTCCTCTTTTTGCACTGGCTTATGCCTCAAACGACGCAGTGCTGATAATACTGTGGATTATGGCAAGTGTCCGGGATATCCGCTACGTTTCGGTTATTGTCTGCTTCGCCGTGTTCCTGATTAACGATATATACGGTTATATAAGCTGGTGCAAAATGAAACGCAGACAAAGCAAAGGTGAATAATCCGGCCAAAAAATATCCGTTCCCCCTGTACAAATCACTGAAAATGTAATAGAATAAATTTATCATTTTAATAAGGACGGTAATTCTATGAGAAAAACCACCCTGACAAGCGAAAACAAAGAGCTTGCACGGCTTAAAAGGATGCAAAGCCGCTCATCGGGAAGCAAATATTTCCTGATTCTGCTTTGCCTGATAGCAATTGTCAACATTCTTGACGAGGTAACAAGCAACCTGACCGTTACGGTGCAATCATCTTTTGTTACTGAGTTTTTTGTTGACAATCCCTTTATGGGCAAATATTACAGCTTTGAGGACGGACTTGCTTTCCATTCGGGCATAGGCGTGTTTACCTACGTGCTCGGTCTGTTCACACCGTTTTACAAAGCGCTTGCTGACAAATGGGGCAGAAAGCCGCTGTTCGTCATTTCCACACTCGGTATGGCAACAGGTCTGACGGTCATTTATCTTTCTTCAAGCTACATAATGTTCCTTGTCGGCTTTGCGATTATCAGCTTCTTTATGGGTCACGATATTCAGATTATCTATATCCTTGAAGAAGCGCCCGACAAACACAGGGCAAAAATCTACAGTTTTCTCAAAAGCTTCGGCATTCTCGGTGTTATACTTATCCCCGCTTTGCGTGATGCGCTTATGGGCGAAGACGCCACAAAATGGCGTGACATCTTCCTTGTGCCTGCACTCATCGGCTTTGCGGCGGTTGCACTTGTAATTCTGCTTGCAAAGGACACAAAAGTATTCATAAGCGACAGAATTGCCTATCTTTCACGTCCCCGTGAAGAAAGAGAAAAAGAAAAACTGCTTCAGAAGCAGCAGAAAAAAGCGCAGAGAAATCAGGCAGGCGTTTTCAACGGTGTTAAATACATTTTTGCAAACAAAGACACAAAAATGCTTATCATCGCCCACATCATTTTTGACGCCGCAATGCCTGCAATCGCACTTTATTTTGAATCCTCAATGCACAGCGCAGGTATGAGCACGGGTGAAATCACAAAGGCTCTGTTTATGGTTCCCGTTATTTATGCTTCAATAACGTTCCTTTCAGGCTTTATTGCAGACAAGGCAGGCAGAAAAACAACCGTAAACCTCTTTTCGTTCACCTGTGTTGCAGGCTATATCCTGTTTGTGGCAGGCATTCTTAAAGGCTGGAATCCTTATCTCATAGGCTCGTTTGCAGGTCTTTATCAGGGTTCATACTGGATAGGCAGAGACTATATGAACGTTATGATGACCGAAAAAGTACCCACGGATATCCGTGCATCGGTTGTCGGCGCAGAGGGTCTGCTGGTTATCATCGGTCTTGTTGTCGGTTACGCAAGCACAATAATCGGTATGGTCATTCTGCCTGCCGTATGGTGGGCTTGTCTTGCGGTATCGGTACCCACGGTCAGCGTTGCCGCAATTCTGTTTGCGCTTAAGGTTAAAGAAACCAAGGGTGTAAATCTTGACACAATAGAATAAGCAGAAAATAACAACAGGACACTCTTTCGTCAAAGAGTGTCCTGCTGCTTTTTGGGGATTATTTTAAAGGTGTATCATCATTCAATAAGAACTGCGGTTTCAACCGATTCGGTAAACGGCAACGCCCTGTCGTTATATGACATATTAAGACCGCCGGGCATGCAGGTTATTGTGTTGCCGATTATGCTGCCGTAAATATCAAAGTCACCCGAGGAAAGAGCAACGTTGCCGTAAGGAGCATATATCATACCCCAAACGTCAAAGCCGCCCTGCTGTGATTGAAGAGTTATATCGCCTTTTCTTGAATAAATCGAAAAGCTGCCTCCCGTTTCGTTATAGGTGTGCGCACTGCCGCCGATTGTGATATCGTCCTCGGCTATCAGACAGCCGCTGAGCGTTATTCCTGCAGGACCCTGATTTGCAACAATTTTGCCGCCGCTGTAAAGCGTGCCTCTTATCATATATGTTCCCTGACCCGAAAGCCAGAGCTCGCCGACACCGTTATAAATGTCGCCCGTCAGAGTCATCGGACCGCAGATTTCCGTGCCCTTGTCTGCCGTTGTCAATCCGTTGCCGAAAACGTTGATATCGCCGCCAAAGTTGTTGCCTCCGCTGCCGAGATAAAGCGATTTATAAACGTAAAAAACGTCTTTCACCTTCATGGCAACACTGCCGCCTTTTCTGAAATCGCCTTTACAATAAACCGCACCGTTAAACGTGCTCGGACCGTCTATTGTTGCAGAGCCGCCGATATACGTTTCGCAATCGCAGGTAAGCGGATAATTTGAACCTCGGCTCAGGTTGCCGCCCGTGTAGAAATAATCGCCGTAAATTGCGGTTGTTCCCTGAAGACTTGTGTTTCCTCCAACGTACAGATTTCCGCCGATTTTCAGGTTTTTATCCCAGCCTGTTTCAAGGTTGCCGCCGATATAAACGTTACCCGTAACGTAAACGGGACCGTCGGATTTAAAATTACCGCCAACGTAAAGGTCGCCGTAAATCGTAAGCAGCTCCGAGCTCCAGCTTGTTGAAAGGTTGCCGGGGCAATAGGTTGAGCCGTTGATTGTGATAATGGAATTAAGCGTTGTGTCTGCGCTGTATTTGTTGAGATAAAACGCAGTTGCGCTTATGTGCTTGTAGGTTCTTTCAAATGCCGATTCGCTTGGTGCAGGAGCAACAGTCATTATCATTTCGTCATAGTCGGGCATCTTCTGCGCAATAACGTTGCTCTCAAGATGATTTACCGTAACGCTGTATTGGTTCACGCCTGCTGTTTGCGCTGAGAAAACCGTACCTGTGATTTTGCTGCCTGCGCCGCCGTCGGCATAAACGTTGCCGTTGCCGAAAACACTGCCGCCGATGTTATAGTGACCGCCCATATTGAACGGTACACCGTCACCGTGAAACATCAGGTAATCAAGATCAACGCCAACGTTTTTGCGTGTATATTTAGCCGCGGCTTTTGCGTGTATCTGCACCTTATCCACTTTGAAAAGAGTTGCAAATATTGTTTGCATATCCCGTGTGTCGGAAACACGAACTATTTCTTCAGACGGAAATTCAACCACAACGGTGTCTGTTGAAAAACCGTTTTTTTCAACGTATTCAAGCGCCGCTGCTCTTGCTTTTTCTTCGTCGGGCATATGCCTCACCGCAGCAAGCGCCGCCGCATCCATTGCGTTCTGAAGCTGGCTTGTTCGGTAATATTTAAGTCCCATATCGGTAACAAGCGAAACAATTGAAAGAAAAGCAACAAGACCCAGCGCAGCTATAAGCATAACGTTGCCTTCCTCTGCCTTGGCAAAACGCCGCAGGCGGAGTTTTCTTTTCAGCATTGCGTTCACTTCCTTTTCAGCATAGCCGTCAGGCATCCTGTGAGCCGCCGAACGACTGCTTAATCTGTTCCATCTGTTTTGTGAGCTCTGCCAGAGTGAGCTCCGCTCTGTTTATATAGTATTCTCGCATCTGCATATCCTTTTGCGCGGCAAGCCTGCTTTGCGCCTGCTCGCTTTCAAGCTTATTGAGCCTGTCTGCAAAATCATATGCCTGCGCCCTGTTTTGCTCTTTCAGAGAACTGTTTTCGGTTTCTTTTTCTTCAAGCTGTTTTTCAAGCACGCCGTTTTTGATTTCAAAATCAGTGCTTGCCCTTTTTGACTCTTCCGCTTCAAGCGAAAGAGCAGATATTTTTTCGTTCTTTTGCTCAAGCTCCTGCAAAATAACCTGAATCTGTTTTTCTTTTTCGCTGTTTTCAACCGCAAGCAATTCTTTTTCTGAAAGAACGGCTTTGAATTTATCCGCAATTTCAGCATATTTTTTCGCAGCATCCGAATGCTCCTCGCTTGCCGCTTTAAGCTCACGGTTATGCTTTTCAAGCAATTCTTTTTCCGCCTCGGTCTGCTCCAACTTTTCCTGCAAAGCAACCAGAGCTTCTTTCAGCTCTTCACTTTTGCCGTCTGCATTTTCCGCACCTGCGGCAATCAGACTTTCTGCCGTTTTCGACTGAAACTTTTTGTGCTTTGCAATCAGAGAATCCCTTTCACGGTTTGAAAGCAAAAGCTCTTCTTTAACGGAGCTGAGCCTGCTCTCGTAGTTTCTGACAGCAGCAGCGTGAGTTTTGTTCATCTCGTCTATGTAGGCGTTAACCTCGTCGGCATCGTAGCCGTAAAGCACCTTTTTGAATTCAGGCACACTTTCGCCGCTGTCCTTGACCCGTATATCCGAGGGAGCAGTTTCAACGCTGTTTCTGATATTTTTGCCGTTTGTGTTTTTCTCGTCAGCCTTTGTCACCGACGGCTGAGCCTTTGTCTTTTTCATTCTCCATCCCTCGCAATACGTTAATTTTCAGTAAGACTTGATTTCAAGCACGTCGCCCTTTGCAATGCCCATTGCCGAAGCTGACGTTGCACGCATTTCAAGAACGCTTTTTGCGTTTCTGACCGCCTTGCAAACCTTGTTGGGCTTAACGTTTTCGTGAATTTCAACAACCTCTCCGCTTTCGGAAAGATAAACAACGTCAAGCGCAAAACGCATATTGAACATATGCACCTGATTGCACGGTGTGATGTGCAGAACATAGTCGCCGTCAACCGACTTTCTGAACATCAGCCCTCTGAAACGGCTGAAAAAGCTGTCGGCAATTTCTGCGTTTTCGGTAACGGTTAATCCGTTCTTGATTATTTTTGCTTTTTTCATAAGCAACCACCTTAAAACGTTTCGATTATATTCAGCACTGTGGGTCCCATCAGAATAATGAAAACAACGGGGAAGATGAAAAGCAGCATCGGGATAAGCATTTTGATGGACGCTTTCATTCCCTTTTCCTTCGCCGCCTGACTTCTTTCAACTCGCAACTGCTCGGATTGCGAGCGCATAACGTTGTTTATCGGTATACCGAGCTGCTCCGCCTGAACAAGAGCCGAAGCAAAGGTTTTGAGCTCGTCAAGGTTTGTTGCATCGCAGAGATTCTGAAGCGCCTCCCTGCGTGTTCTGCCCATCTGGATTTCACGGTAAACTATCATCAGCTCGTCAATGAACGGACCGCTCAGCTTTTGCGACACCTTGAGCAGAGCCGCATCGAAGCCGAGACCGGCTTCAATACATACACAGAGCATATCCATTGCATCGGGAAGCTGTTTTTTGATTCCGTTCTGATGACCCGAAACCCTTGAACGCAGATACATTGTTGGTCCCATAACACCGAGCAGAACGCCGATTGCAAGCACAAGCAGCATTATCATCGGCGACATATCAACCGCAATAACAACAACAAGCGTTACAAAAACCGTGCCGATCAAAAAAGCCTGTTTGATAAACTGAAAATCGGCAGGGTCCATAAACATACCTGCAAAGCGGAGCTGTTTGCGGATAGCCTCAAGAGTTTTTGTTTTGTTCTGCTTTTTCTTTTTGGGAGCAAATCTGCCGAGTTTTTCTGAAATTGCTTTTATTCCTTTACCGACGAATCTTTCATAAAACGAAAGCTGAAGCTCCTGAAAAACAGGTTGCGGAACGGAATTGTTAATTCTGTCTATTCTGCTTTGCTTTCTGTCAATCCGTTTGCCGAGAGGTGTTGCTATTATAACGGCAAGAATAAAAGCAAGAAACGAATAAGTTATAACGAGTATTTCCAAAAGCTCACCTCCGCATCAGTATTCTATGGTAACGACCTTTCTTATTGCAAAAAAGCCTATTATTTCCATAACTGCCGAAACCGCCAGCATTATTTTGCCTGCCGTTGTTGTGAAAAACGTTGACATATAGTCGGGGTTAACAACCATAAGCACAGCCGCAATGCAAATCGGCAACGCACCGATTATCATTCCCGACATTCTGCCCTGAGCGGTTATGGAACTGATTTCGCCTTTAATCTGAATTCTTTCTTTGATTGTCTGCGATATGGTTGTGAGAATTTCCGAAAGATTGCCGCCCGTTGTGCGCTGAATCAGCACCGCCGAAACAACCAGCATAAGGTCGGGACTTTTCACTCTGTCAACCATATTGTTGAGCGCTTCTTCCATTGTTGCGCCGTATCTTATCTCGTTGCAAACTCTGCCGAATTCAATGCCGATTGGCGGCGGCATATCGTTTGCAACGTTTTCCATTGTCTGCTGAAACGAAAAGCCTGACTTAAGACCGTTACAAATCATAATCAGCGTATCGCCGAGCTGCCCTTCAAAAGCTTTTATGCGCCTGCCTTTTTTGATTTTGATAAACAGAATCGGCAAAAACGCTCCAACCGCCGCCAGAGTTGCCGACGGCATAAGACCCGCTTTAAAAAGAGCCGCAAGACCTGCCGGAACAAAGGTGAGCACCAGCCATACCAGACAAAACTCCTCGGGTTTCATCATGATATCGGCAAGAATCAGCTCGTTGAATATTGTATCCATCAGCTTTTTGCGCTGAACAGACTGCTTGCTGCCGTCCATTGCTCTTTTGAGAATTGAGGATTTGCGTTCTTTTTTCTTTTCCTGAATCTGAAGGGTAAGACCGCTTTTTTTGCTTGCGATTTTATCCATTCTTTTTTCTACCTTACGTCTGCCCTCGGTAGCCGTGCCGATAATGCTCAGCCAAAGAAAAAAGCTGAAAAGACCGAAGCTGACAGACAGAACAATAATACTAATCTGCAAACCATTCATTGCTGACTGTCACTCCGTTTCCTCTGATTTTTTCAACACAGTGCGGTCTGACGCCCGTAGGACGGAATTTGCCGATAAATTTGCCCGTGGTATCAACCGTACCGTCGGTTTCATAAACGAAAATATCCTGCATACTTACAACGTCGCCTTCCATACCGACAACCTCGGTTATGGAGGTGATTTTTCTTGTGCCGTCACGCAGACGGCTCTGCTGAACGATTATATCAATTGCCGAAGAAATCTGGTCCCTTATCGCTTTAAGGGGAAGCTCCATTCCGCTCATAAGCACCATCGTTTCGAGTCTTGCAACGGTGTCGCGCGGAGAGTTTGCGTGGGTTGTTGTGAGCGAGCCGTCGTGACCCGTGTTCATTGCCTGAAGCATATCAAGCGTTTCTTCTGAACGAACTTCACCGACGATAATTCTGTCCGGTCTCATACGCAGTGCGTTTTTAACAAGATTTCTGATTGTTACGGCACCCTTGCCTTCAAGGTTTGCAGGTCTTGCTTCAAGCGTGATAACGTGTTCCTGCTTGAGCTGAACTTCAGCCGCGTCCTCAATGGTAACAATTCTTTCATCCTCGGGAATGTATGACGAAAGAACGTTGAGCAAAGTGGTTTTACCGCTGCCCGTACCGCCTGCAACAACAATGTTCAGCTTGCCCTTGACGCACGCTTCAAGAAAGCGGAGCATATCGGGCGTAAGCGAACCGAACTTAAGAAGCTGCTGCGCCGTAATAGGCTTTTTGCCGAATTTTCTGATTGTAAGCACAGGACCTACAAGCGAAAGCGGCGGTATGATTGCGTTAACACGGGAGCCGTCTGCAAGACGTGCATCAACCATCGGACTTGCTTCATCAACGTGTCTGCCTACGTTTGAAACAATGCGGTTAATTATGTTCATCAGGTGTTCTTCATCCCTGAATTTGATATCCGTCAGCTTTAGCTTGCCCTTTTCTTCAACGTAAACCTTATCGTAGCCGTTGACCATAATTTCGCTGTAATTCGGGTCCTGCACAAGCACTTCAATCGGACCGTATCCCATAATGTCATTGAACAGGTCTGTTGTAACCTTTACCCTGTCAATTCTGGGAATCATAAACTCATCGTCGTTAACTCTGTCATCAACAATTTTGAACATCGCTTCGCGGTCGGTTATTATTTTACCGCTTTTGTTCATCTCGTCGATGATGGCGGAATGGATTTTTCTTTTAACGTCAAGATAAGGGTCTTCTACGATTTCTGCGGTCTCTTTTTTTGCCGCTGTTTTTTCTTCGCTCAGCGGCTGAGGATTATTCTGTTTTTTCTGACCGTCTATTCTGTCTAAAAGTCCCATAATCTAACCTCTCATTTTCTGAAAGATAAAAGCTTTTTCTTCTTTGCTGTTGTTTCAATCGGAACAATACCCGTGTGGTTTTCGATTATTTTGTTTGCCGCATCGGCTATTCCCTTTGCTATTGCCGATTTGAGACCCGATGCCGTAACGGCAACGCCCTTGTTTATGCTTGCGGTTGCCGCCGCATAGTCGGCAGGAATAATGCTGAACAGCTTTGTCTGGAACATATCTTCAAAATCACCGGGCTTGACAAGTCCCTTTTCGTATTTGTTGAGTATAAACCTGATTTTTTCTCTCTGGTGCAACTGGTCAAGAATGCAGTAGCATACCTTTGCATTGTTGAGAGAAAGCATCTCATTATTATAAACAAGATAAATTTCTTCGCAGTTTTCAAGTGCCGTAACCGTTGTGTCGTTAAACGAAGCGGGTAAATCGATAATGATATATTCGTAATAGGGTCGCATAATATCAATTATCTTTTCGATGTGCTTGACCGTCACAAACTCCGCAAGCTCCGAACTCTGCGGAGCGCACAGCACGCTGATACCCGTGCTGTGTTCAACGGCAAAACCGTTTATGTTTTCAATCGTTATGCCGCCTCTGTCCTGAACGAGGTCAACGATTGAATTTTTTCTTTCAATGTCAAGAGCCATTGTAACGTCGCCGAACTGCAAATCAAGGTCAAGCAGCATAACTCTTTTGCCCGCCTTGGCAAGCTGAGCCGCAACGCCGATGGCAACGGTTGTTTTCCCCGTGCCTCCCTTGCCGCCAAAGAAGCCGAGCGCCTTGCAGCGAACCTTTTTGCCCTCGTTGGTGTCAAGTATTCTCTGCTGCTCAAGTCTGTAAACAGTCAGAATGCTTTCCGAAAAATCTGCGCCGTCAATACCGTCAATCGGCAGCACCTTGCGTATTCCGTACTGCGCCGCCTTATTAACAAGTTCAACGCTGATGCTATCGTTAACAAGAATAACGATTGTTCCTCTTACTGCCGTAAGCAAATCCTGAACAAACTCAAAAACCGATTCGGAAACCTCTCCCCTGACTGCGCAAAGAACAACTTCGGGAAACTTGTTTATGATTTTTGTTCTGCCCTCGGGCGTGAATTCCGAATAGCCGCTGATGGCAAAAACCTCGTCGTTGACAAGGTTTTTGACCTCTATTCTTAAATCGAGATTGTCGGACAAAACAAGCAAATTAATTCTTTCCATATCCGCACCTCACTTATCCTTATGCTGCCGGCGGCAGTGCTTCGGTAACACCCCCGCCGTTATCAGTCGGCGGTTCAGGTGTTGCGGCATCCTGCGCAGGCACGTTATTAAGGTCATCACCAAGACCGTAGCTTTCTGCGTGCGAAACAAGAGCTATTCTGCATCCGTTTTCAACTGTCAGCAGCTTGGTAATCTGTTCCTTTGTAACCTCTAGAGTCAGAGATGCGTATGACATAATTTCAACGCCGCCATCCTGCTGAACGTTTGCGGTGTAATCACCTATTGTAAGAACCGTTATTTTTTCAAGAACGGGAGCGTTCGGTGTCATCGGGTCATAAATGTTGATTTTGTCGCCCTCTTTCAGCGCATAGGCTATTGCATTTGTCGATTCAACGCCGATTGTTATCGCATATTTTCCGTTCGGAAGCTTATATGACAGCCTGCCAATCGCCTTTTCGTCGCCTATCATGCCGATTTTGCGCACCATAAGCTGTTCGCCTGCAAGGATTTTTTCTGTTGACATAAAACCCGTAACCTCGTTAACACTGCTGACGGCACCGTATACCGAAGCGTCTTTGGGAATCTGTTTTTCTTCAAACATTTCTGCCGTAAGCATTGTGTTTTGCGGTATATCTTCTTTTGCAATCAGAACCGTCTGCATTTCAACAGTCGCTGTTGTTTCTTCCACTTTATCTTTTTTCAGCTCCGATGCAAAGAAATACGTTGCAACGCCTGCCGCAAGGGCGATAACC
>JAGBAK010000108.1 GCA_017938985.1 Clostridia bacterium
ACATCGGCTTGCTCATATCCTTTGTTTCAACAACTACGTCATAATATTCCTGAACACCGTTGAAATTTGCAGGGTAATGAATGCCGTGAAGAGGCTGACGCTCCCAGCGGATTTTATATTTTTCAACCATTTCTTTGCTTGCAATCGGCGCGTTGCAATAAACCTGACAGGTATAAACCGTCATCGAGTTATGCTGACCGTTTTCAAGCAAGCGGCAAAGACCGTTGCAGAAGCTGTCATAGGTTTCACCGGGCAAGCCGAGAATAAGCTCGGTATATGTCGGGATTTTTTCTTCGGCATATTTTGCCGTCAGTCCCGAATAATGCTCAAGAGTCAGATTCTTTCTGCCGATGTTTTCAAGAGTCTGCGGGTCAAGCGACTGATAAGCAAGAGTAACGCCCTTGTCGATGCCGCTGTGGTTAAGAATCTTACCGATTTCAAATACGGTTTCGTCGCTGTTTTTTGCGTAACAGGGCTTGAACACCTGCGGATAGCCGTTTTTGCGGTTAACCTCAAGAATATAATTTGCAGTTTCAATGTCACGCTTTTCGATGCCGAAATTTGCATCGGCGCAATAGCAATAAGGAATTTTATGCTCGGATATCCAGTCAATATCCGCCTTCACTCTTTCCATCGGGAAGAGCCTTATTTTTTCTGTAAAGCACCAATCGCAGAAAGCGCAGGAATAGGGGCAGCCCCTGTTTGTTTCAAGCGTTGCGTGGAAAGTGATTTCGGGATAACGCTCAAGAACCTTGTCGAAAATACGTTCTGCATAGGGTGAAGGATAACCCGTTACGTCATATATACGTTTTTTCTGCGTTGTAAAATATTCGCCGTCTTTTCTGTATGAAATATCGGGTATTGCCGAAAAATCGCCGTCATTTGCAAGCGCCTTCAGAAGCAACGCAAACGGCTCTTCACCCTCGGCGTGCATAAGCACGTCAATGAAAGTGTGCTTCTCAAGAAGCGAAGTGTCATCGGGCACGTTGTGACCGCCAAAAACAACAAGGCAATCGGGATACCTGTTTTTTATCATCTCTGCAAGGCGCAGATTATACTCCATATTCCACACGTAGCAGGAAAAACCGACCACCGACGGATTCTCAATCATCGCAAGGGATTCCTCAACCCTGTGGCGGACGCAGAGAATATCGGCAAGCTCAAAATTCTGCTTGATTTCGCCGTCTTTCCACGCATATGCGGCAAGGCAACCCGCAGCATACGGCAGATATGCAATCGTATTGCTGTAGGTTACGTTAATCTGAACAAGATAAACCTTTTTCTTCCGGGTGTCCATTTTTTGAATTACTCCGTTTCGAATTTGCTTTTTGCCACCTTAAAATGTGTGCTGTTACCGTCTTTTCTGCCATACCAGGCAACAACCCTTGCAAATTCTTCCCAGGAATTAAAAGGTTTTGCATTAACGGTAACTGTGTTATCTTCTTTTTTCAAAACGGCTTTTTCGCCGTCGATAATCTTTCTGAAATAATCAAGAAAGGCATATGAAAGTTCGATTTCAACGTTTCCGGCAAAAGGCTGTTTTGTTATACCGCGCTGAAAACGCAAAAGATTGTTATATATATCGCCATCAATTCCGAAGCTGCGAAGAAAATCTTCAGCCTGAGCATAAAACTCATCCGCTTCGTAAGTGAGGCTGAGGAACAAATACTCCTCAAACGTCCAGAGAACCTTGCCGAAGCGGCTGTCGCATATGCTCAGCGTGCCCTTCTCTGCAAGCACTTCGTCAAGCTGTGCTTCAATGTGTTTTATCGCCTTTCCTGCAACCGTCTCGGGTCTGACGTAAAAATAATCAATGAATGAGCAATAAAAGTTTTTGTAACTGCTTAACCCCTCGTTATAAAGGTAAAGAGCAAAAAACTGAAGAATGCCCATATGGTGGCAGCCCTGAACAACTGCCGAGATAACGTTCATTTTTTTCCAGTCGCTTTCCGTCATTGAATATGTTGAGGTAACGATTGAAGAATATTCAGGCACCTCGTCCGTATCGTCGGCCTCACGGTGAGGCTGGTTGAGCGGAATGACCGATTTTTTGATTTTGTATTTTTCAACGTAATCCGCCTGTCCCATAATTGAACACGGCAGCCATTCGCAGTTGTGAACGTAAATTGAGTTGTGCTGACCGAGAACAAGCAGCTTGTCAAGAGAATCAACAAGGCTGTCGCAGGTTTCGCCCGGCAGACCGAGAATCAGCTCGGTATAGGTTGCAACGCCTGCCTCGTTATACAAACCCATCAGCTCCGAGAAAAACTCGGTGCTGATATTATGCCTGCCGATGTTTTTGAGCACCTCATCGGTCATTGACTGAAAAGAGAGCGTTATGCCCTTGCTCAGACCGCTTTTTTCAAGCTTAAGACCGATATCAAAAACCTTTTTGCTGCTGTTTTTTTCGTATGAAGTCTGGAATTTAACGGGATAACCGGTTGCCTTTTTGTTTTCAACAATTTTATCGGCAATCTCAATGTCACGGCTGAACATACCGAAGTTTGAATCGGCAGAACCCAGACCGTAGATTTTATGTTCACTGAGCCAATCAATTTCCGCATAAACCCTCTCAATCGGAAATTTGCGGATTTTTGATTTCATACTTGCCCAATCGCAATATGCGCAGGAGTTAGGGCAGCCTCTTGAGGTTTCAATCAGCGCCATAAAAACGGTGTCGGGGTTTTCGGCAAGAATTGCATCAAAATAACCCTCAGTGTAGGGTGACGGAAAATCGCACTCGGTTGAAATCATCTCGGGGTTTGTGAGAATGCCGTTTTCGGTCCGCATTGAAATACCGGGTATTTCCTCCGCTTTGTCAAGACCGATGAGCGCACGCAGAAGTCTGCGGAAGATAACCTCGCCCTCGCCGTGAAGCAAATAGTCGATATAGGGGCATTCCTCAAGCATACCGCCGCCGGGTGCAACGTGGTGACCGCCGAAAATTATGACGCATTCGGGATATTTTTCTTTTATCCGCCTTGCAACCTCTTTGTTGAAATTGCAGTTCCAGATATAAGTTGAAAAAGCCACCACTGCAGGGTTTTCTATTTTTTCAAGAACACTGTCAACAGGTTCTCTCAAAAAGAAAATTCTTTCAAGACAATAGTTTTCGGCAACATCTTTGTCGGCAAACGCATAAGCCGAAATCTGACCTGCCGTGTAAGGCAGATGAGCAGAATTGCCGTAAGAATAATTCACCTGTAAAAAATAAATTTTGCGTTTCAAGAAAATTTCACTGACCTTTCGGGATTTACGCTGACTGAATTGTCAGCTCAAGCTGTAAAGGGTTGCGCCTTTACGTCTGCCGTACCATACGGTTTCTTTTGCAAATGTCGGCCAATCGGCATATTCCTTGGCGGCTTTAAAATCAAAGTTAATCGTTTTTTCGCAAAGCTTTGTCTCTTTGTCCGCACCCACGCTGCCGAAATATGACACAAAATCGTATTCGCATTCAAAGCTCTTGCCGCTTTCAAACGGGCGCTTGACAACGTTAAGCTGGAAAGCAAGCAGATTCCGATAGAGCTTATCATCTTTTATCATCGGCTTGATAAAGCCCTCTGCAAGCTTTTTGAATTCATCAAAATTATAAAGGAATTCAAGATAAAGACCTTCTTCAAAGAACCACGTAACGTTGCCGAAAACAGGGTTGCTGTGGTTCCATTCACCTTCAAGAGAGCCGTCAAGCTTACGCTTTATTTCTCTGAAAAGCCTGCCTGTCATACCGTCGTCTGCAAGACAGTATTCAAGAAGCGAAGAGTAAAAATCATAGTAATCCACGCCCAGCTCATAATAAGCATAAATTGCAAAATAGCGCAGTAAGCCGAGACTGTGGAAGCACTGCAGGCAAATTGAAAACAGATTTGCATAAACCCAGCCGTCACGCGTAAGAGTGCTTGTGGAGCGAACAAGGTATGAATATTCGGGAATCGTATCTTTTTTGCCTGTTGCGGAATGTATATGGTTGAACTGAACCTTCATCGGCTCAATCTCGTATTTTTTCATATAATCGGGGTCGCACATCGGAGCGTTGGGCAAAAGCTCGCAATAATAAACGCTGATTGAATTATGCTGACCCGCTCTGAGAAGCTTGCAAAGACCCTGACAAAAGCTCTCTGCCGTTTCGCCCGGCAGACCGAGAATAATTTCGGAATAGGTGGGAATTTTTGCCTTTGCGTAGCTTGCCATAAGGTCGGAGAAATGCTCCATTGTGAGGTTTTTGCGGTTGATATTTTTAAGCGCTTCTTCACAAAGAGTCTGGTAAGCCATTGTTGCGCCCTTGTCAAGACCTCTTGAGTTGAGCGTTTTTGAAATCTGAAAAACTCTTTCTGCGCTGTTTTTTTCATAACAGGGTCTGAACACCTTGGGAAATCCCGTTGCGGTATTAAGCTCCACAATGTATTCGGCAATTTCAACGTCCCTGTCAAACATACCGAAGTTTGCATCGGCACAGAAGCAATATTCTATTTTGTGCTCGCTGAGCCATTTAAGTTCGCCCTTGACCTTTTCCATCGGGAAAAGACGAAGCTTTTTGTGGTTGCTCCAATCGCAGTAGCTGCAGCTGTACGGGCAGCCTCTGTTTGTTTCGATAATGGTGTCGAACATCGTATCCGGGTTCTTCTCTATTATAGAGTCAAACACACCCGTCAGATAAGGTGAGGGGTAATCCTCAACCGATTCGGGACAATGGGGAGCGGTCAGAATTCTGCTGCCGTCATCGTCGCGGAAAGCAATGCCGCAAACGTCGCTCAGGTCTGTGCCGTCTTTCAAGGCAGTGAGCAGGTTTGCAGTAACCTCTTCACCCTCGCCCAGCGAAAGAATATCAATATATTCGTTATCAAGGAATTCCATTCTGCCCGAAACGCTGTGACCGCCGAAAACAATTATGCACTCGGGATATCTTTCTTTAACAGCCTTTGCAAGAGCTTTGTTGAATTCCATATTCCACACGTAGGTTGAAAACGCAGCCAAATAAGGCGATTCCATTCCGTCAACGATTTTTTCTATATCGTCACGGCGGAATATAATCTCCTTGAAATCATATTCAGCTGCAATTTCAGGTCTGCTTTTGCAGTAGGCAACAATTGTGCCCGTTGCATAAGGCAGATAAACGGATTTGTCAAACGCAAATCCGACCTGAACAAAATAAATGTTTTTCAAAATAATAACACCTGCTTCAGAAATTCAGGGTTGGTCATTTGCCGCCCTGTTTTTGAAAATCAGCAAATCCTTTTCTGCGTTGGCTCTTTCAAACTCCTCGGGAATGCCGATGTCGATAAAATATGTGTCGCTCTCAAACACCCCGATGGGCATAAGGAGCTTTTCAAGCACCTGCTTTTCAAACGAAAACTTTTCTTCGCTTATACCGTCAAGTGCGTTTTTGTTGATTAAATAAATGCCGCCGTTGATAAGACCTGCACCCGAAGCACCTTTTTCACAAAAGCCTGTGAGCAAACCGCCTTTGGTTTCAAGAAAACCCGAACGTTCAACGTTCATCAGCATTTTTGCCGCAATTGTGATTGCAGTGCCCGATTCGGCGTGCGTTTTTTTCATTTCGCTCAGGTCAACGTCATAAAAGGTGTCGCCGTTGATAACAACCGCATAATCGCCCTTACACATACCCAGCGCTTTTTTGATTGCGCCGCCCGTGCCGAGCGGATTTTCTTCCCTGCAGTAATCAATACGCATTCCGCCGTAGCTTTTACCGAAAGTCTGCTCGATTTTTTCCGCCATATATCCCGTTGAAATTATCGCCCTGCAAACGCCGTTTGCCGCAAGATAATCCAGAAGATACGCAAGAAAAGGTCTGCCGCCGACAGGCGCAAGCGGTTTTGGTAAATCGTCAACGCAAGGCTTGAGTCTTGTGCCGAATCCGCCCGCAAGAATGATTGCTTCCATCAGCCGTCACCCTCCGCAATAATATCCTTTGTTCCGTCGGGCAATTCAACACCCCTGTCATAAAAAGCCACAAGCGTTGAATCTTCAAGGTAATCAAAGGTGTGAATAACGTTCGGTTCAATGATAAACATATCGCCTTTTCTGAAATCATACCGTTCTGTTTTTTCGCCGAGCTTTGCCTCAACGGTAAAAGCACCCTCCACAACGTAGAAGCCTTCACGGTTGAGTGCGTGATAGTGTCTGCCCCGTTCAACGCCTGCCTTTGAGGTAACAACGTTTATCTGTTTGTAGCCCTCCCTGACAAGCTGAACAAGACTTCCTCTCTCGTCTTCAAAAACAAAATCGGGTTTAATAATCTTTATCATAGCCGCTCCGTAAATATTAAATCACATAAAGAACTGTGTTGCATGCGTAAAAATATGTCTGCCGCTTGTAAACGCCATTGTGTATGATGCAATCCACACAATCGCAACAATGCTCACAACGGGATGAGCCTTTGCAAAAACGCTCACCCTTTTAAGTGCATCAACAACGTATTTGTTGCCTGCCGAGGCAAACGCAAGAATAACCGCAAGCGGTGCATAGTTAAATGCGCTCAGTGCGCCGATACCCGTGCAAAGAGTCGAACCGACAGCCGAAAGCACGTAGGGCAAAACGATAAGCGCTGCAGTAACGCCTTTTTTGAAATTTTCCGATTTGCCCGCCTTTTTTTCGCCGCTGTAACGGATAACACCGTATACAATGCAAGCCGCAAAAATGACAACAGGGAACGAAGCAAACGCAACCTTGGAAAATTTAGCTGACAAATCTATGATTCCCGTATTTTCCGCCCATCTGTCAAAGCTTAAGGGATGACATTCAGTGCCGCCGTATTCGCTGAAAAGCTGATGCAGCTTAAAGTGTGTTCTGATTTCGTTATCCGAAAGCTGAACGTTGATGACCGCAGCAATAACGGAAAGCACTGCGCCGATAAGCGTTGCGGTAACAGAAAGAGTGTCGCCCTTTGTTGTGATAAGCAAAACGATAATTCCGAGAACTGCAAGGCTGAAAACGGAGCAAGGCATTATAAATGAAATTGCCGCCGAAGCCGCAACGGAAACCGCTGCCGCAACAATTCTGTTTTTAACCTTTATGCAGACCGTAACCCACGCAACGGTTATAAGCACCGCAAGAACGTGAAACACGCTGACGGTATTTGAAATCAGCATGGGTTCTGCAACAAGAAGCACTGCAAGCACCTTTGCTTCATCGCCAAGCTTATCAGCGGTTTTAACCGTAAGAAAAAGCATAGCCGCAAGAAGAATTGACACACCTGCCGCAAAAGTAACTGCTTTGCTTATATAGAATGAATCCGTCAGCCAAAAAAGCTGCTCGTAAAGAGGCTGTGAAAGCACCGTTTTCATAAGCAGCACAGCCGCAACAATCAGCCAATCTGCCGCAGATGAACGCTTTGAATTTAATCTCATAATATCCCTCATTTTTCGGGTGTTTTAAATATTGAAAATGTTCTTGAAGAAAATTGCAAAATAACTGAGTGCCGCTGCCGAAGCAACAATATGCTCACTGCAGAAATTCCTGACCCTGCAAACAAGCTGAGTAACCGTTTCGTTTTTGTTTGCCATAAAATAGAGAATCAGACCGATTTGAACAATATAGCTGTAAAAATAGAATCTTGTTGACCAGCCGAGGAAGGGTGAGAAAATAAGCGAAACAAGCGTTGCTCCGCAAAGGAAGAAAATGAATTTGCCGAACTTTTCTTTTTCCGCTCTGATAGCGGCAATCCAGAAAACGGCAAGACCGATAAGCAGCGGAACCGAAAACAGGACTCCGTTAAAGAACAGGGTAAGGTCTCTGTCACCGTTTACAATATACATTTGGTGAAGCTTGCTCACCATATCAACGGCACCGTCGTTAAAGTATTCAACAAGCAGACCGTTAACAAGATTTTCTGCCTTTGAAGGCATCAGCGGCTCGCTGTAGCGGCTGAAATAAAAATCAAGCATCTCATATCCGTCGGCAAACCCCTGGTTGTTTGTGGTAAGCATACCGAGAATCATTATGCCTATCATTCCGAGATATGCAACGGCACAGATGATTATGTTTTTGCGTGCAAAGCCGCTTTCACGGCATTTATCAAGCAGAATTATCGCCACAAGGAACATACTGCCCAGAAGGAACGAAAGGTTGACAAGCGTTGCAAGAAAACAAACAACGGGAACGGCATAAATTCCTTTTTTGAACTGCGTAAGATAAACCGCCAGCAGAGCCAACGCCCAGAAAAATTTGTCATGCTGCATACCGGAAAAATGATAGCGGAAAGTGAACGGCGCAACACAAAGAAGCGCAATAATAACAGCCGCAGCCCTGAACAATTCAGGGTTATCCCTTGTTTTATCCAGCACACTGCCGAAGCAGAGCGAAGCGGAAACAAGCAGGAAAACCGAGCCGAAATTTACAACGCCTCTGATTATTCCCGGCGTAACGGTATCGGCAAACCAGCTGATAATTTCGCCTATAAATCCTCTTACGCAATATCCTCTGTCATAGTTTATAAGATACTGCAATTCATAATAGCCGCGTGAGAATTCGACCTTTCCTGCCGCAATTATGTAAATCAGATATGCCGCCAAAACGGCGAACGGAGCAAGATAGCAAAAAAGCCGCGATTTTGAAAAGCTCTCAAGCCCCGATTTAATTGTGGTTAATTTGTCTGCATTTTTTTGCAAAACAAGCACCTCCGACGGGTTTATTTATGCTCTTTTTCTGAAAAAGAGCCTTTTCCACCTATAGTATCATCTCATTATAACAAACGAAACACTAAAAGTCCATAGTTTTTTAAAATATATAATATAATAATAAAAGGAAGCTCCTTTTGCAGAAACTTCCTTTTGCTTAATCAATACATTGTTTTTGAAAGTATAAAACAAGTCCAAAGAGCAATCACAAACAAGCCCTCTGCAGGAATTGCAAGCTTGGTGTAAGGACATTTCCAGCCTTTGTCAACGCAAAGGAAAATACTCCTTGTCACAAACACCGTTGTTGCAAAGAAAAGTCCGCCGACAAGCGAATAAACGGGTGTTTCAAGTGCGATTGTGAGATAGAGCAAGAATGCGCCCAGCGCAAACGAAATGCCGCCGTAATAAACTCTGATTTCGGTTTTGCCTGCGTTGTCAACAGGCTTCACCGCAAAGCTTTCAGCGTTTTTCACAGGGTTTGTGATAAACACAATTGCCATACCGAAAAAGTAAAGCACAAGACCGATAACCGCCACACTTGCAGGAATATTCGACGCCAAAATTTGTTTGAAAGCTTCCATTTTTCAATCTCCTTTTCTTTCATCACGCATTCGGGTTTATGAAACACATAATCCGCCTGCCCTGAATTTATGCTGACATTATAACATAATATACCAAAATAGTCCATAAAAATGTTGAAATTGCAAAACCGCTGTGATATAATCAAGTTATGGAAAAATTAACAAACAAACAAATACTCGACCAAATCAAAGGCGGACTCATCGTTTCCTGCCAGGCGTTATCAACAGAGCCGTTATATGACAGCTACATAATGAGCAAAATGGCTTATGCCGCATCCCTCGGCGGTGCCGTGGGCATCAGGGCAAATACTGTTGTTGATATCCTCGCCATCAGAGAAAGAGTAAGCCTGCCGATAATCGGCATCATCAAAGAGGTTTATCCCGACAGCGACGTTTACATCACCCCAACAATGAAAGAGGTTGATGCACTCGTTGAAATCGGCTGCGAGATTATTGCAGTTGATGCAACCAACCGCACACGCCCCGGCGGAGTTTCATTTGAGGAATTCTTCAAAGAGGTTCGTGCAAAATATCCCGACCAGCTCTTTATGGCAGACACAAGCTGCTTTGAAGAGGGCAAGCTTGCGCTTGAGCTCGGTTTTGACCTGCTCGGCACAACAATGAGCGGCTACACACCATATACCAAAGGCACATCCCTGCCCGATTTCACGCTTATGAAGCGCTACAAAGAAGAACTCGGCGCAACGGTTATTGCCGAAGGCGGCATCTGGGTGCCCGAGCAGCTTGTTGAGGCTTTTGCAAGCGGCGCTCACGCAGCGGTAGTCGGCACAGCCATCACAAGACCTATGGATATCACCAAGCGCTTTGTAAAGGCTCTTGAGGATTCCAAGGCGTAACAAAATTCAAGTGTAAGGGCGGCTATCAGCCGCCCGTTTTACTCTAAAGCATCGGAGAAACAAAATGAAAATTCTTGTTTTTGATATCGGCGGCACTGAGATAAAATACGCCCTGTGCGATGAAAATTTTAATCTGACAGACAAAAAATCCGTTCCCACCAACGCTTATGAAGGAGGGAAGCGATTGATTGAAAGAGTTGTTGAAATCGCCGGGACATACAGCGGCATTGACCGCATCGGCATTTCAACCGCAGGTCAGGTTGACAGCGAAAAGGGTATGATTGTTTTTGCAACAGACAGCATTCCCGGCTACACGGGTGTTCAGATAAAGCAGATTGTTGAAGCGGAAATCGGCGTACCCTGCGCAGTTGAAAACGACGTTAACTCCGCCGCTCTGGGCGAAGCATATTTCGGCGCGGCAAAAGGCGAAGATAATTTCCTTTGCCTGACCTACGGCACGGGTATCGGCGGCGCAATTTTCCTTGAGGGCAAGCTTTTCAAGGGTAACGGCTGCTCGGCAGGCGAATTCGGTCACTTTGTGACCCACGCAGGCGGCAAGAGCTGCACCTGCGGCGGCTGCGGTTGCTACGAAGCCTACGCTTCATCGGGCGCACTTGTCAGAGCCGTCAAGGCAAAAACAGGCAGAGATTTAAACGGCAGAGAGATTTTTGCCGAATTCGATAACCCTGAAATCCGAACCGTTATCGACGAATGGATTGACGAAATTGTTGTCGGTCTCAAAGGTCTTGTTTATATCTTCAACCCCTCGCTGATTGTTGCAGGCGGCGGAATTATGAACGAGAAATATATCACCGACGAAATCAACGTCCGTCTCGCCGCAGAGCTTATGCCGAGTTTCCGCTGTGCAAAGGTAGTCAAAGCGCAGGCAGGCAACGACGCTAATCTTCTTGGTGCGGCCTACCTTGCGGCAAAACAGTAAAAAATATGCCTGTACGGAAAACCCGTACAGGCTTTTTACTTTATTTTGTTCTTTCAATAACTCTGCCGAATTCATCAATCAAAACGCTGAAATCACCCGTTGTGGCAACAAACGTTACTTTGTATAAAGCGCTTCCGTCTGTACAATCTCCCATCGCCATAATTGCGTTGCAGATGATGCCGTTTTTATAATGCTCATCGGCGCGGTAAATGTGATACGCCTGCATCAGAGCCTCATCGGTTGCAACGTTAATATCAATCGATTGCGGAAAATAATACTCAACCGTCTTTTCATTGCCCTCTGTCCAGACCCAGATGATTTCGCACGCCTCATTCATAACCGCAACAAAATCGCCCTTATCCGTGTCAAGGTGAACTCTCACACAAGGCTCGCCGTTGATTTCGCCAAGCTGCAGATATTGGTCTTTTATGATTTTTGCGCCGTCAAATTTCGGGTTTTTGCTCATTTCAGCGCAGGCGGCAACCTGAAACGGCTCTGTTCCGATAACGGGAACGTTTGGCCAGTGAATAAGCTGACTCTCCGTTATGCCCTCCGGCACAACAAAAGCGGGCTTTGTAGACTCTTCCTTGGGCTTCAATGTAGGCACGGAGCAGACATACAGGTATTGACTGACTTCCGGGTCAACTTCAAACATCGTTTGCGTCAGGTGGTTATAATCTTCATAATCTACGGAGTAATTCATAGTGTCAGAAGTCGGTGCCGTTGTTTCTGCGGTTTCCGATTTCGCAGGACTTTCTGCCTTTTTTGTGCAGGCAAAAAAGGCTGCGGTAATTGCGAACGTAAGTAAAATGCAGGTCAGTTTTTTCATGATTCTTTGCCCCTTTCACTCATTATTCGCATAAAAAAAGAAAAACCCTCACACGAGGGTTTTTTCTGCCTGCCGATAAAGACTTGCTTTGCCCGAAAAGGCACGTGCAGTAAACGCCGCCAGAGCAAAAAACAAAATTCCGTCTGCGCCGAAAAGTTCAATGCCGATTACCGACGAAGCCACGGATACTCCGCACGCAGAGCGGTCACAAATCCTATACTTTTTGCAAATGCACCGCCGACAGCGCCGCACAAAACACCTATAACCGCCGCAGACAAAAGCAAAACCGCAAATTCACCCAATCGCTTTGCTGTAAGCGGTATTTTTTTCTTTTTTATCCGAAAAACAACCCATTGTTCCACCTTGTTTTAGTTTGATGCTTTCAACTCACATCTGTTCCAGAATATATTGCTTAACGTCCTCAAGCCTGCTCTTTTGCCACTCGTTTGAATCTGCCTTTTTGGCAAGAGGGCAAAGAATAAAGAAATCGAGCGTTTCACCCGGCACTCTGCCCGTTCTGAGCGGCTCTGCGAAATGCTCCGCCCATTCCTGCTCGGTTGCGTTTTTGAACCTTGCAGGGTTAAGATATGTCATCTGTCGCTTCGTTGCGGCAATATGCATCTTTGCCGAAAGCGGCGAAAGAAGATTGAATTCGTCTTCCTGAACGTCAACGAATATTCTCGGCAGAGGCGCTTTCACAACACGCTCTTCACCCCTGACAATTTCAAGACCCATCGGTTCCCACGAAAATTCTGTTTCTGTGAAATTGATTTTTACAAGCAGACCGAATTCCGTGTTGAACTGCGAACGCTGATAATCGGTGTCAAAAATGAAATTGCCGAGCGAATAAAAAATCACCTTGTCGCCCACGGTTTCGTAATTCATCGGCACATGGGGGTGATGCGAAACAACGATATCCGCGCCCATTTCAAGATATTTATGATATCTTTCTCTGGTATAAGGCGAGGGCAGAGGCGTGAATTCTTCGCCTGCGTGGGCAACAACAACACACCAGCGGCAGGTCTTTTTGATTTCGTTTATGGTGTTCTGAATTTCATCAAGGTCGCTCCAGCTGTAGCAGCCCGCCTTGTTTTCGTCAGCCTTTCTGCACGCACGCTGATAGCCGACGCCAAACATACCTATTCCGCCTGCTTCGTCAAGAATGACAGGCTTTCTTGCTTCGTTTATATTCATACCGGCGCCGATGGTTTTTGCGCCGTTTTCTTTTGCAACGTCAAGGGTGCATTTTATGCCGTATTCACCTGCATCCATAATATGATTATTGCAGATGTTCCATATATCGGCGTTCATTTTGTTAAGAACCTTAACCGCTTCGGGGTCAATAGTGTGAAGAAGCTGGGCAACGCCGTCCTTGGTTGTGTTTTGCTCAACAGGCGCAACAGGACCCTCAACGTTTGCCACAACGTGGTCTGCCGAATGAAGGAATTCAAGCACCTCGGGCGCAATAAGCTCCTCATCGTTCCACTTGCCGTACATATATCTGTCAAAACCTATATCCCCTGTAAAAACCAGAGCGGATTTGTTTTTCATTGCGTTTCTCCTCTCAAAAAGGATGAATATATGATACCACAACAACGCAAAAAGAGCAAGGCAAACAAAGGAATTGATTTACATTATTTTTTGTGATAGAATAAACTATAGTTTAATTAACAAAGCTTTGTTTCTTGCAATCCTCCGTCATTTTCTTGCGAAAATGCCACCTCCTTTCAAAAGGAGACCACTGTAGCAGCGAGCTTTCTGCAGTACCGCAGCTAACCTTTTGGGCTCCCTTTCAAGGGAGCTGTCACGGAGTGACTGAGGGTTGCAAAAGATAAAGCTAACCATCGATGTTAATTAAACTATACATCTATTAACAAAAATATACTTTTTTATGGAGGGCGATACCATGAGCAGCCTGATAAAATACTTCTACAGCATCGTAACGGTTATTTCGATTTTTCTCAATTCGCTTTTTAACCCTGCGGTTATCAGTCCCGAATCGGGTGCGGATATCTCGTTTCTGCAGTATCCCGATGAAGCAATCATCACGCTTGAAGAAGCAGGCATAACCGACGTAGAACTGACCGAAAGAGCAAGCGCACTGCTCCCCGAATACGTTCAGTCGGGCGGCTATGACGATATCAACGGCATAATTGTTTCGCCCTATTACACAGCAAAGGCAGGCGGCAAGGATATTCCCGTTTATGCCTCGGTAGTGTTCAACAGAACCGAAGACACGGGTGCTCTCCACTCTTTTTCGGAAATTTATGTTGAGCCTGACAGCGATTTTTCTTTCAATATCTCCCTCACGGGTAAAACAGTCAAACTAAACAACGCAATCGTTTTACCCTCAACTCTCGGCACTCAGGCAGCTTGCAAAGACAACGTTGTTACCGCCACGATTAACAAAACGGGAATTTATACTTTCCTTTTCAACGGCGCAGAGCAGCACTACGGCTATACTCTTCTTGTGCGTGAAAAGGTTGATGAGGATGCTGAAATTGCAGAATACATCGAAAAATACGGTGAGGAGAAAGTTATTGTTCTCGACAAAGGCGTATATGAATATGACTATGTCAATTTTGTCGGCGAAAACGATATGGTAATTTATCTGCGTGAAGGCGCTTACGTTATCGCCGAACATCTTTATGACATTGACTGCGCCGAAGACGAAAACAAATATTTTGAGCCGAGCGCACCCGGAGATAACTCCATAGGTCTTACACGATATCCGTTCCTGAATTTTTACAATTGCAACAACCTCACCCTTACAGGCAGGGGCGTAATAGATTTGACACGCCTTGACCGCAGAGAACGCAGAGGCGTTGTGTTCACCAGCTGCAACAACATAAATGTCAGCGATATCAAAATAATCAATTCGCCCGAATGGTCGTTCATTTCTTACGGCTGCACAGACCTTGAAATTGAAAACGTTGATATTATAGGCAACCGCGGCAACTGCGACGGCTTTGCAATCTGCAACAGCCATAACGTTACCGTTGACAACTGCTTTGCAAGAGTGGCAGATGACACGTTTGAGGTCAAGGCGCTCGGCGGCTCAATGGACAGCAGAAACATCACTTTCTCAAACTGCATCGCCTGGGGCGGTTACGCAAGATGCTTCGGCATCACGGGCGAAGTCAACAAAATGATTTCCGACGTTACTTTCCGTGACTGTGCGGTTGTTTACCGTGACGGCGTGTGGGATAACAACCGAATCGGTTCGCTTGTTGTTGTTGCCGAGCAGTGCAACGGCGGAATTGACGGCGTAACCTTTGAAAACATTGAGATTTTCCGTGACGTCGGAAGAGCAATGCTCGTCAAGATTTACGATGAAGAAGCAGAGAATTTTGAAGTGAAGAACATCACCTATAAGAATATCACTTACACTTCATATATGCCTTCAAAAATTGCAGGCACGCCGAGCGACACAAACACCGTTCAGGTAACGCTTGAAAACGTAACGGCAAACGGACATAAGCTCAACCGTCCGAGCTTATTACTCAATTCAGGCAGATACTGCGACATCAGTTACAAATAATTTCAGATAAAAAAGGAGTTGCTTCACGGTGTGTAAGGCAACTCCTTGATTTTTATTATTTAATCTTTTCAATAACTTCGCCCGAGGTGGGTTTGATATCGTCAATGAATTTCTGAACGGCTTCTGCCGAGGGCATTGCCGCCGAGCAGCTGTGAGCCGAGACAAGCATTGATGCCGATGCGGTTGCAAATTCAAGTGCATCGGGAACGCTCTTGCCGTTGAGAAGTGAATAAATGAACGATGAGGCGTAGCCGTCGCCGCCGCCAAAGCCCTTGAGCATCTTTACGGGGAAAGGCTTGACCTTATATGCCGAACCGTCGTCAAGGTAAGCAACGGAACCTTCCTTGCCGTGCTTGATAATAACAATCTTGTTGCCGTAGCTGAACCAACGCTTTGCGGATTCTTCGTCGTTTGCGCAAACGCCTTCAACGGCTTCCGTCAGGTCAAATTCTTCTCTTGAACCGAGAATGATATCGCTGTTCTTTGCGGCGATTGAATAATAAAGCGAAATTTCATCCTTGTTCTTCCACGTGTAGCTTCTGTAATCTATATCAAAAATTACAACAACGCCGTTTTTCTTTGCAAGGAACAGAGTTTTGAGAGTTGCTTCTCTTGACGGACTTGCGCACAGAGCGGTGCCCGAAATAACAACAGCCTTTGCGCTCTTGATATATTCTTCGTCAACGTCGTCAACGCAAACCTGAAGGTCTGCAACGCCCTCGCGGTACATAAGAATGCTGCTCTGTGTGGGGCTGAGGATTTCTGTGAAGGTCAGACCGAGGTTTTCGCCGTTTTCGCATCTGAAAACGTGTGAAACGTCAATGCCGTCAGCCTTGAAATAATTCTCAACGTAATCGCCGAACTGGTCGTCGGATACTCTTGCAATGAAGCCGCACTTTGCGCCGAGCCTTGCAAGACCGACTGCAATGTTTGCAGGAGAACCGCCAACGTATTTATTGAAATTGCTGCTCTGCGAAAGAGGCATATTCATATCTGTGGGGTTAAAATCAATTGCGATTCTGCCGATGGGGATAACGTCAAGTGCCTTTGAATTATCAAACTTTATGTAGCTCATTCTATCTGTCCTTTCATATAAACAGGCGCAATCCGCCTGCCTTATCTTACTGTCAAACGGACAGCCGCAAGGGCTGTCCCTACGGTCCTTTCAAGCTTTGTTTGCACAACCGAAAATTTCAATATGTTCAAGAGCGTTTTTGTATGCGCCCTCAATTTCCGCCGTATGCAGGTCGTAATAACCCTTGATTTTTTCGCTTTCGTAAGCTGCTCTTACGCTCTGTTCAACCCTGTCAAAGGTTGCGGTGGCAATGTTGATTTTATGAATGCCGAGCGAAATGCATTTTCTGAAATCGTCAGGCAGAATACCCGTACCTCCGTGAAGCACGAGCGGTGCATCAACGCATTTTGCCGTTTGCTCAAGAATATCAAAACGGAGCTTCGGCGCCTGTTTATAGTTGCCGTGAGCGTTGCCTATGGCAACAGCAAGGGCATCAACGCCCGTTTTCGCATAGAATTCCGCTGCCTGTGCAGGTGAAGTGCAGTTGATTGCAATATCCTCACTGCCGTCCTCACTGCCGCCGACGCAACCTATTTCGCCCTCGCAGTCGGCACCGTATTCTGCGGCAATTCTCTTTATCTCTGCGGTTTTTGCAGCATTTTCTTCAAACGGAAGATGTGAACCGTCAAACATAACGCTTGTGAAGCCGATTTCAAGAGCCTGCCTGATTTTTTCTTCGGTCTTGCCGTGGTCAAAATGCACCGCAACAGGCATACTGCTGTTTTTTGCCGCCGCCACCATAAGAGGACCTATAAGCTCAAGCGGTGAATGGTTCAGCCTTACCTCTGCAATCTGGATTATGGCAGGGCTTTTTGTTTCTTCAACAGCTTTAAGTACGCCAAGCACCATTTCCATGTTGGCAACGCTGAAACTGCCCACTGCGTAGCCGTCTGTCTTTGCTTTTGCGAGCAAATCGCTCATTTTAACAAGAGGCATCGCCGCTTACCTCCTTTTTGCAATAAATTACTGCGCAAACCGCACTTGTCAGAGGCAGGGTGAGCAGCATACCCATACTGCCTGCAAGCGCCTGCAGGATTTCCGCAATTATCATTTCTTTGTTTATTACCTGCCCGAGGCTTGAATTATAAGCCACAAGCAGAAGCACGCTCGTCAGAGAACTGCCGATATAAGCAAGCACAAGGGTGTTTGCCATTGTGCCGAGCATATCTCTTCCGATTGTAAAACCCGATTTCATCAGCTCTTTGGGTCTGATATCGGGTGATTTTATTTTCAGTTCGCTCAGCGCAGACGAAATGGACATTGAAACGTCCATAACGGCACCCAGCGCACCAATTGTTATCATTGCAAAAATGATAGCCTTCAGGTCAATTGGATTGTCGGGATAAAGCTGATAAAGATAAACCGATTCTTCTTCAAGCAGACCCGTCATATTAAGGAATTTGTCGCTTATAAGCACCACAAGACCCGAGCACATAACGCCGCTCACGCAGCCAACGCCTGCGCACAAAGCCTTTTTGTTATAGCCGCTGATAATCAGCAGTGTCATAACGGTTATATAAACACACACAAGAATTGACCAGAAATATATGTTGTGACCGTTGAGGATTGCAGGGATAAGCACGCAGAAAACCGCAAGGCAGGTGAAGCCGAGCGAAATTATGGTTTTGAATCCCTGCATTTTTGAAAATGCAACAATCAGCACGCAGAAGATAACAAGCAGCCATATCAGCGGAGTTATGCGCACGTAATCGCCAAAGTAAAACAGAGTTTTTCCGCCCTCGGTATAGCCTTCGATAAGTATTTTATCATTCTGCTCAACCTGACGGGGGCTGAAAGCATAGGTCCTGTCTATTTCCTGAATAACGTCAACCGTTTTGCCTCTGCGCTCGCCGTCAAGCACCTGTGCCTTAAAACTTACGGTCACAATCTCGCTTTCGCCGTTGACGCTTGTTGAGGCAACGTCGTTCACTCGGATAACCCTCGCTCTGAGCGTTTCGCCGTCCGAATTGCCTTTGAAAATCGTTCCGTCGCCAACAACGAATGCATATGCCGCAATAATCAGCAGCGCCGAAACCGCAACCGTTGCAATACGTATTATAAAATGTTTGTTTTTCATATAACGCTTGAAATTGTTACGCCGTATTTTGCTATAAAGCCTGTGTAAGCATCACCGAAAACGTTGATGAACGAATCTGTAAGATGCGTGTTCATGCCGTCAAAATCGCCGTCACCGGAGGTTGTCTGACCAAGCACAATCAGTTTGCCGTTCGTGGTATAAACAACGTTTGTTACGCTGTCTCTTCTTGCGCCGCCCAGTGCCTTTACGTCTGCAAGGTTGCCTGCAGGTGTTATAAGAGCGGCAAAAGCATCGTTCTGTCCCTTGTTGCCAACCGTTGCAAAGTCACGGTTGCTTGAGGTCGAATAGCCTGCAACGGCAAAACCGCCGTCTGCAGTTTTGGCTATATCGTTGATAAAATCATCCGCAAAGCCTGCAACGCTTCTCATCCAGCGTGTTGTGCCGTTTGCGTTGAATCTGATAACAACAGCGTCAATTCCGCCGCAGTTATGCAGGTTTGCAAAAGTTCCGTCGGGCAGGTATGTTGTTACCAGCTCATAGTTGCCTGCAACAACGCAGCCGCCATCGCCGTCAGCGGCAACAGCCTTGAAATTATCTCTGCCCGAGCTTGCAACCGCAACGCCCCACTGACGCTCGCCGTCACCGTTATACTTGAAAACAGCGGTATCAAGGTAACCCTTGCCCATACCGTCAAGTTCAAAATCGCCTGTTGATGCGGCGGTTATGGTTGTGAAAAAGATGTTTTCGTTTGCATCGGTATCAATGCCGTCAACCGATGCGCCGTAATTGCCTGCAAGGTATCTGCTCCAGATAACGTTTGCATCCTTATCGAAGCGGATGAGCAATGCGGATGAAACAGATGATGCTCCGTTGCCTGCAAAGCTGCCGTCGGTTGAATCGGTTTTGCCGCCAACAACAAAACCGTTGCCGAGCGGAGCAACAGACATGAACATATCCGTCTTTTTGCCGCCGAAAGCCTTCTGCCACTGCATTGTGCCGTCAGCGGAATATTTAACGATAAAAGATTCGATTGAGCCTTTGTTTTCGGTGTTTGCGGCAAACTCTTCTGCTGTTGTGTAGCCGACCGCAACAACGCTGCCGTCGCTGAGCACCGCAACGTCCTCAATTCTGACACCTGCATTGCTGCTGCCCGTTGCTTTTATCCACACGGGATTTGCCTCGCTGTCAAACATTGCAACGTAACCGTAGGAATTTCCGCTCCAATCCGAAGCAACGTCTTTAAAATCGCCGTCTGTTGAAGCTGAAACGCCGCTCACAACGAAGCCGCCCTTTGCGACAGCCTGAGCCGCAGTAAAGGTATCCGTATTCATACCGCCGAAGTCTGCAAAGCCTTCAATATCAGCTTTTTCAACCTTGGGTCCGAATTCAACCGTTGTTCCGGGCTTGGTTGTGTTTTCTGACGTTGTGCCTGTCGTATCGGGTGCGGTTGTAGGTTTTGTGGGTTTCGGAGCCGTAACGGGAGGATTGGTTGTTGTTTCGGTTGTGCTCTCCTCCGTTGTGCTTTCTTCTGTTGTCGGCTCTGTTGTTGATTCCTCAGGATACGTTGACGTCTCCGTCAGCGTTGTTTCGGTTGTTTTCGGTGCAGTGGGAATTATATCGCCCACACCGAAAAGGTTACCGAAAAAGTTGAAAATAATTGCAAGAACCAATATGAGTGCCGAAGCTATTTTAACGAAAACGTTACACATAAAGTATCCCCCTTTGATTAAAGGTCAAGATTATACATTATAAGAATACCATAATAGTATTCAAAAATCAAGAGCAGGCCGCAGGAAGGTTCTGCATAAAAACAACGGCAATTCACGAACGCTCCCTAAAAAAGCAAAAGCGGGACGACACAGCGGTCGCCCCCAACGTTTTCATTATCAAGATTCTGCGTTTTCGTGCTTTACAGATAATCAAAACGGCAGGATTTTACTCCTGCCGTCAGTGTTATTTTCAGATTTCGGGGATTTCGATTTCGATTTCTCTGCCAAGCTCTGCGGAACGTGAAATACCGTCGATAATAGCCTGATTGTAAAGAATCTGGCCGCAGGGAACAGGAGCTTCGCCGTCTTCCTTGACTGCATCTATGAACGAACGGATTTTAACGTCGAAGCAATCAACGTCATTTTTCTTCATGGGAATGTGTGTTTCAATCTGCTCGCCTGCGATTTCGTGATAAATAACAAGAGGACCGCCGATTGAACCGTTCCAGCACTCCGTTGAGGGAACTCTTACGGAGCCCTTTGTACCCATGATGATTGTATCACCGGG
>JAGBAK010000009.1 GCA_017938985.1 Clostridia bacterium
CTCTTGCTCTTGCATAAGCTGTTGCAAGGGGAGAATCGTCAAGACCTTCGATATCGTCAACAAAGCAAGCCTTCTTGAGCTTTTCGCTCATCTTGATGCCGACTGCTGCTGAAGTGGGCGAAACGTGCTTGAATGAAGTTGCGGCGGGCATACCGAGAGCCGCTTTGATTTCCTTAACAAGCTGCCAGCTGTTGAAAGCGTCAAGGAAGTTGATGTAGCCGGGTCTGCCGCAGAGAATTTCAATGGGAAGCTCGCTGCCGTCAGCCATATAAATTTTTGAAGGCTTCTGATTGGGGTTACAACCGTATTTGAGTTCAAATTCTTTCATTTTAAAATTCTCCTTATTTGTTCTTGTTAATCATTCTTGCTTCATATTCGCCTGTTGCAAGGTCAACGTATCTTACGTAGAGAGAAATCTTGTTCTGCTCGTTGAGGTTTGCCCAGATGTTTTCAGTGAAAGCGTCGATATCGTCGGGTATTTCAACTCTTTCGGGCTCGCCTGTGAAGGTGGGGATGGGGTTGCCGTCATGGTTATATGTGTGAATGAAATGACCGAGACCGCTGAGTGCAGGATATGTGAAAGTATATCTGTTGCAGGCTGTGCCTTCTGCATCTGCGCTCTTGAGGATGCTCATTTTATAAGTGAAATCAGCATCGCCGAATGTCATCATACCGCTGATTCTGGGAGTAAAGTTGGGTGCATCGGGTTCAAATTCTCTTGTTTCAAGAGCCTGTTCAAAGGTCTTGCCGTCCTTGACAAAATCATAGATTGTGTCAGTCTGGTCGCCGTTGGTTACGATAAGGTTGTTGCCGATAACTCTTACGGGAGCATAGATGATGAGAGAGGGGTCCTCAACCTTTGAAGCGTCAAAGGGATGAATGATGATTTCGTCACCCTGTTCAATAAAAACTCTGTTTCTGCTGTTTTCGCTTCTGCCCATAATGAAATAAGCGGTAACAGCCTTTTTGCCGTCGGCGCTTTTGCCGATAACAATACCTCTGCCGACGTAGGTGTTATCTTTGATAAGCTCGCCGATGTTGTTGATGTCATAAATACCCATAACTTTCTTCCTTTCATACATACAGTATTAAATTAACATTAAAATCTTATCATACACAATATATATTGTCAATGACTTAAAGTCTGATTTTAGGTTTTTTCCATTTGCCTGATGAAATAAATATGATACCCACTATAATTGATGCCGCCGATGCAAGACCCGTTGCAAGACCGACGCCGTCAAAGCCGAGCGTTGAAACCTTAACAACAATGTAAGCGAGCGGAACTCTGACAATAATTGAGCTGAAGCAGGCGTTGAAAAGCGCAAAATTTGTGTAGCCTGCGCCGATTGCAAGACCATTCATGCAGAAAACAAACGGCACAAGCAGATAGTCAAGAGCAATAAATCTTAAATAAGTGCGACCTGTTTCGATTGTTTCGGGTGTTTTGTCAAACAGACCGATAATGAAATCAGGGAAGGCTTCAACAATTACAAACACAACCGCAGAAATCAGGAAAGCAATTCGCATACCTGCAAACATCGTCTTTTTTGCTCTGTCAATTTCGCCTGCACCGATATTCTGACCTGCCATTGAAGAAACGGCGCTGCTCATTGCAAGTGCGGGAAGAATTGCAAAGGAGTTAACTTTACCGCCGATACCCTGGCAAGCCGAAGCAACGAGAGCATTCGGGAGTGAGTTAACAAGCGCAGTGAGTGTTAGGAACGAAAAAGAAACAACAACCTGCTGCACCGAAGAGGGCAAACCGATTTTGAGCAGCATTTTTGCTTTTTCTTTATCAATTTTAAAATCGCTTGCGTGATATTCGGCAAAGAATTTGTTTTTGAAAAGATAAATCAATGAAAGGATAACGCTCAGACCCTGTGCGCCGACTGTTGCATAAGCTGCACCTGCAGCGCCCATATCAAACGGTCCGCAAAGAATATAGTCACCGACAATGTTGCCGATTGCCGCAATAAGCACGAAATAAAGCGGTCTTTTTGAGTCGCCCATACCTCGCAGAATTGCGCTTATAACGTTGTATGCAAACAGAAAAACAAGTCCTGCCATACATATGTCATAATAGCTTTCGGCTTCGCCGTATGCCTCTTTGGGTGTGCCGAGCAGGTCGAGCAAAGGCTTGCCGAATGTCAGCATAACCGCCGTCATAACAACGGCGATAACCATATAGAGCGTGAAAAGCGTACCGATTGTTTTGCGCTGCTCATCAAATTTGTGTGCGCCGCCGTACTGCGCAATAAGCACCGTACCGCCAACCGCAAGACCGAGAGCCGCACCCGTTACCAGAATGTTAATCTGGCTGCCGATGTTAACGCCCGTGATTCCGATTGCGCCCCTGAAATGACCGACAATTATCATATCGGCAACCGAATAGAGCGCTTGCAAAAGGTTTGAAAGAAGGAAGGGTACAGCGAATTTCATAAGCTGTTTTGTAACGCTTCCTGTGGTTAAATCTTGTCTGAATTTGTCTGCCAATTTTTATTTCTCCTGTGTTTTTTTCTCTTTCATTGTCAGCGAGATACGCTTCTTTGCCGCATCAACCGCTATTACCCAAACCGTTACAACTTCACCAACCTTGAGTACCTCCGAGGGATGCTTGATGAATTTGTCAGTAATCTGCGAAATGTGAACAAGTCCGTCCTGATGAACGCCGATGTCAATGAATGCACCGAAATCCGTAACGTTTCTGACCGTACCTTTAAGCTCCATACCGGGAACAAGGTCTTTCATATCCATAACGTCTGTGCGGAGCATGGGAGGCGGAAGCTCGTCTCTGGGGTCACGTGCAGGCTGAATAAGCTCCTTAACAATATCGTTAAGAGTGGGAACGCCGATGCCGAGCTTTTCGGCAACCTTGTCTGCACCCGTTTCTTCAACCTTTGTTTTGATTTCGGCAATTCTTTCTGTGCCGATGTCCGTTGCTTTATAGCCGAAAAGGTCAAGCAATTCCTTTGCCGCCTTGTAGCTTTCGGGGTGAACGCCCGTATTATCAAGTGCATTCTTGCTTTCGGGAATTCTCAGGAAGCCTGCGCACTGTTCAAATGCCTTTGCGCCGAGCTTGGGAACCTTTTTGAGCTGTGAGCGCTCTTTGAATTCGCCGTTTTCTTCTCTGAAATCAACAATGTTCTTTGCAACTGTTGAGTTGATGCCCGATACTCTTGTGAGAAGCGGAACCGAAGCAGTGTTCAAGTCAACGCCAACGGAGTTAACCGCATCTTCAATAACGCCGTCAAGTGCGGCATCGAGTTCCTTGGGAGGCATATCGTGCTGATACTGACCGACGCCGATAGCCTTGGGGTCAATCTTAACAAGCTCAGCAAGGGGATCCTGCAATCTTCTTGCAATTGAAACCGCACTTCTGAGTGAAACGTCAAACTGCGGGAATTCCTGTGCGGCAAGCTTTGAAGCCGAATAAACCGAAGCGCCCGCTTCGCTGACAACCATATATGAAACGTCTGCCTTGATTTCACGCAGAACCTCTGCGGCAAAAATCTCGGTTTCTTTTGATGCAGTGCCGTTGCCGATTGAAATGCAGTTAACCGAATGCTTTGCAATAAGCTTTTTGATAAGCTCCTTTGCCTGATTTCTCTGTGCATCGGAGTGTGTAACGTAAATAACGCCTGTGTCAAGTACCTTGCCTGTTGCGTCAACAACGGCAACCTTGCAACCTGTTCTGTAACCGGGGTCAAGACCGATAACAACCTTGCCTTTAACGGGCGGCTGAAGCAGAAGCTCTTTTGTGTTGAGCGCAAAAACCTTGATTGCGCTTGCAGCGGCATTTTCGGTGAGCATATTTCTGATTTCTCTTTCAATTGAAGGATAAATCAGTCTGTCATATGCGTCTGCACCCGCTTCTCTTACAGTTTCTGTGCAGGGTGAGCCTTCGGGTTTAAGGGTTGCGCTTGTGATAACGTTTGAAGCCTTGACGGCATCAAGAGTCACGCTGACCTTGAGGAATTTTTCTCTTTCGCCTCGATCAATGGCAAGTATTCTGTGACCTGCAATTTTGCTCACAGGTTCGCTGTATTCATAATAATTTGTATAAACGCTTTCCGCATCCTTGTCGGCAGCAGTTGTGTTAACAACTCCGATGACCGTGAAAAGATTACGAAGTCTGCGGCGGATATCAGCATCGTCCGAGATGTTTTCCGCAATAATATCCATTGCACCCTTGAGTGCCTCCTCAGCGGTGGCAACGCCTTTTTCTTCGTTAACGTAATCAGCCGCCATCTCAAGCGGTGCAGGGGAGTCTGCGTTCTGTTCAAAAATAGCATCAGCAAGGGGTTCCAGACCCTTTTCTCTTGCAACGGATGCCCTTGTTTTTCTCTTGGGTCTGAAGGGTCTGTATATATCTTCGATTTCTGTTATGGTTGAAGCTTTGTCCAATGCGGCAGAAATCTCATCGGTAAGCTTTTCCTGACCGTCGATAAGCGCTCTGACCTCTTCACGTCTTTTGTCAAGATTGCGCAGATATTCAAGTCTTTCCGAAAGCTCTCTGATTATCTGGTCGTCAAGAGTACCGTGAGCCTCTTTTCTGTATCGGGCGATAAAGGGGATTGTGTTGCCCTCATCGATTAATTTGACCGTGTTTTCTACCTGCCATGTCTGTAAATTGAACTGCTGAGTTAATTCTTTGATAATATCCATTGTTTCACCTTAAAAATTATTTTTTATCTGTCTTATGTCTTTTCCCAGGAAAAGCATCGATACGTAACCGCCGATAATTCGTGAAGTTACTCGCTGAGTATACTTTGCTTCAAGCTCGTTTTGGGTCAGGTTTGTGCTGATAATAACGGGCTTTGAACGGTTCAGGCGAGTGTTTATAATATTGTATACCGCTGCAACCGTGAATTGCGTTGTAAATTCGGAACCGAGATCGTCTATTATAAGCAGATCACAGTCAAGAATTTCTTTTTCACGTTCGCCGTTGTTGCCGTAGCTGAATTTTTCTCTTTCAAGTGATGAAAGAATATTCTGTGCGCTGTCATAAATTACCTTGAAACCGTTTTCTGCAACTACGTTTGCAATTGCAAGCGAAAGATGTGTTTTGCCCAGACCCGTTGCACCGTGCATATAAAGGCTTTCCGAATCAGCGCCGAAATCCTCTGCATAGCATTTGCAGTATTCAAGAATTTCAGCCATTCTGTTCTGAGCCGAAACACCCGTTGCCTCGTCAACAGGCAGGGGATAATATTTAAGCATAAAATTATCAAAAGTGCAGTTTGCGCTCGGCGAAACCGAAGCAAGACTCTCTTTTGCAATTTCTTTTAAAAGCAGGGTTCTGCATTCACACGCATAGCCCTCAACAAAGCCTGTGTCCTCGCACTTTTTGCAGGTGTAAGGGGTATCAAGATAGTTTTCGGGGTAACCGTTTTCACGCAGAGCGCTTTTGATTAACGCCTGAATTTCGCCGTTAATCTGTGCAAGACGTTCAATGTAATTCTGTGCATCCTCTTTGCCCATACCCAGAGCTTTTACAACGGCAAGACCCGTTTGCGAAAGCTTTGTTTCATATTCGCTTATCGCAGGTATTTTTGCCGTTACCTCTGCGTGACGTGCAGTGCGGATACCCTGCGCCTTGCTGCGTCTGTTTTCAAGAATCTGCGTTGCTTTAAGAAGTGTATCTTTTGAGTAACTCATTCTTTGTTCTTCTTTCTGTATTTAAGCGCACCGTGCAGTGAACGCTCCTCGAATTCGTCAAGGTCATAGGATGCCGTTCTTTCAGGCTGTTTGGCTTTCGCGGTCTTTGAAGGCTTCTGCGCAACGTTTTCCGTTCTTGCAATTCTGCCTTTTTCAACGTCGTCAGGCGTTTTGTAGCCAGATTCAAACCACGATTTAAGCACCGAATCGGTGTATCTTATCTGGAATTTGCCCGTATTATTAACAGTTTCTTCATAAGCATAGATAATCATTTCTTCATTGAATTTGAAATCGCTTATCCATCTTTTGATATATGGTACGTTTCTTGTTGTGGGTCTTTGATTTGAGAGACCTGCGTTTGTTGCAAGAATGCGCCAGATGCGGTTGATGCTGTTGAGCGACTGTATCTGCTCCGCCGCTTTTTCAACGGTGTCAACCTCGCGCAAGCCCCAATCCTTGCCCACTGCCTTTATGTAAGCGTAGTTTGTTTTGCCGACGGATACGCAGTATTCAATCAGCATAAACAAAACGGAAGCAGGCAAGCCGTAATGGTCGTGAAGCAAAAGCAAGGTGCACTGTCCGTCATAGCCGATGGTTTTGCCGAGCTTTGACTGTGCATCGTTGAAAAGATGTGCAATTTCGGGCGATTCTTCAAGCCTTGTTGCAATTTCTGCGCTTGAAGGCTTCGACGGCTCAAAATCGGCATCGGCTGCGACTTTCGTTTCTGCTGCGGATTCGGGTTTTGTTTCAGCCTTAACCGTTTCAACGGCAGGGGATACGGGTGCATAATCCGGCTCGGGCTTCTTTTCGCGCAGCTTTCCGTCAGATGCAAGCACGCCCTTATCGAGCCAATATTCAAGATAATCAACAGCATCTCTCGGGTCTATATTCAATTTTTCGCTCATTTCGTAAAGGTCAGCCGAGTCAGGGGAATTCCTTAAAATCCACAAAAGCACCGTAAGCTGGTCCTTACTTGCCATTTTAAGGTGCTCATCAGCAATTTCTGTCGGCACGCTGAAAGTTGACCTGTAAAGCTTTGGATTGACCGAATAACTCATTATTTTATCTCCGTTTACATTTTTTGCTTAATCAATTAATTATAGCATAAAATCAGACAGAATTGAAATAGTTTTTTCAAAAAATCAAACTTTCTACATTGCGATATATATTAATGTAATATAATACTACCTGTTGTGGTCGGTTCAGGGGAGTACACAATCGGTTTGTTCAAAATAACAAAATGAACAAAGAAAAAGAGACTGCTGAATGCAGTCTCTTAATCATGCGTTTAAATCAAACGGCTCTTGTAACCTTACCGGAGCGAAGGCAACGTGTGCAAGCATAAACTCTTTTGGGAGCACCGTTTACAACTGCCTTAACTCTTTTGACGTTGGGCTTCCATGTTCTGTTTGAACGTCTGTGTGAGTGGGAAACCTGAATGCCGAATGACACATTTTTACCGCAGAATTCACATTTTGCCATGTGTCACACCTCCTTTTTAGTCATTAACAGATGATATATTAACAGGTTTCGTTACAAATTGCAAGTGTTTTTTTATAATTTTTTAAAGTTTTAAAAAAATAAAAAAATTTTTCAATTGCTATTGCATTTTTTGTACTTTTGTTATACAATACCGATAGAACATTTGTTTGATTGAAGTTTGGAGGTAATAATTATGGCTGATAAAAAGAAAGCTCTTGAAACCGCACTTGCCCAGATTGAAAAGGCTTACGGTAAAGGTACCATAATGCGCCTTGGCGAAAACACCGGCATGAATGTTGAAGCCATTTCAACAGGCTCAATTTCGCTTGACGCCGCAACAGGTATCGGCGGTATGCCCAAGGGCAGAATTATTGAAATATACGGTCCCGAATCATCGGGTAAAACAACCCTCGCTTTAACCGTTATTGCAGAGGCACAGAAGCAGGGCGGCGAAGCCGCATTCATCGACGCTGAGCACGCTCTTGACCCCAATTACGCTTCAAACCTCGGCGTTGACGTTGATTCGCTTCTTGTTTCACAGCCCGATAACGGTGAGCAGGCGCTCGAAATTGCCGAGGCACTTGTCCGTTCAGGTGCTCTTGACGTTGTTGTTATCGACTCCGTTGCGGCTCTTGTTCCCCGTTCGGAAATCGAAGGCGAAATGGGCGATTCCCACGTCGGCGCACACGCAAGACTTATGTCACAGGCTCTGCGCAAAATCGCAGGTGCTGTTGCAAAGTCAAATACAATAATAATATTTATCAATCAGCTTCGTGAAAAGGTCGGCGTTATCTACGGCAACCCCGAAGTAACAACAGGCGGCCGTGCGCTCAAATTCTATTCAACAATGCGTATTGAGGTTCGCCGTTCAGAAGCTCTTAAGGGCGCAGGCAACGAAATCATCGGTAACCGCACAAGAGCAAAAATCGTTAAGAACAAGGTTGCTCCTCCGTTCAAAGAGGCTGAATTTGACATTCTTTACGGCAGAGGCATTTCCCGTGACGGCGAAATCGTTGACCTCGGCGTGAAGTTCAACATAATCCAGAAGAGCGGCGCCTGGTTCTCATACGGCGATATGCGTCTTGCACAGGGCAGAGATAACACAAGAGAGCTTCTCATTAACAACCCCGAGCTTTTCAACGAAATCAACGATAAAGTTGTTGCTGCGCTCAAAGAAGCTGCTTCATCAAGTAAAGCAGCTAAGAAACCCGCTGTTGCAGCAGCACCTGCAGCTCCCGCTCCGCAGCCGACAACCAAGGCAAGCGCAAGAGCAAAACTCGATATAGTTGTTGACGATGATGATTAATTTATGAAAATATCTGCAGAAAAAGGCAAACAGAATAAGATACACATTATTTGCGATGGTGAATACACTTTCACCGTTGATGCCGAATATTGGTTCAGCAGCCCTTACTGCAGCAAAAATGAGATTGAAGATGAGGAGCAGGCGGCATTTCTGGATGCCGTCGGCTCCCGTTGCGCTTTCATAGCAGGTCTGCGTTTGCTCTCTTACCGCGACCACAGCGAAAAGGAGCTTGTTCTGAAGCTTGTGCAGAAAGGGCATAAAAAAATCTATGCCGAAAAAGCAGTTGAAAAGCTGAAAGAATACAGATACGTTGATGATGAGAGAGTTGCCGAGATTTATGCCAAAGACCTTTTTGAACGTAAGGGTATGAGCGTAAACGGTATTGTCAGCGAGCTTTGCAGAAAGGGAATTTCAAGAGAAATTGCGATTATTACGGCTGAAAAACTTGACAACGAGCCGATTTTGCGTATTATAGATTTATTGAATACCAAATATTCCCGCTATCTTAATGACGAAAAAGGCATCAGAAAAACCGTGGCGGCTCTTCAGCGGCTCGGCTACAGATGGTCCGATATCAACAGTGCCTTGCGTCAGCACCAAATTGAAACGGAGGATTACGGCGATGTATAAAATAGGTATGATTTCACTCGGCTGCCCCAAAAATCAGGTTGACGCCGAAAGAATGCTTGCTTCGCTTGACAGAAACGAATTTGAAATTGCCGATTGCTACGAGGGCGTTGATGCCGTTATTGTCAACACATGCGGCTTTATTGACGATGCAAAGCGTGAGGCAATTGAAAATATCCTTGATATGGCACAGCTTAAAGAAGACGGTACCGTTAAAAAGATAATTGTTACGGGTTGCCTTGCTCAGCGCCATCAGAAAGAAATTTTTGATGAAATTCCCGAGGTTGACGCTGTTATCGGCATCGGTGCAAACGCTGATATAGCCGACATCGTTAAGCGTGTTATCGAGGGCGAAAACGTTTATGAGATGCCCTCAAACTCAGACCTTCCGCTTGTGGGTGAAAGACTTCTCACAACCCCCGAATACTGGTCATACCTCAAAATTGCCGACGGCTGCTCAAACCGTTGCACCTATTGCGCAATTCCCTCAATCAGAGGTGATTTCAGAAGCGTACCCTTTGAAACAGTTATTGATGAAGCAAAAGCGCTTGCCGATGCAGGCACAAAAGAACTTATTCTTATTGCGCAAGATACAACCAACTACGGTATGGACCTTTACGGTCAGCTCCGTCTTTCCGAACTTCTTGATGCGCTTTGCGAAATCGACGGCATCGAGTGGATTCGTCTGCTTTATTGCTATCCCGACAAAATTACCGACCAACTGCTTGAAACAATGGCTCGTCAGCCAAAGGTTCTGCATTATATCGACCTGCCTCTGCAGCACGCCGACGATAAAATACTCAAGGCGATGAACAGAAAGGGCGACAACGCTTATCTTCGCGAAACTATCGAAAGAATCCGCACTGCGATGCCCGATGCGGTTATCAGAACAACTTTCATTATCGGCTTCCCCGGTGAGGGCGAAGAAGAGTTTGAAACGCTTGCCGAATTCGTAAACGAAATTGAGTTTGACAGGCTCGGCTGCTTCTCGTATTCACCGCAGGAGGGTACGCCTGCTTACAGTATGGAAGACCAGGTTGACGATGAAACAAAGCTTCGCAGAGGCGAAATCATTATGGGCGACCAGCTTGATATCGTTAACGTCAAGAACCACGAAAGAATCGGCAAAACGTATACTGTTCTCGTTGAGGATTACGACGGATATACCGACAGCTACAGCGGCAGAACGTATATGGATGCACCCGAAATTGACGGTAAGATTATTTTCACAACAGATAAACATTATAACAACGGCGATTTTACCGAGGTTGAGGTTATCGGTATGAACGATTATGACCTTATCGGCAAAGATATCACCTGATTTTGAAGGAGTTTCAATGAATTTACCTAATAAACTAACCGTTTTAAGAATCATTCTGACCCCGTTCTATCTTGCGGCAATGCTGATAGATTTCAAGTATCATTATTTTGTTGCCGTTGCAATTTTTATTGTTGCTTCGCTGACCGATATGCTTGACGGCAAAATTGCAAGAAAACATAATCTTATAACCAATTTCGGCAAACTCTGCGACCCTCTTGCCGATAAAATGCTCACAACCGCCGCTCTTCTTGCATTTATGGAGCTCGGCTTGTGCAACATATGGATTGTTATGATTGTTCTCACAAGAGAATTTCTTGTCACTTCTTTCAGGCTTGTTGCATCGTCGCAGGGCGTTGTTATTGCAGCAGGAATCTGGGGCAAGCTCAAAACAGTCAGCCAGATGGTCTTTTCGATTCTGATTATGCTCGCAATTCCGTTTGTTGAAATGTTCAGCTTCGATTTTGCAACGTTTTCGCTCATTTCAAACGTACTGCTCGGTATAACGGCGGTGCTTACGGTTGTTTCTGGCGCAAAATATATTGTTGACGGTGTAAAAGTTATTGATATTAATATGTGATTTTGGTCAATTTTCCGATTGACAATTTTACTTTAAACACATATAATGTTTATGATATTTAAATGCAATCGGCGGGAGAGTATCCGTTTTGCGGCATAACAGAGAGGGGACAGCTTGCTGAAATGTTCCTTATGTCGGTCTCGGTGAAGTGCACCCGACGGCACACAGGGGGAAATAACAGTATCTCTGTGCGTATAATCTGCGTTAAAGATTGGGTTAACCCTTGAGTTATAAACA
>JAGBAK010000109.1 GCA_017938985.1 Clostridia bacterium
TTGCTGTTACAACAGCATTAAAGTCACTTGCTCTGAAATTATGTGCCGTTACCGTAATCGTTGCTGTAACGATCTTATTGAAGTAGTCAATACTGTCAATCTTATTGACAGCTTCTGCCGGCTTGTCATCAACCTCAAACTGAACGTCAACAACAGGAGCAGTCTTATCAACAGCGATTGTTTTTGAAACATATTCGCCTGATACAGAAACTTCTTCATTACTGCTGATGTCTGCTTTATTCCCAGAGAAGTCGGAATAAACGATCTGAAGTATATAGTCTGTTACATCTTCGCTGTACTTGATCTCAAAGGAATGAGCATCACCTTCTGCAGCCCATACAAAATTCTGAGTTGTCCAGGTCGTATTTGCAGCTTCTTCTGCTTCAAACATCTTTTCTGCGCCCTCAGGTAAGTAATCAGTCTTTGTAACATTACCGTCAGCATCAATTTTTGTAAGCAGAATACCGATTTCATGTACAACACCGTTTTCTTTTGCACCTCCACGGTTAGTGGCGTTGGTAAGAAGCTTGGGTGTGCCGTTGAATACGAGACCGACAACACGGTCAACGACTCTGAGGATAACAGTAAGAACAGGCTGGTGAAGTTCAGCTGTTTCATCTACGTTAACTGAGAAAATTCTGAGAATGCCCTGAAGGTCGAAGTGAAGAATGTTGTTCAGAAGCCACTCATTGAAGAGTTTGAATGTACTGTTATACTCTTCGGGAATCCAGCTTGCAGGGATAAGCTTGAGGAGAGTGTTATCAATGAACGTGTAGATAGCATCCCAGTTTGCGTCAGCCTTGACTGTTTTGGTAGCAAAGTCGCTGTAAACAGCACCAATAAGGTTGTTCATAGCGTTAACCCAGATAGGCGGGTTTTTATCGTCAGCTCCAACAAACTTACCTGTTGCTGCGCTGTAATCACCAACGAGCATGGGAAGATATTCGTCAGCAGCCCAAACAAGGAACTCTGTTACGAAACGTTCAAGCGAGGTGCCGACTTCTGTAAGTCTTTCAGCATCGTCGAATGTGAAGATAGCGTTGATATAGAAAGCTGCAACGGCTGCGCCGATTTCAAGAGCTGCTGAAGGAACTTCAACGCCATTCTTAACTGTGTAGTAAGGAAGAGGATTTACTGTTTCGCCGTTGGAATCGTCAACGGGAGCAGCGCCGCCTGTGTAGTGATATGCATCAAGTCTTGCAAAGTAGTTACCTTCGGGAAGAACGGGAGCTGCAAGAGATGCCATTGCGTAAGCGAGAACTGTGGGAATATCTGTTGCCCATTCAGGCCAGTAGCAGCCGTCGATCAAGCCGTTAAGAAGCATCTTGATAAGGCAAGCGTAAACCTGGTCTGTTGAGATAACGTAGTTGGATCTGATAAGAGAAATATTTCTGTAGTCAGAAGCGGTATCGTCAACCGTGTTAACAGGCTTGCTGTTTGAAAGGTAGTTATAAGCTGTGGGAACGCCTGTGTCTTCATTCCATTCAACAGCGTAAAGAATTTCGCCGTTTTCGTAAGTAACGTATGTTTCGCCGATAGCTTCTTCGTCACCGGCTTCGCAGGTTACATACTGACCCTGTGAGTTTGCTTTGTAGAAGCGAACCTCGTTGAGTTCGTCTGCTGTGTATGCAAGCTCTTCTGCGCCTTCAAACAAATCACCGCCGATGAGGCCGGGAAGAAGGTTGATTGCAAGTCTTGCAAGGTCACCGAGAAGTGACATAAAGTTGTCGGTAATTTCGATACCGTAGAAATCGATGTTGATGAAGGTATCCATACCGCCGCCAACGAAGAACCAGTCCATAAGAGCGTTGATCTTGCCCATGGGAGTTGCGTTCTGTTCGTCTGTGTATTTGAGGTCGGGAGCACCGTTCTGCTCTGCAAGCGATTCAACAGCACCAAGGATGGTGTTGAACATCATATCCTGAAGAAGAGCGGGATCACCCATGGGATATTCTTCTGTGATTTCAACGCCTACAAGGTCAGCGATAACGTCGCCGAGCATGGGAGCGAGCATACCGGAAAGAAGACCCTGGAGAAGGTTAGCAACAAGCTGATAGAAGCTCATTGTTTTTGTTTCAAGAACGCCGTCGCCGTCTCTGTCAACCTGAATGGTTGTGCCCTTGATGTCAGCGCCGCCGGGCTGGTCGCCCATAGCAGGCATCAAAGGTTCAGCGTCGGGACCGAGAATTGAGTTCATGCCGCCGTGTTCAGTGCTTGTGCCTGTGATAAGAGCCCAGTCGATAACGTCCTGAAGAGCGTCGTCAATGGGTGTTGTGGAATCTGTGGGAAGAGCTGTAGCTTCTGAATCTACAAGCATCTGATAAAGCATAAGCTTAAGATAGCCGGGAAGGTCAAGAATCATTGAGGGAAGAGCGCTTTCAAGAAGACCGAAATCGAATGTACCTGCAACGATGTTTGTTGCTGCTGTTTTAAGTTCAACTTCAAGCCAGTTGATGAGCATGTAGAAAATGTCAAGGTCGTTGGTAGCACCCGAATAGTTTTCGGATCTTTTGCCTCTCTTCATGGATGAGTCAAGTGTTTTGTAAGCACCGTCAAGACCCTTTTCCTTGAGAAGGTCGCCCAAAAGACCGAGACCCGAAGCAAGCGAGCCGAGCCACGCACCGTCAAGCTCTTCAAGAGCGAAGTCGAGCGTGTAAATAAGCTGGTCGATTGAGGAAAGGTCAAGTGTCCAGTTGATGTCTTCAAGGTTAACACCTGCAAACTTGAAAGTGCTTGCGCCGACACCTGTCAGGTCAAGCAAGTTAAGTTTGATGTTTTCTTCTGCAAGGAGTTCGTCAACTGCATCAAGAGCCCAGCCGGCGCCCTGGTCGGCTGTGAAGTAGAACTTCTTGTTTGATGCAATCTTGGGGACTGTGTAAGCATTAGCGGGGAGCATCTTTGCGTATGCGGGCAGGAAAGCTGCCGACATAAGAACAAGAGCCGCCATCATAATGGCTACAAGTCTTTTTGCCTTTGTCATAATTTTGCACCTCCATAGTGATTGCGGTTAAACCGCTGTAAGCCCTCTTGCGAGGGGTAAGGCATAGTGCTATGCCATATATTACACTAATAAATTATATATGATATTTTGCGTGGGGTCTACGAGTTTTTGAACATTCAGTAAACATTTTATGAACAAATTATGAACACAACGGTTTTTTGTTTATAATTAACAAGGAATTTTATGCCGTTTTGTCAGTTTTCAACAAACAAAATGAGCTCTTCGATTTTGTCAAAAATTACCGCACCCGACCTTTTAAGCCTTTCGGGATGCTCGTGACCGCTTGTCAGAAGCACGCAATCGGCGCCGATTTCCGCCGCCATTTCGGCATCGTGTTCAAGGTCGCCGACCACCAGAACCGCCCCTTTTTCCGCACTTTCGGCAAGGTATAAACGTGCCCTTTCAATCTTGGAATCTGCCTTGAAATCTGCCGCACCGAGCACCGCCTCAAACTTATCAAAAACACCGTATTTTTTGGCATTTTCGCACAGCTGAGCGTTGTTTGACGACGAAACTATTGCCTGATGAACACCTGCGGCGGCGAATTTTTCAATCGCATCAACCGCTCCGTCGGTCAGCGAACAATCAGCAAGATGATACATATAACCTGCGTTATATTCAGCCAGAATTGAGGCGTAATCCTCTTTTGAAAGGTCAAAAACCTGCTCGTAAAAGCGGATAATCGGCGTGCCCATACACTCTTTATAGCGGTTTTTATCCATCGGCGGTTCTCCCCTTTTTGCCAGCATATCGTTGACGCTTGCAAGGGATGCCCCTATATCGTCAAGCAACGTTCCGTTCCAATCCCAGATGACGTGAGTATACTTCAATAGCAACACCTTCCTGTTGAGTTTATTGAATGGTTATGATAGAATTATATGCGAACAACAAATTATATGCGGTCAACAGCAATGCTGATAACCGCAACAATAAATATAATGTATATATAAAACAATACAGTTTGGTGATATTATGAATACTTTTGAGAGAATTTACGAGGTAGTGAAATCCATTCCCAAAGGAAAAGTTGCCACTTACGGTCTTGTTGCTCTGCTTGCAGGCAATCCACGCCTCGCAAGGGTAGTCGGCTACGCACTGCACGTCAATCCGCAGCCCGGAGTTATTCCCTGCCACAGAGTTGTGACCAAAAACGGCGAGGTTTCAAAATCCTTTGCCTTTGGCGGAGAAAATATGCAGCGCACTCTGCTCGCCGAAGAAGGCGTTGAATTTCTTGAGGACGGCAGAGTTGATATGAGCCGATTCCTCTGGCGAGAAAACACATAATATAATGTTATTATAAGTATTAACGATTATGAAGGCAGAACCGTGCCGTCATCAAGAATCGAAACGCCTTGCGGTTCATAGCCTGCAACCTTATCAAACAGCGCCCTGCGTTCTTCCTGTGTTTTGCAGCAGCGCACTTCGCCGTTTTGCTGAATAAGCGGCATAAAATTTGTCTGAACGTTAAAAGCATTATCTATCCTGAGCGTGAGGATGCCTGTTTCCGAAAGATAATTTGAAAACCAGAAATTGCTCATGCTGTAAACAACAGGCTTGCCGTTATAAAACTCCATACCCTGAAGGCAATGGGTGTGCGCACCGATAACAGCGTCGGCGCCTGCATCAATATATTCTCTTGCCATTTCTTTCTGAGCGCTTTCAAGCTTTGTTGAACGCTCCGTTCCCCAATGAACGTAAGCAATAAGAATATCACACTGAGCGTCGGATTCCTTAATGGCATCAAGGAATTCGGCGCTTTCGTACGTGCCCATAATGCCTGCGGAATCATCGGTTGCAACAGGTGTGAAATAGACCTTTTCCGCTCTGCTTGCCGCAATAATTCCGACCTTTATGCCGTTAACAATGAAATACTGCGCCTGCTTTGCTTCGTCAAGGTTTCTGCCTGCGCCAACGTAAGGCATTCCTGCCGCTTCAAGGTGCGCAAGCGTATCCTGAAAACCCGTTTCGCCATAGTCATAAACGTGGTTATTGGCAAGCGAAACTATATCTGCACCGAGGTCTTTATGAATCTGAACCGTGTCGGGGTGAGCGCGGAATGTCCAGGTTTTCCCTTCAAGCGCAGAGCCGCGCTCCGTTATTGAAAATTCGTTATTCATCAAGGTTATATCGCTGCCTCTGAGGGCATCAAGAACCTCGGTGTCAAAGCAATTTTCAACGCCGCCAAGCTCATTTACACGAACCATAGGAGCGCAATCGGGGTCATAATTTACGTCGCCGACAAACGAAACGTCAAAATAATCCTTGCCGTTATAGCCGTAATCCCGAACGTTTTCGGGCAAAACCGTACCGTTTGCAATATCATAGTTTGCGATAAGCGAATAACCCGTTACCTCAAGCCAGCTTTTTTCCGAATATGCACCGTTATCGACCAGATCAAGAAGCTGCGCAGTCTTTTCCTGACCGATTTTCTCAAGCAAATCAACGGTTACGGGTTTTGAAGACGCCGCTGAAAGAACGCTTGCCGCCGATGCAAAATCAACGCTTTCAGCCATAACGTCTTCAACAGGCAGGTTAACGGCAAGCGTACCCATGCTTGTAACCTTGCATCCGCCGAGAAATACGGTAAGCATTGAGATAATAATCAAAAGTGCGATTTTTCTTTTCATTCTCTTTCCTCCGACGCAAGTCTTGACTGAAGCTCAATTATTTCGAGCAGTTCAAGACTCACGTTTTTCATATAATCAAACATTTTTTCATCTCTGATAAGACGGCGTGCCGTCAACCTGACCTGTCGGACAAACGACGGGTCAATTCTTTTGGATGAACGCACGATAGGACACATTGTTGCTCTGGGGTCACGGATAACCTTGATTATTACCTTACCGTCCTCTTCGATAACAAGCGGAAACAGAGGAAAAATTCTGCAGGCAAGCGGTCTTTCCGCTCTGTCGCATTCTCCGGAGCAAATTACCATAGGATAACCGTAGTTTCCCTCGGTTTCGCAGACCTCAAAACCCTCTTTGTCAGCAAACAGTTCTTCTTCGTATGGGTAAAGCCACATACCTTTACAGTCCCCTCTGCAGCAAAGCCCGTCGCAAAGCCTGCCGCAATTGTAATATCCGAGAGGAGTTTCGTGATATAAACGCTCGTAAGCTTCTTTTAATTCAGGATGGATATTTTTTGCCATTTTCGTTCTTTAACCTTTCAGTATTTCCTTATTTATCAACGGTTTCACAATTATGTAAAGTTGAGTTTACATTGCCATTTTGTTCTGATACAGAATAATCAGCGTACAAAATCCGCTTTGTGTGCAGTGATATTCAGCTTTAAAATCTACGTCCAAACAGATGATTATTTTATTCGCTTTTTGGTTTGTGTAAAGTATCACTACTTTACAACGCGCAGATGTTTGTTCGAGCAAACTCATGCTTAATTTCAAGGCTTTTGCGTTTAAAATTCTGCTGAAAAATGCATATGTTTTTTCGGATTCCGCTTCAATACATATATTCTAATATCAAACGGCAAAAATATCAAGTTTTTCTTGAAAATAACTTTATTTTCGCCATATATTATGGTATACTGTAATTTAATATATACCATATGGGGTGTTTCATTTATGAAAAGACAAAGCGGAATGCTGATGCACGTTTCATCGCTCTGGGGCGATTATTCTATCGGCACTTTCGGCAAAAATGCTTTTGAGTTTATTGATTTTTTGGTTGATTGCGGTTTTTCGGTCTGGCAGGTTCTGCCTTTTACCGTAACCGATGAATATAACTCACCTTACAAATCTTTTTCAGCTTTCGGAGGCAATCCTTATTTTGTTGACCCCGAAATACTTTATGAAAAAGGATATATTTCCGCAGCAGACCTTGACGGCTGCAGGCAGAATACGCCTTATTCCGCAGAATATAAGCGTCTTGCCGCAGAAAGAATGGCTCTTTTGCGCAAGGCTTACAATAATTGCACCGAAACCGACAAAGTTGAAGCTTTCATTTCCGCAAATCCCCGTCTTGATGCATTCTGCAGATTTATGACGCTGCGTGAGCAAAACGGTCTTGAACGCTGGCAGGAATGGAAAAGTGAAGAAATCACCGACCTTGAAACCCTCCGAATGTGGAAATTTATACAGTACGAATTCTTCACTCAGTGGGCAAAAATCAAGGAATATGCCAATTCCAGGGGTGTCAGCATTGTCGGCGACATTCCGATTTACGTTTCTGATGACAGCTGCGACCTTTGGGAAAACAAAGAGCTTTTCCAGATTAACGAAAAAGGCTACCCCTCAAGAGTTGCAGGCGTACCGCCCGATTATTTTGCCGAGGACGGTCAGCTTTGGGGCAACCCCCTCTATGATTGGGACGAAATGAAAAAAGATAACTACGGCTGGTGGAGAGAACGCATAAATCACGCTCTGACAATGTTTGACGGCGTCAGAATTGACCATTTCAGAGCAATTGAGTCATATTGGTCTGTTGATTCACAGGCAACAACCGCCAGAAACGGCGTCTGGGTCAAGGGACCCGGCATTGATTTTGTTAGCGCAATCAAACAGGGCAACGAGGATAAGCTCATTATTGCAGAGGATTTGGGCGATATCACGGATGAAGTGCGTGCGCTCGTGAGCGAAAGCGGCTTCCCCGGTATGAGAATATTCCAGTTCGGCTTCCTTGATGACGGTGACAGCATCCACGCACCGCATAATTACATAAAGAATTCGGTTGCATATTCGGGCACACACGATAACAACACGCTTTTCGGCTATCTTTGGGAAAGCGACGATGCCGTCAGAAAAAGAACCCTTGATTACTGCGGCTTCGGCGGCGGAGACTGGGGCGGCGCAACTCCCCTGTTGCTCAGACAGGTTTTTGCGTGCGTAAGCGACCTTGCAATCATCCCTGTTCAGGATTTTCTGATGTACGGATCTGATACAAGAATCAACACCCCCGGCGTTGCCGACGGCAACTGGAGCTACAGAGTTACAAAAGAACAGCTTATGAACGCTGACAGAAAGTTTTTCAAAGAATTAAACAGAATTTACAAGAGATAAGGTTTTATGATGAACAAAGAGTTTTTTACGTTTGATGAAAGAATAAAAGAAGTATCAAAAAAAGCACTTGCCAAAGCAAGCAGTATGTTCAACGAAATTGAAGAAATCACGGAATATAACCAGCAAAAAGTGCTTGCCGCATTCATAAACAACAACGTTTGCGAGGCTGATTTCTGCGGCACAACGGGTTACGGCTACGGCGACAGAGGCAGGGACAAGCTTGACAAAATCTATGCCGAAGCTTTCGGCGCCGAAGATGCAATCGTGCGCCACACCTTCACCTGCGGCACGCACACGCTTGCGGTTGCGCTTTTCGGCATTCTGCGTCCGGGCGACACTATGCTCTGCGTTACAGGCACGCCCTACGACACAATCCACAGCGTTATTGGTCTGAGCGGCGAAGGAATGGGTTCGCTCAAGGAATTCGGCGTTAATTACGCTCAGGTTGACCTCAATGCAGACGGCAGACCCGACCTTGACGCAATCAGAGAGGCAGTTAAAAGCAATCCCAAAATGGTTTATATTCAGCGCTCAAGAGGTTACAGCCTGCGCCCGAGTCTTTCGGTTGACGAAATCGGTGAAATTGTTGACATTGTCAAGGCAAATTCCGATGCGGTTGTTATGGTTGACAACTGCTACGGCGAATTTGTTGAAACCCGCGAACCCACAGAGGTTGGTGCAGATATAATTGCAGGCTCACTTATAAAAAATGCAGGCGGAGCGCTTGCGAGAACAGGCGGCTACATTGCAGGCAAAAAAGAGCTTGTTGAGCTTTGCGCTTACAGAGCAACCACACCCGGTCTCGGCAAAGAGGTCGGCTGCTCGCTTGACGAAAACAGAAATATGTTTATGGGTGTTTTCAATGCACCCAACGTTGTCGGCAGTGCTCTTAAAGCAGCGGTTTTTGCCGCCGCAATGTTTGAGGATTTCGGCTTCAGCGTTACTCCTGCAAGCAACGAAAGCCGCCACGATATCATCCAGGCTCTTTGCCTTGAAACACCTGAAAGGCTTGTTGCTTTCTGTCAGGGAATCCAGTCAGGCGCACCTGTTGACGCCTACGTTGTTCCCGAGCCGTGGGATATGCCCGGCTATGACAGCAAGGTTATCATGGCGGCAGGTGCATTCATAATGGGCTCGTCAATCGAGCTTTCTGCCGATGCTCCCCTGCGCGAGCCTTACGCCGTATGGCTTCAGGGCGGTATCAACTTCAGCAGCGCCAAAACAGCGATTATGCTTGCTGCACAAAAACTTCTTAAGGAAGGTCTGATTTAAATGGAATACAGCGGCATAACAAGCGAAGCTCTGTTCATGATGGCGGATAACCGTTTCCGCAACTCAAAGGCATACTACGACGAGCATAAAGAAGAACTCAAGGCAAAAATGACCGTGCCTATGCGCCAGATTGCAGGCATTCTGGGCGAAGAACTGCTTTCGCTTGACCCTCTTATGAACACCATTCCAACCAAAATGGTCTCACGAATCCGAAGAGACACCAGATACACCAAGGATAAAAGCCTCTACAGAGAAAATATGTGGATAATGTTTATGCGTGACAAGCATCAGTGGAGAGGCTATCCGTGTATGTGGCTTGAGGTAACGCCTAATTCATATGAATACGGCATCGGATTTTTCGGCGATGAGCCGGGTCTTATGGCGGAATTCAGAAAATTTCTGCGTGAGGAGAGCGAAGAATTCATTAAAGCGGCAATAAGCTGCGAAAATTCGGGCGCCCGCCTTTGCGGCAGACAATATAAAAGACCTCAACCCGATTGTCCGATGGGTCTTGAGGAATACTATAACTGCAAAGATTTTTATTTCATTAATTTTTCGGGTAATACGAAAGACCTTGAAGACGAAACGATAATCGGCATTCTGCGCAACGCTTACAAGGCGTATGCTCCGATGTACCGCTTTTTACTCAAGGTTTCGGACAGCTATTTTTCAAAGGAGGAATAAGATGGATTATTCACGCTTCAAAAGCGGCAGCGATATCAGAGGATATGCGCTCGGTGACGAATCAAATCCCCTTTTTATGAGCGACGTTATGGTTATGCGCTCAGCCTTTGCTTTTGCCGAATGGCTCAAAGCAAAAACAGGCAAGGAAAAGCTTTACGTTTCTGTCGGTCACGACAGCCGACTCTCTGCCGAAAGAATTAAAAACGCCGTAATCAAGGCGCTTTGCTCAAACGGCGTGAGCGTTGCAGATTGCGGACTTTGCTCAACACCCGCAATGTTTATGACAACGGTTGAAATGGGTTGTGACGGCGCAGTGCAGATTACCGCAAGCCACCACCCGAAAGACCGAAACGGTCTCAAGTTTTTTACCCGTGACGGCGGTCTTGACGGCAGTGACATTGCCGATATTCTTAACACGGCAGGCGAAACCGAAAATCCTGTCGGCTCTCTTGACGGAGAATGCGTACCCTGCGATTTTATGAAAAAGTATGCCGAAATTCTGCGTAATATGATAATTGACGGTGTTGACAGCAAGCTTGACCGTGAGCATCCGCTTAAAGGCATGAAAATTGTTGTTGATGCAGGCAACGGCGTCGGCGGTTTTTATGCAACCGACGTGCTTGCGCCGCTTGGAGCCGACACAACAGGCAGTGTTTACCTTGAGCCTGACGGCAATTTCCCCAACCACGCTCCCAACCCCGAAAATGCACAGGCAATGGAATGTGTTTCAGATGCAACAAAAAATGCAGGTGCGGATTTCGGCGTAATATTTGACACCGACGTCGACAGAGCCGCTTGCGTCGGCAAGGGCGGCTTTGAAATTAACCGTAATCGACTTGTTGCTCTTGCTTCAAAGGTTGCGCTTGACAGCTGCAAGGGCGGCACAATTGTTACCGACAGCGTGACCTCCGACGGTCTTGCAGAATTCATCAAAGCAAACGGCGGTGTGCATCTTCGTTTTAAAAGAGGCTACAGAAACGTTATCAACAAGCAGCTTGAACTCTGCAAAAACGGCACTCCCTGTCCTCTTGCAATGGAAACATCGGGTCACGCAGCATTTGCCGAAAACTATTTTCTTGACGACGGCGCATACCTGATAACAAAGCTTATTATTGAAGCGGCGGCGCTTGCCGAAAAAGGAATGAGACTTGAAGATCTGATTGCCGATTTGCGTGAGCCGAAAGAAGAAAAAGAACTCCGTTTCAAGATTCTTTGCGATAATTTCAGACCCGAAGGCGAAAAGATTATTGCTCTTTTTGAGAAAGAATCCGAAACTCATAGCGGTTGGAGCGCTTGCACCGATAACCACGAAGGCATCCGCATAAACGCTGATAAAACCTGCGGAAACGGCTGGTTTCTGCTCCGCCTGAGTGTTCACGATCCGATAATCGTTCTCAACTCCGAAAGCGATGAAATCGGCGGCACCCTCGCAATGGCAAAGGATATTCTGAAAGTAATTTCAAGTGCCGAAAATATTGATTTGATTGATATTTCGGCTTTGAAGGCTTTCTGTGAATAAAATAAGGAAAGGAAAATAAAAGATGATTGACAAAATTATTGCTGCATTTTTCAGCATCGTGACATTCTTTATCTCGTTATTCTACACCCCCACACCCGTTACTCCCGTTAACCCCGAAACCCTGCCCGAGGCAAAGCTTGAGCAGACAGTTACGGTTATGACCTACAACATCTATATGGGCGGCACAGGCGAAAAATCGCCCGAAAACAGAAAACCGCTTATTCTTGAAAACGTTACAAAGTATAACCCCGATTCTTTCGGTATGCAGGAAGTTACCGTGGAATGGTACGGTATGCTTAAAGAGATGTTCCCCGCTTACGGCTGCGTAGGCGTTGGCAGGGACAAGGACGGCGGCGGCGAAGCAAGCCCGATTTTCTACAAAAAGGAAAAGTTTGAATGTCTTGACGGCGGCACTTTCTGGCTCTCCAAAACGCCCGAAAAGCCTTCAAAGGGTTGGGACGCAATGTTCAACAGAGTTTGCACCTATGCCATTCTCAAAGACAAAGAAACAGGCTTCACGTATGCCCATTTCAACGCTCACTTTGACCATCTCGGCGTTATTGCAAGACAGGAATCCGTTGCAGTTGTAACCGCAAAAATCGCCGAGCTTGCACCTGATATGCCCGTTGTTTTCACAGGTGACCTCAACGAGAATATGGAAAGCGCCATGTATTCATCTGTTCTGGAAAGCGGTTTTAAGGATTCAAGAGTACTTTCGGGTTCACAGGATAACGACGGCACTTTCCACGGATATTCCGACCTCACTGCAAAAGAGCTGCCCATTGACTTTATATTTGTAAATGACTTTGTCAAATCAGTAAGCAGCTATACCGTTGACAGAAACAAGCTCAACGGCATTTATCCCTCAGACCACCATCCTGTTGTTTCAACGCTCACACTGTTTAACTGAAAGGAACTGAATTATGTACTTTAAAGCAATGCAGGCAATTATTGCTCTTTTCACGGCAATAGTTTCGCTTATTATGCCTCAAACACCTGCCGGCACAACACCCGGTCTTAAGCTTACAAACGTTAACCCCAACCCCATTGCACAGGAAACACTGACACAGGATTTAACTGTTATGACTTATAACGTTAAAATCAGCGGCGACGGTCTGAGAACCGTTGAAAAAAGAGCTCCCCATATAATCAATACCGTTAAAGAGAAAGCTCCCGACTCCGTAGGTTTTCAGGAAACCGACAAAGCCTGGGTTGAAATTCTCGCCGAAGGCTTAACTGAATACGCTCACGTTGAAAAATATCGCGAGGACGGCGTAGAAAAAGGCGAAGCAAGCGCAATTTTCTACCTTAAAGATAAATATGACCTTGTTGAATCAGGTCATTTCTGGCTTTCAGAAACACCCGATGCACCCTCAAAGGGTTGGGATGCCGCCTGCGAAAGAATCTGCACCTATGCGATTCTTAAGGATAAGAAAACAGGCTTTGTTTATGCCCATTTCAACGTTCATTTTGACCACGTAGGTACCGAAGCTCCCGCAAAATCCATTGAACTTGTTTCGGCAAAGATTGCCGAAATCGCGCCCGATATCCCCGTTGTTTTTACGGGTGACTTCAACCTCAACGAAGGCTCCGAAAATTATAACAATCTTCTTGCCTGCGGTCTTAAGGACACAAAATATCTTGCAAAAAAACACGACAACCACTCAACGTATCACGGCTACCACGTTGTTATGCCCTCAACAAAGCCGATTGACTATATTTTTGTTAACGGCTACGTTAAATCCGTTGAATCAAGCAAAATCGATTCAGGCTTTGTTGACCACGTTCTCGCTTCAGACCATTTCCCGATTACCGTTAAATTAACACTTTTCAACGGAGGTAAATAGTATGTTCAGAATTATGTCGTTCAATCTCCTCTGCTGGGGAGAAGGTCACAGAAACTATAAGCACAGAATTCCGCTTGTTTGTCAGATTATCCGTGAAGCAAAGCCATCATCTTTCGGTGTTCAGGAAGCGCACATTGAATGGATGACCGCACTCAAGGAGGGTCTTCCCGAATACGATTTTGTCGGAGTTGGCAGAGAGGACGGCAAGGAAGACGGCGAATTTGCTGCCGTTTTCTATCTCAAAGACGAATTTACGGCAAGCGACAGCGGAAACTTCTGGATTTCAGAAACACCCGACGTGCCTTCAAAGGGTTGGGATTCAGCCTGCACAAGAGTTGCAACTTACGTAAAACTCACCCACAAGGAAAGCGGCAAGGAATACATACATTTCAACACTCATCTTGACCACGTGGGCAGAATTGCTCAGATTAACGGCGCAAAGATGATTCAGGAAAAGGCTGCTTCGTTCGGCGGAGTGCCTGTTGTTTGCACAGGCGATTTCAACGTGCTGCAAGGTTCGGATTGCTACGAAACAATGGTCAGCGCCAACATGGGCGACGCCAGAATGATGGCACCCGACAGCGACGATACTTTCACCTATCACGGATTTAAGCCTGAAAAAATTCAGGATATCATTGACTTCGTTTTTGTTGATAAAGCAACGGTCACGCCCGTGAATTTCAAAGTTATCAATAAGCTTGTTGACGGCGAATTCTATTCAGACCATAACGCAGTTTACGCTGATATTGAACTGATTTGACGTACCAAACAAGAAAAAAATCCGACTCGCAACGAGTCGGATTTTTTGTTGTTTAAACATTTTCCCTGTATTTCTTTCTTGCGTATCTGAATATGACGTATGCAAGACAAACTGCAACAAAAATGCCGATGTAGATTACGTATTGCCACGCTTCAGCGGTCATAACCGTTTCTGCGGGAGCCGTTGTATCGGTATCGGTATCTTTCAGCGGTGTGAAAACGATTTCTGCGTCATTCGGGTCGGGAACGTAGTTTTTAACGTCGTCCCAGAGTGAACTCATCAATGCAAGTGTTTCAGGTGAAAGATTAAGGAAATTCTGTGTTTTGAATTGTCCCTCTTCGGGATAGAGATATTCGTTCTGATAATAGCTGTATTCAGGGTTTGAATAAACCTCTGTGTGCGGGCTTGCATAGCAGATATACTCCGCATTGGCAAGAGCTATTTCAGGTTCAAGCATAAAGTTGATGAAAAGCTCTGCCGCACGCTTATTCTTCGCATCCTTAAGTATGCATATTGAGTCAACAAAGAAGTTAACACCTTCCTTGGGATAAACAAGTGCAAGGTCGGGGTTGTTCTCCTGCATTGAAAGGAAGTCGCCTGCATAGTAAGGCGCAAATGCCGCTTCACCCGATTCCATCATATTGAAAACTTCGTCACTGACGTATGTAGGAGAAACGTTTTTCTGGCTTTTAAGGACTGCTGCAGCTCTGTTCCAGTCAGCTTCGTTCTCTGTATTGTAATCAATATCAAGAATGCTCTGTGCAATAGCAAATGCATCTCTCGGGTTATTAAACATAAGAATATTGCCCGTGTAATCGGTATTCCAGAGTGCGGTCCAGCTTGTGGGTGCCTCTTCAACCATAGCGGTGTTGTAAATCAAGCCTACCATACCAACCGTGTAAGGCACCGAGTATTCGTCCGTTGGGTCGTGACCGAGTCCTCTGTATTGCTCGGGAATATACTTATAGTTAGGAATGTTTGAATAATCAATCTTTGCAAGCATATCCTCGGAAATCATTCTTTCAATCATATAATCCGAGGGAATAACGATATCGTATGAAACACCGCCGCCCTTGAGCTTTGAATACATCGTTTCGTTGTTATCGAAGGTATCGTAAACAACCTCAATTCCGAATCTTTTTTCAAACTCCGCGATAACGTCAACGGTGTCATCTGCGCCGTCGGAAATATATTCGCCCCAGTTATAAACATAAAGCGTTGTGCCTTTAAGGCTGCCGACACTTTCTGTTTTGGGTTTAACGAACTTAACAATAAGAGGAACAAGAATAACCGCCGCCACAAGCGAAACCGCAACAACCGTTTTGATTACGCCAAAGGTTTTGCTCTTGGTGGTTTTTTCTTTGCCCCTGTCTCTGTCCTCGCTCTTCTGCTGTGCGATATTATAGAAGATAAGAAGCACAAGAATGCTTACAAAAATGATTGCAGAAAGAGCATACATATCAGGCTTGACTCTTTTCTTTGTCATTGAGAAAATGGCAATGGGAAGAGTCTGGAACCCCGGGCCGCTTGTGAAATAACTGATGATAAAGTCATCAAGCGAAAGGGTGAATGACATAATAAAGCCTGTAATTACACCCGGCATAATTGAAGGTAAAACAACCTTGAAAAATGCCGAAACAGGCTTACAACCCAAATCCTGCGCAGCCTCTGCGAGGTTGCGGTCTGTCTGACGGAGTTTTGGCAGAACGTTCAGAATAACGTATGGCAGGCTGAACGTTACGTGAGCAATCAGCATTGTGCCGAAGCCGAGAACCGCGCTTTTGCTGACAAGTCTGCCTGCAAAAACAAACAGAAGCATCATCGAGATACCCGTAACGATTTCAGGGTTCATCATAGGTATGTTTGTAACTGCCATAATGCCCGAACGTGCAGGACCTTTTTTGAGTTTATCTATACCAACCGCAGCAGCTGTGCCGAGAACGGTTGCAACAAGCGATGAACAGATTGCAAGAATAATTGTGTTGTAAAGTGCTCTGAACGTTGTTTCGTCTTCAAAAAGGGTTTTATACCACTGGAATGAAAAGCCTGCAAACATACTTGTGCTTGACGATGCGTTGAACGAAAAAATAACAAGAACAAGTATCGGAGCATAAAGAAAAAGGAAAACCAGAATGGGGTAGATTTTTGAAAATATTTTCATATAACCATACCCTCCTCATCTTCCGTAAAGCGGTTCATAACCGCCATGCTGACAAGAATAAGAACCATCAACACAAGCGAAATCGCTGCACCGAGGTTATAGTTATATGACTGCTGGAACTGTCTTTCAATAACGTCACCGATAAGGTCAAACGAACCGCCGCCAAGCTTCTGGGAAATATAGAAAGTACTTACGGACGGAACGAAAACCATTGTTATGCCTGACACAACGCCGGGCATACTCATCGGAATAATGCATCTTCTGATAACGGTAAGCCTGTTGCCGCCAAGGTCCTGACAAGCCTCAACCATTGAATGGTCAAGCTTTGCCATAACAGAGTAAATCGGCATTATCATAAACGGCAAAAAGTTATAAACCATACCCAGGATAACCGCGCCGGGCGTGTTAATCATATGCACAGCATCAATTCCGAGCTTTGCAAGAAAGCTGTTGATAATACCGGTATCCTGAAGAAGCGCCATCCACGAATACGTTCTGATAAGGAAGCTCATCCACATCGGAAGCATAACAAGCATAACCATTGTTCGCTGAACTTTATCTGTTTTTTGCGAAATGAAATATGCAAGCGGAAACGCAATGATAAGGCAAATTACGGTTGCAACAATTCCGAACCATATTGAGCGCAGAAAAGTGGGAGCATATTTGCCGAGCTCCGCCATATTGGCAAGAGTGAAACTGCCGTCAACCGTTGTGAAGGAATAATAAACAACAAAAATCAGCGGCGCAATTATGAACAGAACCGACCATACAATATAAGGGGCGGCAATGAGCTTTGCACCGAGAGTTGAGCGGTTGCTCATTCCTCCTCCACCTCCTCGGGATCGGAGAGCTCATCAAACTCTTCGCTGAACGAGCTGTAGTCGCCGTAAATGCCTGAATATTCGGATTTTTTCATAATATGAATCGCATCGGGTTCAATATAGAGACCGATAACACTGCCTTCGGGCTGATAATCGGTTGTCTGAATCATCCACTTGAAGCCGCCGATGTCAACAATAATTTCAAAGTGAACGCCCTTGAAGGTTACCGAGGTAACCTCGCCGCTGAGCATACCCTTCTGAGGGTCAACAACGTCAACGTCCTCGGGACGAACAACAACGTCAACCGCTTCATTCTTTGCAAAGCCTTTGTCAAGGCATTCAAATCTTGCACCCGAAAACTCAACAAGACCGTCGCTGAGCATAACGCCGTCAAGAATATTGCTCTCGCCGATGAAATCGGCAACAAATGCGTTTTTGGGCTCGTTATATATATCAAGAGGTGTGCCTATCTGCTGGATAACGCCGCTGTCCATAACAACAACGGTATCCGACATGGAAAGAGCCTCCTCCTGGTCATGGGTAACGTAAATAAACGTTATGCCGAGTCTCTGCTGAATGTTTTTCAGTTCAACCTGCATATCTTTGCGCAGCTTCAAGTCAAGCGCACCGAGAGGCTCGTCAAGAAGAAGCACTCTGGGTTTAACGGCAAGCGCTCTTGCAATTGCAACACGTTGCTGCTGACCGCCTGAAAGCGAATTTATGTTGCGCTTATTAAAGCCCTTGAGGTTAACAAGAGCCAGCATCTCTTCAACTGTTTCTTTGATCTGCTTTTCGGGAATCTTCTTTATGCGAAGACCGAAAGCAACGTTTTCATAAACGTTGAGGTGAGGAAAAAGAGCATAACGCTGAAAAATGGTGTTCACCTGTCTCTTGTGAGGCGGTACACCATTGATTTTTTTGCCTTCAAAAATTACCTCACCCTCATCAGGTTCAATAAAGCCTGCAATGATGCGAAGAGTTGTTGTTTTTCCGCAGCCCGAAGGGCCGAGAAAAGTTATAAACTCTTTGTCACGGATATAAAGGTTAAGGTCTTTGAGCACCTGATTATCTCCGAATTTAACGGAAATGTTTTTCAAATCGATAATAACGTTCTCTTTCAATTATGCATCCCCTCTCTGCCCTTGCCGAACAAGCGGACAAAAGTGGCTTATCGTTATGCTTTTAAGGGCACATCTTTACCCTATTAAAGTATAATATAAAATATAGAGCAAAAACTTGCAAATGTCAACAATTTTTTTAATTAATCCGTGAAAATTCCGTTTCGGTTCGGGTTTTTCAAATATTTTACTCCGTTTTGCTCTGATATGCTCGTTTTTGCTCCGTTTTTCTCGATTTTTTATTTGCAAAAATTTTTTTGGATTTTATCTGCATTTCAGGCTGATAACCCCGTCAAAAACAGGCAATACTGTTAATAAGAGTTTAATTACGGGGTGATAAATTGCAATTCAACAAAGTTGAAATCTGCGGTATCAACACCGCAAAGCTGAAAGTCCTGAAAGAAAGCGAAAAAATTGAGCTTCTGAAGAAAGCCCGCAGCGGCGATAAAAAGGCGCGTGACGAGCTTGTTATGGGCAATCTCAGACTCGTGCTGAGCGTTATTCAGCGATTCTCCAACAGAGGCGAAAATCCCGACGACCTGTTTCAGGTAGGCTGCATAGGTCTTATCAAAGCAATTGATAATTTTGACCTGTCGCTTGACGTGCGTTTCAGCACCTATGCGTGCCCGATGATAATCGGCGAAGTGCGCCGCCACCTGAGAGACAACAACCCCGTCAGAGTCAGCCGCTCTGTGAGGGATACAGCTTACCACGCAATGCAGGTGCGCGAAAGGCTTATGAACGAGCTTGAGAGAGACCCTTCTCCCGAAGAAATCGCCAAAGAGCTCGGCACGGACAGAGAAAGCGTTGTAATTGCTCTTGATGCAATTGTTGAGCCTTTGTCGCTCAACGAGCCTGTTTATTCCGACGGCGGCGACACCATTTACGTTATGGACCAGATAGGCTCGACGGAAAGTGACGAAAGCTGGCTTGACGAAATACTGCTCAAGCAAGCAATAAGCGAACTGAACCCGAGAGAAAAAAAGATTCTGTGGATGCGCTTCATGGCGGGCAAAACACAGATGGAGGTTGCAAACGAAATCGGGATTTCACAGGCACAGGTTTCACGGCTTGAAAAAGGCGCAATCAAGAGGATAAAAGAAAACAACAGGGCATAAAAAGAGGGTACACCTTGTGGCACCCTCCGTAAGGAAGGTGCCACAGTTATATTCACCTGACGGCGAGTTATATTGCTTCGCAGTTATATTTGCTCTTGCCAAGTTATATTGTCCTTTGGACAGTTTATGGGCGAATATAATATAACGAAAGCCGCAAGGCTTTCATATAACTTGACTGCGGGTCAAATATCACCGCAAACTTTTAGTTTGCAATATCACTTTACCTGCCGAATAAGATATTATTTATTTTCGGCAAGTATTTACCTTTCTCAAAGTATGTAACCCACTATGACACTTTCGCTAACTGAAAGTGTCATTTTTTCTTTACACAGAAAAGGGAGACAACTTCTTTACGAAGTGTCTCCCTTTTCGTGTACCCTTTTACATATTTTTACATCATCGCAACGGACATTGCAAGCAATATCTGCGCAGGATAATACGTTGAAAGCTCTGCCGTTACAAGAATATTTTTACGCTTGACGGCAGTGAAATAAAGGATTCCGAGACAGGTGTCGCTTATCAGGAAACAGATGCCCGAAACAAGAGCTGCTATGTAAGCGGGAGCGGCACCATTTATAACAATCATTGCCGCCGCCATCGCAATTTTGAGAAACAGAAGTCCGTAATAAACCGACATAACGAGTCGCAGTTTGAAATCCACCTTCATTTTCAGCACCCCTGCCATCACAAAAGCAACCACACCCCCAAGCGTTCCTGCAAGAAGTGTCAGCGGCTGTATGCCTATCTGTGTAACAAAGGCACACAGACAGCAAATATGGCCGAGCGAGAAGAAAAGCAAGCCGAGCACTATCAGCTTCGGTTTGAATTTGGGCGCAATCTCTTTGATTCCGAGAAGAACGTCGCCAAAAAAGCCGAACATAAGCGCAAAGCTGATAAGGCAGAAATAGTAGGTTTCTTTGGGAGAAAAGCTGTAGCCGACTGTTGCAACAGAAACAAAGGCGAAGCTTGCGAGAAACTTGAAAAGCATACCCTCAAAGGATTTACCCTTTCTGCGCAGCAAAATGCAGCAAACAGCAAAAATTGCGGTGAGCGCCGAGAGAACGTAACAAAGCGGTGACATATTATTTCTCCTCTCTGATATTAATAACTGACGGTTTCAGCCCATCTGCCGTCAGATTCAAAGCCAATTTTTTTATAGAAATCAAGTAAGTCATCGTTGCGACAGAAAAGAAAAACCGATTTATCGCTGAAGCTGTTCGCAAGAGCCGTTACGGCTTTTGAGGCGTAACCTTTTCCCCTTGCACTTTTTCGGGTTGCAACCGCACCGAGCAACACCGACTTTTCGCCAACAAACAGCGCACTTGCACAGGCTTTAAGCTCCGAATCGGCAATCGCCGCAAGTTTTGCGGTGCCTTTATTGAGCTTTGAACAGTAATCTGCAACAAAAGCTCCGTAATCACCCATTTCAAATCCGCAATCACACAAAAGCTCATAGACCGCCTTTTTATCGTAATCCCAAATTATGCAGGGGTCGGCAGGAGCAACCGCACCGTTATATTTCACTATGTAAGAGGCTTTTGCTGCCTCAAAACCGAGGCTGTTCATATTCTCCTCACGGCACGCAAGAGAAGAAAATCCAACGGTTTTTATAAAAGCCGAAAGCTCTTCAAAATCTGTTTTCTCAGAACAGAAAACACTCATATTGCCGTCAATGCGGCTGACCGCCGCAACAGGCTCATTCTCAACGTACTGAGTCCAAAAAAGAACAAAGCTCTGCCCGAAGCCGTAGGTCTTTGCAAGAGCCGAAATTCTTGCCGCATATGGGTCGGGCATCAGAAAGTCAATTTCTTTTATATCCTCGCAAAGCTTCAGCATGAGGCAAACTCCTCTGCCACAGCTTTTATAAGCTTAAGACTTTCCTCGGCATCGCTGTACTTTATAACGCATACGGGTGAATGCAGATAACGGCACGGCACCGAAACGGTAAGCACTTTTACGCCGCCTCTGCTCTTATGGATAGCGCCTGCATCGTTGCCGCCCGCAACAAGGGTTTTAGGCTGGCAGGCAATACCTTTTTCCTCAGCAATTTCAAACGCTCTGTCAAAAAGCGCCCTGTTATAAATTGTGCTGCGGTCCATAAACGAAACCGCACCGCCCTTGCCGCAGATGCAAACTCTGTTTTCGTCTTTAACGCCCGAAATGTCAGCCGCCGTTGTTGTTTCAACAACTATCGCATAATCGGGTGCGATATTGAAAGCGGCGGTCTGTGCGCCCCTTGTGCCGATTTCTTCCTGCACGCTGAACGAAAACCAGGTATCGTATTCAAGCTCGCCTCTTATCATTTCAATAAGGATTGCGCATCCTGCTCTGTCATCAAGAGCCTTTGCTTTGATAAAGCCGTTGCCGAATTCAACAAAATCCGAGTTGAACCAAACGGCATCGCCGAAAGAAACAACCTTTTCGGCTTCTTCCTTGCTTGCGGCACCGATATCAATATAAAGCTCTTCTGCCGACGGAATAACGTCCTCTTTATCTTTATCAACAAGGTGAACGGGTTTGATGCCGATAACGCCGTTAACGGCATTTTCACCAACTCTGACACTTCTGCCTATAATAACCTTTGAGTTGATACCGCCGACCTTTTCAAATTTCAAAAAGCCTTCCGACGTTATGCCCGTAACAATCATACCGACCTCATCCATATGAGCATCGAGCATAACCTTATTTTTTGCAGGCTTTTTGCCTTTTTTGAAAACAAGCAGATTTCCGAGCGCATCAACGCTGTATTCTGCGTGGTCTTTGATTTTTTCAATTATAAAATCTCTGACAGAATCCTCTCTGCCCGAAATACCCGAAAGGGCGCAAAGTTCTTTAATGAGTTCAAGCATTTTCTTTGCTCCTTTCAGCAATATATTCAGCCATCAGCCTTGCGGTGTTTTCAATATCTTCAAGGTCGCAGACCTCGCAGGCGGTGTGCATATTGCGCAGCGGCACCGAAAGCAAGGCGGTTTTTACACCCTTGCCGGCAACCTGAATATCGTCGCAGTTTGTTCCCGTTTTGCCGCCCATAACCTCAGGCTGATAAGGAATGTTTTCTCTTTTTGCAATCGTCTCAAGCTTTTTGCTCATAGCATAATCAAGAGACGGTGCAAAGCCGATCATCGTACCCTTGCCGAGAGACGCATATTTTTCTGCGCTCACTGACGGCGCACTTGCAAAGCTCACGTCAACAGCAATCGCTTCGTCCGCTTCTGCTGCAAATGCAGCCGCTTTTGCACCGCTTCCGCCCGTTTCTTCCTGAACGGAAAACATAACGCTGAGGTTGCAGTCAACGCCCTTTTCTTCAAGGATTTCAAGGCTGCGAAGCACCGCCGCAACGCCTGCCCTGTCATCAACGGAAGGAGAGCTGATTCTGTTGTCCAGAAGTTGATGATATCCGCCGTTAAAGGTCACTCTGTCACCTGCGGAAACAAGCTTTTCGGCAGCCTCTTTTGATAAACCGATATCAATTGCCATTGCATCAAAAGGCAATGCCTTTGATGCATCTTCGGGCTTTGAAAGATGAGGAGGCGTTGACGTTACAACACCAAAGAGCTTTTCTTTGCCGTGAACGGTTACCTCTGCGGCGGCAAGCACTCTTCTGTCTGCACCTCCGCATTTGGTGAATTTTAAAAAGCCGTCACCGTCAACCGCCGTAATTATCAGACCAATCTGGTCAAGGTGCGCATCAAGCAGAATATGGGGACCTTTGCCCTCTTTTCTGCCTGTAACGCTTCCGAGTGCATCGGTGCTGACGGGCATATACTTACTCAGCATTTCCGAAGCAATTATTGCGGCCTCATTTTCCGCACCCGAAACTCCTTTTGCGTTGCAAAGAGCTTCGAGCATTGCAGAAATTTCAGCAAAATCATTCATAAAAGTCACTTCCGATTAATCAATAACTCTGATTCCGCCAACAGGACGGATATTAAGCACGTAGCAGGATTTTTCACCGAAAACGGCACAGATTCTTGTTTTAAATTTATCAAGAACCTCAACAGGAACAAACGCCTGAATTGTGCCGGCAAATCCGCCGCCGTGAACTCTCCAGGCACCCTTGCCCTTAAGGATATCACTGCAGATAGCAAGCGCAACGCTCACAGGCTGGTCAGACGGTGCCTTGCAGGTGTAAACGTTCTGGTTATACATATATGATGAATAACCGCTGTCGATAATAAGAGCCTTGAAAGCTTCAAAATCACCGTCTTTGAGTGCTGCTGCCTGAAGGTCAACACGCTTGTTTTCGTTATAGAAATGCATTGCGCGCAGAACGGCTCTGTCGCCCGCAGACTCACGGATAACAGGAATATTCTTTTCAAAATCTTCAATTGCAACGTCACGAAGAACTGCCTTGCCGAACTTTGAAGCAACAGCTTCCATTTCGCCTCTAACCGCCGCATATTCATCCGTGAGGTCGGCGTGGTTTCCGCCTGTGTCAACAATACAAAGAGCGTGGTTGCAGGCTGCAAAGTCAAAATCAACCTTGTTTATAACAGGCACTGCAGGGTCTTTGAAATCAATCTGAACAAAACCGCCTACGGAGCAAGCCATCTGGTCCATAAGACCGCAGGGCTTGCCGAAATACTCGTTTTCTGCAAACTGAGCAATCTGAGCAATTTCAACGGCGCTTACCTTGCCATCGTTATAAAGATGATTGAGAATTGTGCCGAGAAGAACTTCAAAAGCGGCTGATGACGAAAGACCCGAACCCGAAAGAACGTCGGATACGGTTGCGGCATCAAAGCCGCCGTAATTATAGCCTCTGTTTTTAAAGCCTGCGCAAACACCTCTGATGAGAGACTCGGATTTTGCTCTTTCGGCAGGCATAACGTTCATATTGGAAAGGTCAACGGCATCAATCTTATAGCCTTCCGATTTGACCCTGACAATGTTTTCTTCGTTTTTGCTTACAACCGCAACAGCGTCAAGATTTACGCTTGCGGCAAGAACCTTGCCGTGGTTATGGTCGGTGTGGTTGCCGCCGACTTCCGTTCTGCCGGGTGCGCTGAAAACACTTACCTCTTTTTCCGAACCGAAAAGCTTTTCAAAGGTTTCAACAAGAGCGATGTATCTCTCCTTCTGTGCGGAAACATCGTCTTTTTTATAGATTTTCGCAAAAATCTCATCATATTCAGCTGTTGCAAGCTTTTGTTTTAAATCAACTGTTTTTATCATCTCAAATACTTCCTTTCTTTTAACTTTATCTTAGCTTTGAGTACGGTTTTCTCAATGTGACTCCACATTCCGTTGACGCATATAAGCGAAACACCCGAAACAAGAGCAAATATCATTATCGGCACAATAAATTCCGCCGACAGCGGGTCAAATACGTTGCGACCGATAAACGTGAACGAAATAATTTTCGGCATATAGCCTATAACCGAAAGCAGCAAAAACTGCCCGAGTCCGAATTCAAGAGAACCGTAAACACCCGAAATGGTGTTGACGGGCATTAACGGCAAAAGCCGCAATATAACGAGAAGCGACGAATTTCCCCTGCCGTTTTGCTCGATGAGTCTGCGCAGCCTCTCGTTTTTTCTGACGAGTTCCCAAGCTTTGCCTGCGCCGAAGCGTCTGCCTGTATAATAACGTATCGTCATCAAAATGCATAATCCGACGGCGTTAACGGGAACGGATAAATACATAGGCAGCACTGCACCGGTCAGGAAGCATACCGTTGGAGTTGGATAAATGGGAATAAAGCTTTTTATTGCAAAAAGCAGAAATACAACAAGAACAAGCACCCATTTATTCTCAAGCATTGAAATCCTGATTTCGAGTTCGGAAAGTTCTCTGCGTATAGTTGCATACCAATGCCAGAGATGTTCGTACTGAAGCAAAAACAGCAAAACCGCCGCAGCAACACCAACGGCAACAA
>JAGBAK010000010.1 GCA_017938985.1 Clostridia bacterium
GAAACAACCTGTACCTGATATGTGTCGTCGTCAATCTTAGCAACCATTGTCTGTGTTGCATCGAAGAGTGAGCCGTAACGCATACCGATAACGTCGGATGAAACGATCTGTTCTTCGTTGTAGCCGAAGGAATCGTTAGCAGCAGCCTTCATAGCAGCGTTGATGCCGGCAACAGTGATATCCTTGCCCTTAACAACAGCAACAAGAATTGTTGTTGAGCCTGTGGGTGTGGGAACTCTCTGTGCGGAGCCGATGAGCTTGCCGTTGAGTTCGGGGATAACAAGACCGATAGCCTTTGCAGCGCCTGTTGAGTTGGGAACGATGTTTGCAGCGCCTGCACGTGCACGGCGAAGGTCGCCCTTTCTGTGAGGACCGTCAAGGATCATCTGGTCGCCTGTGTAAGCGTGAACAGTTGTCATGATACCGCTCTGGATGGGAGCATAATCATTGAGAGCCTTTGCCATGGGAGCAAGGCAGTTTGTTGTGCAGGAAGCAGCGGAGATGATTGTATCATCAGCTGAAAGAGTGCCTTCGTTTACGCTGTAAACGATTGTGGGAAGGTCATTGCCTGCGGGAGCGGAAATAACCACCTTCTTTGCGCCTGCATCGATGTGAGCCTGGCTCTTTGCCTTTGAGCAATAGAAGCCTGTGCATTCAAGAACAACGTCAACGCCGATTTCACCCCAGGGGAGTTCTGCAGCGTTAGCCATTGCATAGATCTTAAGAGTCTTGCCGTCAACTGTGATTGTGCCTGCTTCGTCATCAGCTTCAACTGTGTGAGCGTTCTGGCCGATGTAGCCGCAGTAACCGCCCTGAGCGGTGTCATACTTGAGAAGATTAGCGAGCATTGAGGGCTTTGTGAGGTCGTTGATAGCAACAACATCGTAGCCTTCTGCGCCGAACATCTGACGGAATGCGAGACGGCCGATACGACCGAAACCGTTAATTGCAACTTTAACTGCCATGGGAATTACCTCCAAAAAATTAAATTTTATTTTTTGCCATTACTTATTTTAATCGTTTTCGAGCAATTATGCAACATTTTTTTTGAGAATTTTGAGATATTTGGTAATCTGAACAAAATTTGTTTTCAAAGCAACAAAAAGGGTGTAATTCTGCCGAATAATTATACACTTTCTATATCAAAAATATAATAATTATATATCATTTATGATATTTGCCGCCGCTTGAAATCATAAACGAGCGGTAGATCTGTTCAAGCAGCATCACTCTTGCAAGCTGGTGCGGAAAGGTCATCGGGCTCATTGAAAGGCGGATTTTCGCTCTGCTTTTGACCCTTGGGTCAAGACCGTGAGAACCGCCGATGACAAAGCAGAGGCTGCCGAAACCGTCAACGGCAAGCTTGTCAATTTCAGCCGAAAGAGCCTCCGAAGAGAGCATTTTGCCTTCGATGCACATTGCAAAAACAGCATCGCTGTTTGAGATTTTTGCGAGTATTCTGTCTGCTTCGTCGGCAAGTGTCGCCGCAATCTGCGAATCATTGGGGTTTTCTGGCAGACGGGCAGGGGTGAGCTCGATGATGTTGAGGCGGCAGAAAGCGCCGAGCCTTTTCTGATATTCCGCGCAGGCGGCACGCAGATAGTCCTCCTTGAGCTTGCCCACGCAGATTATATTTATGTTAATCATAGTGATTCCTCTTAAAATGTGATTGGTGCATTGCGGTCGCCTGCAACGGTGAGAAGATAGTCCGTGCCGAGCCTTGCGCCTGCAATTGTCATTGCGGAATGTGTGGTTTCATAGGCAAGGGCAGGTATGTTGTTTTCTTTGCTCAGATGCCCCAGCACAAGGCGCGTTGTGCCCGATTCGACAAGTCTGACGGCAGTCTGCGCACAGCTTTCGTTTGAAAGGTGACCGTGATCGGAGAGTATTCTCTGCTTAAGAAAAAACGGATAGGGTCCGTTGCGCAGCATACCCACGTCGTGATTGGATTCAAGCAAAACGAGGTCGCTGCCGTGTATGGCGTTCATAATTGTGTCGGTAACTTTGCCGATATCGGTTGCAACGGATATGCGCTTGCCGTCGGGCGTTAAAACGCTGTAGCCGCAGCTTTCGCGGCTGTCGTGCGGAGTGACGAACGGACGCACAAAAATGCCTGCAGCCTCAATGCCCGAAGCGGGAATTACTTCGGTTTTTATCTTCGGATCAAGTGCGCCGAGCTCCTGCATACCGCTGAGCGTACCTGCCGAAGCATAAACGGGAACATCGAATTTTTTGGCAAAAACACGCACGCCGTTTATATGGTCTGCGTGCTCGTGGGTGATGAAAATTGCGGCAACCTGTGAGGGGTCAATACCTATGCCTGCAAGTGCTTCCGCAGTGCGTTTTGCACTTATGCCTACGTCAACAAGAATACCGCCCTGCGAGGTGCCGATATAGGTGCAGTTGCCGCTGCTTGATGAATAAAGAGAACAGAATTTAGCCATATTTCACCTTGTGAAAACGGGCTGCTTCTGTGCGAAACAACCCGTTGAATTATTAAAACAATATTATATATGTGCTCAGCCTGCGTTTGTGAGTGCATTGGGGTCGGGCAGGTCAACACGTTTGATGCTTGCGCCGAGTGCGCCGAATTTTTCAACAACGTCCTCATAGCCTCTGTCGATATGCTGAATATCTTCGATTTCGGTCGTGCCCGAAGCTGCAAGACCGGCGATAAGCATTGCCGCACCTGCACGAAGGTCATCCGCTTTGACGGGAGCGCCCTTGAGAGACTCAACGCCCTGAACAACGGCAAGCTGACCGTCAACCTTTATTGAAGCACCCATTCTGTTAAGCTGCTCCGCATAGCGGAAACGGTTTGACCAGATGCTTTCGGAAACAATGCTTGTCCCGTCGGCAAGAGCCAGCAGAACAGCCATCTGGGGCTGCATATCCGTGGGGAAACCGGGATGGGGCATCGTTTTGATATTGCATTTGCCGGGACGGCGGTCAAGCGAAACTCTGACCGCATCGTCGAATTCCTCAACCTCTGCACCGCATTCGATAAGCTTTGTTGAAATGGATTCAAGATGTTTGGGGATTACGTTTTTGATAAGAACGTTGCCCATTGTTGCGGCGGCGGCAACCATATATGTGCCTGCCTCAATCTGGTCGGGGATTATGGAATATGTGCAGCCGTGAAGCTTTTCAACGCCTCTGACCTTGATAACGTCCGTACCTGCGCCTCTGACGTCTGCGCCCATTGAGTTAAGGAAGTTTGCAAGGTCAACTATGTGCGGCTCTTTTGCTGCGTTTTCAATAACGGTAAGACCCGTTGCCTTGACTGCGGCAAGAAGAACGTTGACCGTTGCGCCGACCGAAACCATATCGAGATAAACGGGCGAGCCTGTAAGGCGGTCTGCCTTTGCGTCAACAATGGCGTTTTCTTCGATTGAAACGTTTGCGCCGAGAAGCTCAAAACCCTTTATATGCTGGTCGATGGGTCTTGCGCCGAGATAGCAGCCGCCGGGCATTGCCACCTTTGCTCTGCCGTATCTGCCCAGAAGTGCGCCGATGAAATAATATGATGCACGAAGGTGCTTTGTCATATCGTGCGAAATAACGTATGAGTTAACGCAGCGTGAATCAATTTCGATTGTGTGTTTATTGATAACCCTGACCTTTGCGCCGAGGTGATGAAGAATTTTCATCATATAGTTAACGTCGCTGATTGACAGGGGAAGGTTTTCGATAACGCAAACATCCTGCGAAAGGATTGCGGCAGGGATAATTGCAAGAGCGGCATTCTTTGCGCCGCTGATTTCAACTTCGCCGCAAAGCGGAGTTCCGCCGTTGATGATTATCTTCTCCAAAGCTCTCCCTCTTTCACTAAATTTTATATACAAAACAAAAGTTATATTCAAAATTTCACTCCAAGGAATTATAACACCTTTTTTCACATTTGAAAAGACCCAAAATACAAAAAAGTAAATTTTTTTTAAATTCCTTATTTGCAGTACGGAATTCTGCGTGCTTTGAAGATGAAATATCCCGATTTATTATGCCTTGAAAGGCTGAATATATCACAAAAAACGCACGGCAAAATCAACAAAAAACGCCGCTATCAAAATAACTTATTTTTTGCCACAAAAGAATAAATATTTGCATAATTGCCAAATTTAATTGCGGTTATTTGTCGATTATTACGGATTTTATGCCTTTAAAGCGGCGACTCTGAAATCCCTGTTTGACACTGCGTTTTGTATAAAATTTGGTAAAAATCAATAAATTATGAGCAAAATTCACAATAAATTCAAAAAAAACTTAAAAAAATATGCGGTTTTCTCTTGCAAAATGCTTCGCTGTTGTGTAAAATGTATATGTCCCGATGGTCATTTTGTCTAAAATAACAGAAATTCAAAATCAAATCAGATGAGGGGTAATTTTTATGTCAAACAGAATTTTCCAGGGTCTTGTTCACCAGATGCGTGAAGCGGTAGGCAGAACTCTGGGTGTAATTGACGAAACAGGAACAATCATCGCCTGCAGCGAGCTGAGCAAAATCGGCGAGGTTTTCTCAACCGCTTCGGAAGTTTTTGCAGACGCTGAGTTCCATTATATCAACAACTATACCTTCTGCAACTTCGGCGCACATATGCAGACCGAATATGCGGTGTTTGTTGAAGGTACCGACGAGCTTGCGGGCAGATTTGCTTCCGTTTGCTGCGTTTCGCTTGAAAATCTCAAGCAGTATTACGAGGAGAAGTTCGACAGAGGCAACTTCATCAAGAACGTTATTCTTGATAACATTCTGCCCGGCGACATCTATCTCAAATCAAGAGAACTCCGCTTTAACGGCGAGGCAACAAGGGTTGTGCTTCTTATCAGAATCACCGACCATAACGATGCCGCTGTTTTTGAAGCGGTTCAGAACCTGTTCCCCGACAAGAACAAGGATTTTGTTATCAATATCAACGAACACGATATTGCTATTGTCAAAGAGGTTCGCAGCAACATCGAACCCAAAGACCTTGAAAAGCTTGCACGCTCAATTTCAGATTCACTGAGCACCGAGCTTTATACCCACGTTCTTGTTGGCATCGGTACAACCATCGAGGGCATCAAGGACCTTGCACGTTCGTTCAAAGAGGCACAGATTGCTCTTGAGGTCGGCAAGGTGTTTGACACTGAAAAAACAATTGTCAGCTACGAAAACCTCGGCATTGCAAGACTTATCTATCAGCTTCCCACAACTCTTTGCGATATGTTCCTCAGAGAGATTTTCAAGAGAGGTTCGATTGAAAGCCTTGACCACGAAACCCTGTTCACAATCCAGCGTTTCTTTGAAAACAACCTTAACGTTTCCGAAACGTCAAGAAAGCTTTTTGTTCACAGAAACACGCTTGTTTACAGACTTGAAAAAATCAAGAAGCTCACAGGTCTTGACCTGCGTGAATTTGATGATGCCATTGTTTTCAAAGTAGCTCTTATGGTCAAGAAATATCTTGACGCAAAGCCTGTTAAATATTAATTGAGGGGAAAGATTAATCACAGGCTCACAGCCGCAGCGGGCGGTTTGTTTCGGAGGAGATTTGAGGGGTAAATAAATTTTAAGGATGATACTGTGATAGAATTTAACAATGTCAGCAAAAAGTATGACACTGCAGATTCCTATGCACTGAAGGATATAAACATAAACATTGAAAAAGGCGAGTTTGTTTTTGTTGTCGGTTCTTCGGGTGCAGGCAAAAGTACTTTTCTCAAGCTGATGATGCGCGAAGAGGTTGCTTCTTCGGGCAGCATCATTGTTGATGATTATAATCTTAACAAAATCCGCAAAAGGGATATACCCAAATTCCGCCGTAAGCTGGGAATCGTTTTTCAGGATTTCAGACTTATTCCCAATATGACGGTTTTCGATAACGTTGCATTCGCGATGCGTGTTATCGGCACAAAAGAAAAAAAGATCCGCCGCAGAGTGCCTTACGTTCTCAGCCTTATGGGTCTTAACGAAAAGGCAAGAAAATATCCCAGAGAGCTTTCGGGCGGCGAGCAGCAGAGAGTTGCACTCGCAAGAGCTCTGGCAAACAATGCCGAAATCATTATTGCGGACGAGCCCACGGGTAACGTTGACCCCCAGATGAGCTACGAAATTGTTGATATGCTTATGAGGCTCAACGAAGCGGGCACAACCGTTATCATGGTAACCCACGAGCACAGCCTTGTTCGTTGCTTTGATAAACGTGTTATTATTCTTGACAAGGGCAACGTTGTTGCTGACGGCGGCACACTCATCAGAGAAGCCGCAACCTCACACATCAACGCTGCAAGCGAGATTTCAAACGAATACGTTGTTCCTCCCGATGAGGATTATTCCGCCTACATACCCGCAACTGAGATTGATTCGGCAGAGCCTGTTGATGCAGGCGAGGTTGAGGTTTCACAGGCGGCAGAACCCGTTGAAGAGGCTTCCGTTTCCGTACAGGCTGAAGCAGAGGCAGCACCTGCCGAAGCAGAAGCTGAAGCTGTGAAAGGAGGCGAAAACTGATGGGTAAACTCAATTACCTGACCAAAGAAGGTTTTCGCAACCTTGTGGTCAATAAGCTTATGACCCTTGCATCGGTAACCGTTCTTTTCAGTTGCCTCATGCTTGTGGGTATTGCATTTATGCTGCAGGTCAACATCAACAATTTCATCAATTCAATTGAAGCCGAAAACGAGATTGTTGCGTTTGTTGAGTATGACGCAGAGGATTTTGAAATCAAGAAGGTCAAAACAGACCTTGAAAAAATCAAAAACGTTGAAAAGGTTGAGTTTGTCTCGGGCGAAGATGCTTTTCAGGAAGTTATTGATAACACCGCCGACGAGGGTCTGAAAACCTATCTCGGCAACCTTGAAGATGACGTTATGCCCCACGCATATCACATCACCGTTGCCGATATGAGCGCTTTTGAGGACGTTGTGAAGCAGGTTGGCAAGGTGCAGGGCGTTTTCAGAGTAAGAGAAAACAGCGAGCTTGCACAAAAGCTGACAGACCTGCGCTCAGGCATAACCTATATCAGCCTCGGTATGATAATTCTTCTGCTTGTGGTCTCGCTTTTCATTATTTCAAACACCGTCAGAATCACAATGTTCAGCAGACGTCTTGAAATAAGCATTATGAAGAGCGTCGGCGCAACAAATTCGTTCATCCGCTGGCCGTTTATTGTTGAAGGTATTGTAATCGGCGTTATTGCAGGCTTGCTTGCAACGGGCGTTGTATGGATTGTCAACGATTTCGGTCTGAATAAATTCATCGGCAAAATCGCAACCACAGCCGCGGGCGGCGGCAACCCCGTAATGTTCCTTAAATATGCGCCGTGGCTTGCACTTGCATTTGTCGGCATCGGCGTATTCACAGGCGTTTTCGGTTCGATGACGTCTATGAGAAAATATCTCAAGGAAAGGAAGTTTGTTGAGCTTGAAGACTAAAATGAATAACCGACTCAAATCAATCCTTTGCCTTGTTGTTGCACTTGTATGCCTGGTTTGCTCGTTTGCTCCCGTCAGCGTTTATGCCGACGTGGTAGGCGACCTTGAAGACCAGCGCAATGAGCTTGACGAAGAAATCAAAGAAAACGAAGAAAAGCTCGACCAAGTTGAGGGCGAAATCAACAAAAACGAAAGCAAACTTGACAAAATCAAGTCCGAAATCAGCGATATCGATGATGAGCTTTCGGAACTTGAGGATAAAATCGACGAGCTTAACGGCGATATCAGCTCACTTAACACTGACATTGAGACGCTTACGGCTGATATTGTTGCCATTGACGCGCTGATTGCTGACATTGAAGCACAAATTCAGGACAGTGAAGAGCTTATGGCTGACACAAAAGAGCAGCTTCTTAACCGCCTGAGAGAAAACTATATGGCAGGCGGCGGCTCAAAGCTTGAAATTCTCTTTGCGGCAACAGACGTCACTTCTTTCCTTGAAAGGCAGGAGCTTATTGCTCAGATGTCCAACAACGACACCGCGCTTATCAATGAAATGGCGGCAAAGGTCGGCGAGCTGAACTCACTCCAGGCACAGCTCGGCGAGCAAAAGACAGAGCTTGAAAGCAAAAAAGAGGACCTCAAAAACGATATTCAGCAGCTTGCTGACCGCCAGACAGACCTTGAAGATACCAAGAGCACACAGGAAGACAAAAAAAGCGAAGCAATGGACAAGCACGAAGAGCTTAAAGGTGTTATTGCCGAGCTTGACAAGGACAGCGAAGAATATAAAGCTGAAATCGCACGCCAGAAAAAAGAGCGTGACCAGATTGACAAGCAGATTGACGAATACATCAAGCAGCACGGTTCTTCGCAGGGCGATACCCCCGACGAAGATTATAACAACGACGGCAAAATGCTTTGGCCTGTTCCCGGTTCAACAAGAATGACTGCGGGTTATCCGGCTTACAGCAACGGTGACCGTCATATGGGTATTGACATTGTCAGAACCGACGTCACAACCAAGGGTTCACCTTTCCGTGCCGCACAGGGCGGTAAGGTTATTATCGCAAAGAATGACGGCGCCTGGAATTACGGCTTCGGCAACTATTGCGTTATTGACCACGGTGACGGTAAGCAGACCCTTTATGCACACGCACAGACGCTCTATGTAAGCGTTGGCGACGTTGTTCAGAAGGGTGAACATATCGGCGCAATCGGAAGCACAGGCAATTCAACAGGACCGCATCTTCACTTTGAGGTAAGAATCAAAAAGGCAAACGGCGACGTAAGCCGGGTTCAGCCTCTTGATTATGTTTCAAAACCGTGATATAATAAAAGGAGTCGGATTTCCGACTCCTTTTTTGTTTGCGATAAGGGCGCTGAATAACGTTTTTTCTTCCTCGACGTGCCTTTGCACGACTTCGGTCGAAGAAAACGCCATTCATCATCCCTTCCCGGCAAACAAACCGTTTCGATAAGGGCTTGAATAACGTTTTTTCTCTCTCGAAGTGCCTTTTGAACCCTGCGTTTATTTAAATAATCGGGTAAGGGCAAAGCCCTTCCTTAACTATTCACTATTCATTATTAACTTTTCACTAAAAATCGGGGTGTTTTTTTGAATAAAAAAATTTCACTCGGCTTATGCATTTCACTTGTTGTTATGTCAATTGCCGCAACCTTCTCAATAACAATGGTTGTTTCCAAAAATATATATAACAAAATCATCGGCAACATTTCGCAACGCTCGCAGATGTATGCTTCCGTTGACGAAATAAACCAGATTATTTCAAACAATTTCTACGGCACTGTTGAGGACAGCAACCTGCTCAGTGCTTCGCTTTCGGAGGGTTATATCAACGGTCTGGGTGATTCTGCCAGCCGTTATATGACGTCTGAAGAATACAGCGAGTATACCGTGCGCCTTGAGGGCGGTGTTACGGGAATCGGAGTTGAAACTGCCTTTGATTATCAGAATAACCGCTTTGTTGTTACCCACGTTTATGAAGGCTCGCCTGCAGAAACGGCAGGTCTTAAAACGGGCGACGTTATAACGGCAATCGGCAACGCAACGGTCAGCCGCAACAATTACGCCGCACTTTCACAGAATCTTTACGGCGATATCCTTTCGTCGGTTGCGGTTGAATTTGAGCGTGACGGCGAAACGAAAACCGTTGAGCCGATGCTCGGTTTTGCAATGCCGAGCGTTATCGGCAGGCTTGAGGGCAACGTCGGATATATAAGAATCAACGGCTTTTATAAAAACACAGCGAGCGAATTCAAGGATGAAATTGACAAGCTTACGAACGACGGTGCAGAAAGCTTTGTTTTTGACGTAAGAAGCACAAGCGAAGGCTCAATTGATTACGCCGCAAAAACAATTGACGTTATCGTGCCCGCAATTTCGGGCAACATTGCCGTTGCAAAGGATAAGAACGGCGAGGTTTACAGGGACAAGATTTACACCGCGGAGAGCAACAGTGTCAATAAGCCGATGGCGGTGCTTGTCAACGGCGGCACCTCGGGCGCGGCGGAGCTTTTTGCCTGCGATTTAAGGGATATAAGTCAGGCAATTATCGTCGGAACAAAAACGGCGGGTGTGGGCACAATGCAGGAGCTTTTCACCCTTGAAAGCGGCGGAGCAATTCTGCTTACGGTTGCTCTTGTTGAGCCGAAAAACGGCGCAGATGCGGTCTATGACGGCAAGGGAATTGAGCCGTCAGTAACGGTTACGCTTGTTTCGGGCGAGGACACAAACGTTGCGTTGCTCACCCCTGAACAGGATAACCAGCTCACCACGGCAATCAATATGTTGGCACAATAAAAAGAGACGGCAGAGAAATCTGCCGTCTCTGACTGTCGATAAAGTCGCTGAAACATAAACGAAAACAGAGTAGGGCGGGATGCCTTCATCCCGCCGTTATTTATTGTAGGGGACGGCGACCCGACGTCCCGAATAAAACGATGACGTTTCGTTTATTTGCCGTTTTTTCGCTTTTCGATGTATCTTTATACACCTTCAAGCGAAGAAAACGTCATTCAGCTTCCTTTCTCAACAGCCACACCTTGCCGAAAAACAAGTTTTTCGACAAGCTAAGACGGCAGAGAAATCTGCCGTCTTTTTCAGTGAATAATGAATAGTGAATAGTTTCGGAAGGGCTGCGCCCTTACCCGATTCTTATTTCGTCATACTTATCTCCAGTTGAACGGGCGAAGCGTAAAGTCAACCGTGCTTTTATCCTCGGGAATAAGACCGAATGACGAAACTCTGTTGACTCCGTGTGCTTTGAATGCGTCATAAAGCTCTTCGTTT
>JAGBAK010000110.1 GCA_017938985.1 Clostridia bacterium
AACCCTTACCAACGTTGTTGCCGGGATGGATGTGTGTGCCTCTCTGTCTTACAAGGATGTTGCCTGCAAGAACAAACTGACCGTCAGCTCTCTTTGCGCCGAGTCTCTTGGATTCGGAATCACGGCCGTTACGGGTTGAACCCATACCTTTTTTATGAGCGAAAAGCTGTACATTTATCTTAAGCATTCTTTACACCTCCGTAAATTACTTTAATGTTGTGTGGATACTGCTTTGAAAGTTCGGTTAAATGAAGCTCAAGGCCACGCAGAATTGCTTCTGTTTTTTCGTTTGTTTCGTTCAGATGGAAAACCATTGAACCGCTTTCAGCCTCTGCCCTTGCGGGAGCGCCGACAATTTCGGTTAAGGTGTTTGCCGCCATTAAAGCAGCCGACGAAACCGATGCACAAACGATATCCTGACCCTCGGGAGCATACATTGAATGTCCGCTGATTTCAAAGCCGTGGAGTCGGTTGTTACCGATTGAAAATTTGACCCTTATCATAGGGTTTCAAATTATGCGTTGATGGCAGAGATTTCAACCTTTGTGTAAGGCTGTCTGTGACCCATCTTGCGCTTGGAGTTCTTCTTGGGCTTATAGGTCATAACTGTGATCTTTTTGCCCTTGCCATTCTTAACTACCTTAGCAGCTACGGTTGCGCCTTCAACATAGGGAGCACCAACCTTGATGCCGTCATCGGTTCCAACTGCGATAACCTTATCAAAGGTGTATTCGCTTGCTTCTTCTGCGCCAAGCTTTTCGATGTAGATAACATCGCCGGCTTCTACCTTGTACTGCTTGCCGCCTGTTTCGATAATTGCGTACATTCGGAATATCAATCCTTTTCTTATAGACTCGCTATTCTTGTAACACTTATAAGTGGGTTACCTGAGGCACAGAGAACCTGTTTTTGGGCATAAGTCACCCGCCCCGAATATGCGGCATATAGGATTATAGCATAACCTTCAAGCCTTGTCAAATACTTTTTTGACTTTTTTGAAAATATTTTTGCATAACCCTATTATATATACATTATATGTTATTCTGCTCCTTGCAGGCTGTAAGAGTGTTCTGCATAAGCATTGCAATCGTCATCGGACCAACGCCGCCGGGCACGGGAGTTATCATTGAAGCCTTATCCTTGACGGCTTCAAAATCAACGTCGCCGCAAAGCTTACCGCTTTCAAGTCTGTTGATGCCAACGTCAAGCACAATTGCACCCTCGCCGACCATATCCGCTGTAACAAAGTTGGGAATACCAACCGCCGCAACAAGGATATCCGCCTGCTTTGTGATTGAAGGCAGGTCAACTGTTTTTGAGTGGCAGATTGTTACGGTTGCGCTCTTTGAAAGCATAAGCATTGCCATAGGCTTACCTACGATATCGCTTCTGCCGATAATCACGCAGTGCTTGCCTGCAGGGTCAATGCCCTCATACTCAAGCATTTTCATCATACCCATAGGTGTGCAGGGCATAAGCTTACCCATACCGGTTGAAAGCAGACCAACGTTTTCGGGATGGAAGCAGTCAACGTCCTTTTGGGGAAGAATTCTTCTGAGCACCTGATTTTTATCAATGTGTTTGGGCACGGGAAGCTGGCAGAGAATGCCGCTCACCGTTGCATCAGCATTGAGTTTATCGATAAGAGCAAGAAGCTCTTCGGTTGTTGTTTCTTCGGGCATTGCAAACTCAAGCGAGCGCATACCTACTCTTTCGCAGGCAGTTTTTTTGTTGTTAACGTAAACCCTTGAAGCGGGGTCACTGCCGACAATAATAACTGCAAGCGCAGGCTCAACGCCATTTGTTTTGAGCTCGGCAACCTCTGCCGCAATTTTATCAAGGTTATATTCTCTTATAGCCTTGCCGTCAATAAGCTTTGCCATTTTTATACCTCTTTTTCCGTTTCAGCGTTTTTCATCTGCAGCTTTGCTTTGTGTTCAAGCGCTACTTTTTCATTTTTCATTTTTTCTTTTTCAAGAACGTCGGCATCAAAATAATCAATGCCCTCAATGGGTTTCGGGTTCTTTGTGTATTTTACAAGAAGCACAACAAGTAAAACCGCACATACAACAACAATTGCGCCCGAAAGAGCTTGAGACGTTCTGATTTGTGTGCCTGCAATATAAAGGCTGTCTGTGCGCAGACCCTCAACAATCATTCTTTCAAGACCGTACCATATGCCGTAGCAGAGGAAGGTCTGACCGCTGAACTTACGGAATTTGGTTGTGATGATGTAAAGCACAAACACACCGAGCAGGCACCAGATTGATTCGTAAAGGAACGTCGGATGAACGTATTTATTGGGGTCAACGGAAAAACCGTTTGCGGCAAATTCCGACTGGTTGAGAATTATATATTCCTGAACCTTGGGACTCCACATACCCCACGGCATATCGGTGTTAACGCCGAAGGCTTCCTGATTTGTAAAGTTGCCCCATCTGCCTATGCCCTGACCGATAAGCAAACTCATACCGGCAATATCAAGCAGATTCCAGAAATTGAGCTTGCGCACCTTGCAAACAACAAACGCCGCGGCAATACCGCCGATAATTCCGCCGTAGATTGCAAGTCCGCCCTCCCAGATTTTTATGATATCCCCGGGATTTGCAGAATAGTAATCCCATTTTGAGAAAACGTAATAAAGTCTTGCGCCGATTATTGCGGCAACGGTACCGTAAATAAGCACGTCAATCATTTTATCAAGGCTCATTTTCCATTTATAAGCCATTCTGCCGCCGAAAAGAACGGCAAGAGTAAAGCCGAAAGCGATTATTGCACCGTAAAATTTGATTGAAATCTCGTTACCGAAAAGAGTAAATTCAGCAAGAACGCTGGGGATTTCAAAGGTTTTTTCAAGGCCCTTGAAATAAACCGTTGTAAAATCAGACATACGCACCCTCCTTATGATATCGGACTGATAACGGACAGTGCCGAATATTCGTCTTTGATTTTTGAAAGTCTTACCTGTGCTTTTTCAAGAGTGACACCCTTGCAGGCTTCAATTTCGGCAAAGGGTTCATAGCCATTGAAATAAAGATTCATCAGCAGGTTTGCCGTGTCGTCAATATCGTTATAGCTCATAACCATTCTGCCGTAAAGCTTGCGCTTGGCTCTTTCAAATGCAGCTGAGTCAATGCCCTGCTCATTGAGCCTTGCAAACTCCTCCTTGATAATCGCCGAAGCTTTTTCGGGGTCCTTGCTTGTGCCGCCGAGCATTACGCAGGAAAAGCCGAAGCCGTTGAAAAGCTCTGCACCAAAGCCCATATCAATAAGCTCTTCATCAAGCAGTTTTTTGAAAAGCGGAGAAGATTTGCCCGTTATTGCCTCAAGCATAATCTGCGATGCAATTTCATCCTCAAGCGAAAGCAAAGGCTCTGAAATATCCTCTTTGAAACCGAGCATAAACTGCTTTTGCGCAACGGAGAGCTTTTCCTCAATATAATCCTGAACGGGAACGGGGTTTTCTTTTTCAAACTTACGTTCACATTCAGCGCCCTCGGTCTTTTTGATATTCTTTTCAACAATTTCGGCAACCTTTTTGTGGTCAATGTCACCGACTATGCTGAGCACCATATTACCGGGGTTATAAAAATTATTATAAAGCTTATAAAGCAAATCGGCGTCAATCTGAGCAATTGAGTCCTGTGTGCCTGCGATATCAATGCGCACAGGGTGGTTACTGTAAAGCGCCTTGAGCATATTGAACATAACCTGCCAGTCGGGCAAATCCTGATACATACGGATTTCCTGACCGATAATGCCCTGCTCCTTTTCAACCGTCTGCTGGGTGAAATAAGGATTCTGAACAAAATCAAGCAGAATTTCAAGCGACTCTTCAATTTTATCGGAGCCTTTGAAAAGATAGGCTGTTTTTTCAAAGCTCGTGTAAGCATTTGCGCTTGCACCTGTTTTTGCAAAGCGTTCAAACGCATTCAAGTCTTCGCTTTCAAAAAGTTTATGCTCAAGAAAATGAGCCGTACCTTCGGGGATTGTTTCAAACTCGCCCGATGCATTCTTAACAGCAGTATCAATTGAGCCGTATTTTACGCCGAAAACGGCATATGCAGAAGAATATCCCTCTTTGGGAAGAACTCTTATTTCAAGACCCGAAGAATGCTTGCCGCAATAAACGGTTTCGCCAAGCATTTTGTCGGTGTATTTTTTAAACTTCATTTTCTGCCTCCTCCTGCGCCGAAAGCATAAAGATGGTGTCGATTGAAAGCTTCTTTGCGGCTGCGCAGACGTCATCCATAGTTACCTGCTCAATGCCGCTTACCATTTCGTCGGGAGTTATGATTTCGTCACAGGTAACCTGAGCCGAATACCAGCCGAGAATGCCTTCGGGCGTTGTGAAGGTGTGTTTTTCACGCAACGCACGCTTTGAGGATTCAAGCACTTCGGGGTCGGTTTTACCGTTTCTTAAATCAGAAAGCTGGCTGAGCACCTCCGCCGACACCTTGCGCTCTTTATCCGTATCGATTCCGCTTTCAACAAGAACAATGCCCTTGCTTGCAACAAGCCTTGACCAGCAATAATATGCAAGGCTCATTTTTTCGCGGATATTCATAAACAGCTTTGAATAGGTTCCCATACCGAAAATATCGTTCATAACTGTCATGGCAAAAATGTTGTCACGTCTGTGCTGCATTCCTGCCCTGAAGCCCATTACAAGCTTACCCTGATTAACGGGGAATTTTTCTTCAAAGTGGTTGAAGCGTCTGCCTCTCTGAATGAAAACAGTTTCAATTCCGGCAGGCTTACGCTCGATTTTTTCAAAATGCTTTTCAAAAACAGAAGCAACCTTATCGGCATCAGCCGCACCGACAACGGTAATCTGAAAAACTGCGGTTGAAAGCAGATTTTTCCATGCATCGTAAACGTCTGCCATTTTAACGTTTTCTATTTCTTCAACCGTGCCGTATTTATCCTTGCCGTAAGCTTCGTTCTGGCACATATAACTGATACACTTATTGAAAGCATAGGTGCGTTTATCGTTCATTTCCTCTTCAATGCGCTGAATGAGCAAACGTTTTTCCATTGCAAGCGATTCCTCACCGAAGGAGCCGTTCTTAACGTTCGGCTTAAAAATGACATCCGCCAAAAGCTGCGCCGCTTCAAGCTGAATACTTTCACCCTCAAGGGCAAATTTATCGGCAAGGCTTGTTATGCTTAAGGTCAGAACCTGCGCTTCGCCGTTTTTTGAAACGCCTGCGCCGAGAACCGCACCGTAAAGCTCGTCAAGTCTGCCGCTGAGCAGCGAAAGCTCGGGATATGCCTTGCAGGAACGCTTGAGAAGATAAACGAGCAACGAGTTTGCCGCCATTCTTTCATCCATAGGCAGTGCCATTGACACGGAAACACAGCCCGTTTTGAATTTATCGGCAGGTTCGGAAACAAGGCGAACCTTATCGGCTAACATTCTTATCTGAGGCATTAAATCACTTCCTTAAAATCTGTGTGTATGGGTAATCAGATATCGCAAGCTGCGACCATTTCATAGGTTTCCCTTTTAACAACAATTCTTGCTTCGCCGCTATTAACCATAATAACGGGCAGCTTGGGAATGCGGTTATAGTTTGATGCCATTGAGTAGTTATATGCACCTGTTGAAAGCACTGCAAGGATATCCCCTGCTTCAACCGTCTGAACAGGTGTGTTTTCCTGAATAAGGTCACCGCTCTCGCAGCACTTGCCTGCAACGGTAACGGTCATATTCTTTTCTTCATTTGCTTTGTTGGCGCAGATAACCTGATAATCTGCGTGATAAAGGGCATATCTGGGATTATCAGCCATTCCGCCGTCAACAGAAACGTAAGTGCGGATATCGGGGATTTCTTTTACCGCACCGACCGTGTAAAGCGTAAGACCTGCCGCACCGACAACAGATCGACCCGGCTCAATCAGAATAAAGGGCATTTTCAGACCGAGCCTTTCGGTTTCGGCTTTCACAACGGCAGAAACGTTCTTCATATATTCGCCGTAGGGAATGGGTGTATCGCCGTCAACGTATTTTATGCCGAAGCCGCCGCCGAGATTAAGCTCGTCAAGCTCTGCACCCGTTTCGTCTTTGATTTGCTTATAGAGGTCAAGCATAACCTCTGCCGCAAGCTCAAAGGGGTCGATATCAAAAATCTGCGAGCCGATGTGGCAATGCAGACCTCTGAGCTTGAGGTTGGGCATTGTAAGAGCAGCCTTTGCCGCTTCAAGCGCCTCACCCGTTTCAAGAGCAAAACCGAACTTTGAATCAATCTGACCCGTTTTGATAAAATCGTGTGTATGTGCGTCAACACCCGGCTTTATGCGCAGCATAATGCCGACGGTTTTGCCTGCATTTGCGGCAATTTCGTTAAGCTTTTTAAGCTCGGTGAGATTATCAACAACAATTCTGCCGACACCGTTTTCAACAGCCATCAAAAGCTCGTCGGGAGTTTTGTTGTTGCCGTGAAAAACAATGTTTTCTGCAGGAAAGTCAACGGAAAGAGCGGTATAAAGCTCGCCGCCCGAAACAACGTCAACGCCCGTGCCCTCCTGCTTGCAGATGCGGTATATCTCTTTACAGCTGAATGCCTTGCTTGCATAACACACAAGACCGTTGCCGCCGTAGTTTTCTTCAATTGAATTCCTGAAAGCACGCAGATTGCTTCTGATTTCGTTTTCATCAAAAACGTAGGCAGGCGTGCCGAATTCCTTTGCAAGCTCAACGGTATCCGCCGAGCCGATGGTCAGATGACCCTTTTCATTTATCGAAATACAGTCTGATACAAACATTTTTAATCCTTCTCTTTGTCAGAATAATTACACATCAGCAACCGCTGAAACGATTTCAGCCTTTACTTCTTCAACGCCGATACCCTTGACCGAAGAAAACTCAATCATTGTGATATCCGAATAATCGGCAAGCTCCGATTTGATTTCTTCACGGCGCTTTTCGGTTTCGGTTTTGTTGAGCTTATCGCATTTTGTGAGCGCAATCACAAAAGGAATATTCGCCTGTCTTAAGAAATCAAGCATAACCATATCGTCGGCAGAGGGTGCGTGGCGCATATCAATCAACTGAATAACAAGTGCAATGTTTCTGCCCGACTGAAAATAACCTTCCATAAGGTCTGCCCAGCGTTTCTTTTCGCTCTGCTCACGCTTTGCATAGCCGTAACCGGGTAAATCGGCAAAAACAACGCCGTCACCCTTAAAAAAGTTAACGGTTATTGTTTTGCCCGGCATCGAGCTGACTCTGGCAAGATTTTTGCGGTTAAAAACCTTGTTGATGAGCGATGATTTGCCCACGTTTGAGCGACCCGAAAAAACAATTTCGGGCACACCCGAGGGCGGAAGCTGTTTTGAGGTGCCGTAAGCGGCACTGAATTCTATTTTATCAAATCTCATTTTTATCAATCCTGTTACTGTGTTATGGAAGCACGCTTTCCGCCGTTTTCATTAACGGAAATGCGGCTTTTTTCATTGCGTTCTTCCTGCGTTTTTTCAAGAGCGATGTCCCACACTGCGCTGACCGTTTTGACAGGCATAAAGGTTATCGCCTCTTTGACCTTGGGGTCTACCTCGTCAAGGTCGGCAATATTATCATAGGGAATGACAACCGTTTTAATACCCGCCCTGTAAGCCGCCATAGACTTTTCTTTAAGTCCGCCGATGGGAAGCACTCTGCCGCGCAGGGTAATTTCGCCCGTCATTGCAACGTCCTTGCGGACCTTTCTGCCCGAAAGAGCGGAAACAAGAGCAGTTGCGATTGTTACGCCTGCCGAAGGACCGTCCTTGGGCGTTGCACCCTCGGGCACGTGAATATGAATGTCTTTATCTTTGTAGAAGCTTGCGCTCACGGGAAGTTCATCAGCCTTTGAACGGATGTAGCTGACCGCCGCCTTTGCGCTCTCCTGCATAACGTCGCCGAGTGAGCCTGTAAGCTCCAGCTTGCCGCTTCCTTCAAGCACTGCAGCCTCAATTTCGAGCATATCGCCGCCAACCGCAGTCCACGCAAGACCGTTTACAACGCCCACTTCGTTTTCTTTAACGATTGAATCGTTTTTGAATTTGCGTGAGCCAAGAAGATTTTCAATATCCTCGGGCTTTACGGAAACTTTTTCTGCACCGTCGGCAATAATCTGCATTGCAGCTTTTCTGCACACGGCGGCAATCTGCTGCTCAAGCGCACGTACGCCTGCTTCACGGGTATAGCCTTCAATTATAAGGCGCAGAGCCTTATCAGAAATCTTAAGCTGCTTTGAGGTCATACCGTGGCGTTTTATCTGCTTGGGAACAAGATGCTTTTTGGCAATATTGAACTTTTCTTCAAAAGTGTAGCTGCCAAGCTCAATTATTTCCATTCTGTCCTGAAGCGGCTCGGGAATATTTGCCCTGACGTTTGCGGTTGTGATAAACATTACCCTGCTCAGGTCATAGGGCATTTCAATGTAGTGATCTCTGAAAGTTGCGTTCTGCTCGGGGTCAAGCACTTCAAGCAGAGCCGACGTAGGGTCTCCCTTGTAATCCGATGAAAGCTTATCAACTTCATCAAGAAGAATAAGGGGGTTGTTTGTGCCTGCCTGCTGCATTGCATTGATGATTCTGCCGGGCATCGAGCCGATATATGTTTTTCTGTGACCTCTGATTTCAGCTTCATCTTTAACACCGCCCAGAGAAATGCGTGCGTAATTTCTGCCTGTTGCTCTTGCAACGGAGCGCGCAACAGATGTTTTGCCCACGCCGGGAGGACCTACAAGGCAGATTATCTGACCCTTGATATCGGGAGCAAGCACTCTGACGGCAAGGTATTCAAGAATTCTCTGCTTGACCTTTTCAAGACCGTAGTGGTCATCGTTTAGAACCTTTTCGGATTTTCTGATATCCGTATTCTCGTTGCTGAAAGTATTCCACGGAAGCGTGATGCAGGCTTCAATATAGTTTCTGCTGACAGCTGCTTCGGGCGATGAAGGCGAATATTTTTCAAGCTTATCGCATTCCTTGAAAAGCTTTTCCTTGACGTCGTCAGACGCTTTCAAATGAAAAATCTTTTCTCTGAACTCGCTGAGCTCTTCTTCGTGCGAAACGCCGCCGCCAAGCTCGGTTGAAATAACCTTCATTTGCTCACGCAGATAATATTCTCTTTGGTTTTTATCAATTGCTTCCTGCACCTTGTCGCCGATTTCGGCTTCAATTGAAAGCAGGTTACCTTCGCTTGCAAGCAAAACGCAAAGCTCTTCAAGACGCTTGATCGGGTTGATAACGTTCAGAATGCGCTGTCTGTCGTCATATTCAAGCATTATGTTACCTGCGACGTAGTCGGCAAGCTTACCGGGGTCGGTTTCCTGCATAACGCCTGTTACAAGGTCGGCAGGCATCTGCGGCGCGCAGTCCGCATAATCGGCAAAAATATCCTTTGCGTGGCGTACAAGAGCCTTTGCATAGTCCATTTTATCTGCTCTGACAGACGGCTCTTTAACAGGGAAAATCATAGTCTTGAGGTAACTGCCGTTTGAAGCAAGCATACCCTCAACAAGTCTCGCTCTGTAAAGGCCCTCAACAGCAACCCTTACGTTGCCGCTTTTGCCGGGTAATTTGAGCACCTGTTTAACGCTTGCAACAACGCCGATTTCGTAAAGCTCGCTGAAATCGGGGTCGTCAACGGATATATCTTTCTGGGTTACAAGAAAAATTTCCTGGTCGGTATCCATTGCTTTTTTCAGAGCATTGATGGATTTTTCTCTGCCCACGTCAAAATGAATGAACATATCGGGGAAAACCACAAGTCCCCTCAATGCCACTGCAGGCATCAATCTTAAACTTTCATCTTTCATATGTGTAAAACTCCTTAAAATATAGAGATAGTTATTAAAATAAACATTTAGTTAGTTTAATATTATATAATATTATATACAAGCCGTCAACAGTAATAAACACACAAAAAGTTATGAAAATGAAAACTTAATATTAACAAAGGGCATAAAACATAGCTTTGCGGGCAAATAAAAAAGCTGCTCCGCAAAAGCGAAGCAGCCTTGACTGTCGATAAAGTTGTCAGAACATAAACAAAAATCAAGAGCAGGGCGGTAACTTGTTTCCGCTGAATTTAATTGTAGGGGTCGGCGACCCCGACGACCCGTAAAATAAAGTCTTTTGTTTATTCGGCGTTTTTTCTCCCATCGACGTTCCTTTGTACGCCTTCGGTCGAAGAAAACACCGTCTGACTTCCTTTCTCAACGCTCACATTTTGTCAAAAAACAAGTTTTTCGACAAAAAAGCTGCTCCGCAAAAGCGAAGCAGCCGACGTCGGTTTTCAGTTTGTTATTTAAGTTTGGAAATAAGCTGACAAGCAACGTAGATATTCTGAATCTTCTTTGCCTGCGCCCCTGTCGGGGTCAAGGTGATAGGCTGAGTCTCGGACGGTGTAACGTAAAGCTTGAAGGCTATCGCATCCTGACCGACACGCATATCCTTGACTTCTTTATATTCATAGTTTCTTTCTTCAACGTTAAGATACTTGAACACAACGTCTTCAAGGTTGCGACCCGTAAACACTTTGATTACATCATCCTCATCGTGCATATCAACTATAGCCTTTGCCTCTTCAAAGGTCAGGCTTGTGCATTTAAATTCACCGTCGTTGAGAATTGTCATAACGTTCTGATTGTCTACCAAAAGAAGAGGAAGCTGAGTTCTTGCCATAAATATCACCCTTTTCTGTTAAATTTTAATGAAAAGTATTCACATTTTTCACCTTTCATTGTTTATTTTATAATATATTATGATTTGCATTTTGTCAATATGCATATTAAAAATTTTTAAAGCAAAAAGCCGTTCTGCAGCAAAAGCCGCAGAACGACCTGTTTTATTATTTACGTTCAAGTCTGATTACCGTCACCGAAAAGGCAGGAACGGTATAGTTGAATTTATCACTCAAGCCGCTTATGCTGAAATCCTCAATCTTGCAATCCTCGGGCTGACCGAGAATGTTATCGTTTGCAAGGCTGTCGCCCGCAATCTGCGAAACCTTTGCATTTGAAGCGATATCGGCGTTTTCAACGTTAACGGCAAGGGTTTTTGCAGAATCGGTAACGTTGACGATTTTAATTATAACGTCACCCGTTTCATCGGTACTTACAACGTGATAAGCCTCCGCCTCCGCCTTTGAAGCGGTGTCAAAATCAACGTAAAGCTCCCCGTCTATATAACATCTGACCTGTGTACCGCTGATCTCAACCTTAAGCTGATAGGTTTTGCCCTCAACGGCAGTAAAAGGTCTGACGGTTCCGATAATCTGATTGGATTTTATGCCGTTTTCAATCTGCTGCAGGCAGGAAACAGTGTTATCCCAGCCGCCGATATTCCAGAACCAGCAGTTATCGTGGTCTTTAACCGCAAACGGAATAATAAAGCCTTCGTTGCCGCTTACTTTTGTTGCATCAACGGTGTAAGTATAATCTTCCCATTCATCAAAACCCGTGTAAGCAACCGAACCCGTAAGGCTGTAAGGCATTTCGGTGGCGTCGTTAAGAAGCGCACCGTTTTTAACGGTAATTTCGCCGTCGTTAGCCTTGTTCCAGTTCCACGCAAGGGTGTTCGGCGAGAAATCATCTGCATAAACTGTTTCGCCCGTTTGGTTATCGGTAACAAGCACGTTATCAAACTCCGCAACCGTATACCACGCACCCACGCCCACTCTGCCGCTTAAGTTTTTCTGCTCAACGGCTGCACCGCCAAGCGACGATTCGAGAAGCGTTGCGCCCGTATTGGTTGAGAATATTTTCTGAACGTAATAGCTGATTGAACCCGTAACCTGATGGTTATTGAACCAGATAAGGTCGGGCGACCAGTGAGTTGCGGTAAGATTGCCGAAAAGCGGAGCATAAGCCGCCATTCTGACAATATCGCCGTTGCGTTCAAGACCCGTCATATATGCGGCTTCCGCAAGAGCGGCACGCAAAGTGTTTGACCTTGCGGCATATTCGCCGAGGAATACGTTCAGACCTCCGCCATAGATTGAATCGGTCATACCGTCAACGTCACGGCTGTAGTTTGCACGGTCATAATAGTCTGCGTTTTTGAGGAACCATTCAGGCTCGTTATAATAATGCTGGTCTGTTGCTCCTGCAAAATCGCTTGCACTGCCGTTGCCTATCTGTTCTTTTGCATATTCATAAGAGGGCAGATAATTCGCACCGTGAGTTGCATCAAAAGCACCTGATGAATAAATCAGCTCAATGCCTTCATAAAGCTCGGGATTCTCTGCCTTTGCGGCATTGAATGTTTCAAGAAAAGCCTGATAGCGTTCAAAATAGACTTCGCCCTCATTTTCGTTGCCGATGCAGATATAAGGAAGCTCAAACGGTTCTTTATGACCGAGCGAAACTCTTACCTTGCCCCATTTTGTTGTTTCATCGCCTCTGCAGAATTCAACAAGGTCAAGCATATCCTGAAGATACTGTTCAAACTCGGGAGTATACATATCAACGGGACCCTTACCTCTCATCTGGCAATAAAGACCGCAGTTGATAACGGGAACGCCGACGGCACCGAGGTCTTCGGCAAGCTGAAAATATTCAAAAAAGCCGAGACCGTAGGTCATAAAGCTGGGGTACGGGTCATCGGTTGCGGCAATGTTGGTCCAGAGATTTGTGCCCTGTTTTCTTGCGGCAACGTCGCCGTAGGTGCCGCCGAATTCAAGCGGCTCACCGTCTCTGCCAACACCGATTGAATCCTTCCAGTTGTAGGCAGTTTCGGCATCGTAGCCTTCTATAATGCAGCCGCCCGGGAAACGCAGGAATTTTGGCTCAAGAGCTTCAAGCATTTCACCCAAATCCTTGCGCATACCGTTTTTGCGGTTTTTGAACGTGTTTTCAGGGAACATTGAAATCATATCGAACGCCGCCGAGCCGCTGTCAATCAGAACGGCAAGGGTGACACCGTTATAAGCGGTCTGCGCCGATTCAAGAGAAACCTCATACTTTTGCCATTCTGCGGAAAGCGAAGCAATTTCGCCCTGACCGAGCACGGCGTCGCCGCAAAGAATTTTCACGTAAGCCTTGCCCGTATAGCCGTCAAGACCTTTTGCATAAAATGAAACGTTATATTTCTCCCCTGCCTCAACGGCAATTCCGTCAAGGAAGCCGCAATTCTGCACACCTGCAAAAAGCGTGCCCGAATTTTTTATAACAAGGTAATTGGGGTTGTTTTCGTTCAGCTTATCCTGAGCATTTTTTGAAACGGTAAGCTCCGCACCGTTGACGCTGCTCCAGCCGTAAAGCTCGTCATCCTTTGCCAAATCGGTAAATTCAAACGAACGGTTAACAACCTTTTCGGCATAAAGTCCGCCGTCAGCCGCAAAGTTGATATCCTCAAAAAATATGCCGAAAAGCAAATCGCTGATATCATACAGCTCGTTCGATGCGTCGATATCAAGGCTGTAATCCGCAGCCGAAGCATCATAAGCCGCAACGCTGTTTGCGTCGGGCTTTGCAGGCGGTTCGGGTGAGGGGAAAATCAAGCCGAGAAGCGCCGTCAGAGCCGAAAGCACAGCAGCAAAAGCTTTTCTGATAAAGGTAACCAGAGTATATTTCATCTGTTTTTTCTCCTGCTTTTTATATGTTAATTTTCAAATGGCTGTTTCACGGAGATGAAGAAGCCGTTTTCTTTCGATGTCAGGCGTATGTGATACGTCGAATCAAAAAAAACGGCTAAAAAGAAACATAAATCAATATTTCGAACACAAGCAATCACCAATTGAAATCACGGCAGTTATTCTATGGCAAAAGCCTGTTGTTATTTTATTCGTTTCTTTTGGTCTTCGCTTCGTGGGACAGTCCCCTGTTTTTCAGTCTGCATTCAAGGCAATATCCTTGAGAATTTTAACACATTCATCAATTCCGATAAATGAGCTGTCAAGGCAGACATGGTAATTGCGGCTTGCGCCCCAGTTCATATCGGTATAATGCTGGTAATAAGCCGCCCTGCGCTTATCCTTATCTTTTATGCGCTTTACGGGTGCATCGTCTTTTTCGCCGTAAACCTCAACAATTCTTTTTGCCCTCGCTTCAACGTCGCCGTAAATGAACACTTTCATAACGTCATCCCTGTTGCGAAGAATATAGTCCGCACATCTGCCGACTATTACGCAGGGACCTTTTTCTGCAAGTTCCTTGATAACCTTGCACTGAATAATCCAGATTTTATCTTCGTTAGTCGGACCTGTGTAAATGGTTCTGTTTGTGAAAAGGCTGTAAAGAAGGCTGGGGTGAGTGTGTTCCCCTTTTTCCTGAACGTATTCTTCAGCAAAGCCGCTCTCTATTGCAACTTTTTCAATAATTTCGCTGTCATAGCAGGGCACGCCGAGTTCTTCTGCCAGATGCTTGCCGATTGTTCTGCCGCCGCTGCCGAATTCACGGCTGATGGTGATTATCTTTTTCATATTGTTTCTCCTTTCAGTCGCAATCGCATTGTTTTATCTGTTTTATAAATGTGCCTGAATATTTTTTGAATAATGTCCCGAATCCTGAAAACCGTTTTCGGTGCGGATACATTCGCCCCATTTGCGGGCAATTTCTTCGTAGCTGTCGGTTTCGATTTTTGCCCTTTCAAATCCGTCCTTACTGCCTCTGAGGCACCATTCGCTGCTCCACATTCCGTGACCTGTTGCTTTGTATGTCCAGAGGAACCAGCTGTAATTCAGGGCGTCGAGGGTGTTGAAGCTGTTCTTCCACGTGTTTGTGCCGTGTGGGAAAAATTCGCCCATCATCATGGGAACGTTAAAGAAAACGAGTCTGGGAAGAAGAGCCATAAAGTTAAACGAAGCGCCGGAAGTATCATAAAGATGAACCTGATAAACAACGTTTTTCCAACCCGTAAAGAGTGAGTTGGGCAACGCAATCGGTGACCAGATACTCTCCACCGTAATTATATGTTCAGCATCAACCGCTCTGACGGTATTGTAAAGACGTTTGTATATAAAAGTGTTATTTTTTCTGCGGTCAAACTCACTTGCGGGCACGTCGCACATAGGCTCGTTGAGCAGGTCATACATAGCAACTGCAGGGTTACCTTTGAAACGTGTTGCAATTTCCGTCCAGAGTTCATCGGTCAGTTCGCGGTATTTTTCACCCTGCTCCGTATCGTCATAAAGAGAACAGGAGCCTTTTTTGCCGCTGTGAGGCGCATCGCTCTGATAACCGACTGCACCGTGCATATCAAGCACAACGTAGAGTCTGCGTTTTGAGCATTCCTCAACAACCCATTCAAGACGGCTGAAATCCCAGTTGCCGTTTTCGTCAAGAATCTTTCTGCCGTTATCGTCATAATAGAAATTGCGGAACCAGAAAGGAACTCTGACGCAGTTGAAGCCCATTTCCTTTATGTCGTCAAGGTCTTTTTCGGTTATCCAGTTATCCATATAGGTGTTCATCAGCTCATAAGCCTTGTCTTCACCGAAACGGTTTGTGAGCTTTGTGAGAACGTCATAATGGTCGGTTGCCTCTTCATAGGGGCAGAGCCAGTCTTCCCAAATCATCCAGGTGCCGAGGTTAACACCCTTAAGACGAATCTCTTCGCCATTTTGATTAACGATTTTTCTGCCCTTTGTTTTCAGAAAATCTTCTGCAGTGAAGCCGCTTTCCGTTGTTGCGGTTTCTGCAGACGTTGCAAGCGAAAATCCGAACGTTGAAAACAGGGTTACCGCCGTCAGCATAACCGAAACAATTTTTTTGATATTCATTTCAACACATCTCCTTTTTGGATTCGCATAACGTTAAAAATTTTCAACCGCATCCCAATCGGCTACCTTGCCTGTCTTTGCCCAGAGAAGCTCTGCTTCTTTTGCCCAGGCTTCATAGCCGTCAGGAGTTTCGGGATATTTTTCATAGTGTGCGGTAAGCTTGCCGCTTGTGATGATAGCGTCAATAACCGCTTTAAGCTCGGCAGGCTTTACGTTGCCCGTAACAAGACCGATTATTATAAAAATCAGCGTTTTTACATAGTCGCCGATGCTCAGTTCAATTCCGTTGCCCATGCTGCTGAGCAGTTTGCGACTGAAAATAACGTCGTTTTTGAAAAGAAATTCGTTTGCCTTTGCACTATGGCGGATTATTGAGCCGAGCAGAGCCATAAGGCTTGCAAATTCCTTACCCTGCGTGTTGTTATAGCGTTTGTTAATGCTCCAGAGAGCCTCCCTTGTGGGGTAAGCACCGTTTGCCATAACCTGCGAAGCAACGTCAACGGCTATATCCTCAAGCACGATTGAAGCCGTGCAACCTTCACCGCAGTTGGGTTTTGTGATACAGGCGGCGTCGCCCATTGCAATGAAACCGTCTGAAACAAACGAATACGGCGCTCTGTGATAAGGAGTTCTGCCTTTTTCAACTCTCACAACCTTATGCGCAGGAAGCTTAACTGTTTTTTCAAACAAGGCATAAACCTTTTCAACAACGTCAAAGCCGCCGCAGGCACCCATACCGATAAGCGCATCGCTGCCGCCGCTCGGTGCGAGCCACGATTTGAAATAGAGCCAGAAATCCGAGCGGAGATAACGCTCCGTTCTTTTTTCTTCAAAGTCAATATATCGTAAAGTTACGTAGAATATGTCCTTGGGCGTAAGCTCAAATTTTTCGATGCCGTAATCATCGGGCAGGCTGCGTCTGACAACGGCAGGAATACCCGAGCAATCGGCAACAAGGCGGCACGAAGCAGCGATTTCTTCGCCGTCTTTTTCATAAATTACGCCGCTGATCTTGCCGTTTTCGTTGTATATCAGGCTTTTGAATGAGGCTTCATAAACAAGCTCTGCGCCTGCTTCAGCCGCCCAGTCATTCATAAGCACGCAGTATTTATGCTTGTGCATACCCACAACCGCAAGCTTTGAAGGCTTGGGGTGGTTGCCGTAAACGGAGCATATTGCGGAATCCTCAAACGTGAATTCGTATATTCCGTCACCCTCTTTTACCTCGGGCAGACCGAACTGCTTCATTTCGTCTTTTCCCATATGGAAAATGTCGTAAGCAGGGCTGAGTTTATCTCTGCTGTCTTTATCAAGGAGCAAAACGGAAAAGCCTTTTTCCGCCATTCTTCTTGCAAAATAGCTGCCCGCCGTTGAAGCGCCGACAATTATCACATCATATTTTTTCATCTTTACACCTCGAAATCACTTAAGTTTAAGCTTCGCATTGTTATCGGAAAAGCCTTTGTTATTGTAAATTGTGTTCAGAAGCATATCCGCAAGGTCAACCTTGACGCCGTTTTTGGAAAGCTTGGGTTCAACCTTTTTGATGATAAAGCGGAATCTTTTGAGCACCTTTGCAATCGCCTTGCCCTCGGGAGTATCGGTTGAATAAGGCATATCGCCCTTGAAAATTGCAACACCGAGATTCCCTGCAAAATCAATGAATTTTGTCTTTTTGATTGAATCGTCAACCCTGATCCACAGAATTCTGCCGAGACCGCCGAGCGTTATATCCGACAAAACCTTTTTGCCGAAGCCTTTGAGAGCCTTTGCAGCCCCCTTGCCGCCGTTAAGCGCATCAAGAATGCGGTTGCGGATAGAATAAGCAAACTGATTATCGAAATGCTCCTGCAAGGTAAGACCTTTTGTATCAACACCGAAGTCGGGAACGTTGATTGATTCAACGTTCAGGGCGTCACCGTCAATGATGATTTTTCTGTACTTTGCAGGGCTGCCGACAAGACAGGCGGTACAAATATCAAAAATTTTATTGTTGTTTTCGGAAACGTATTCGTTAATGCTCTGAATATGCATATGACCTGTCAGAATAAGCTCAACGCCGTTATCGGCAAGGAATGAAGCGGTTCTGCGCCAATCCTTGAGCTTTGCATCGCCTACAAGGTCAAAAACAGGCACCGACGGAATCATCGGATAGTGGCACATTGCAACAACGGAGCAGCCGTCTTTTTTTGCCTCGTCAAGCTGAATTTTAATCCAGCCTTCAAGCCTTTCGTCAACCTTGCCTTTGGGGTTACCCTCGCTGTCACAGTTGACGGCAAGCAGACGAACGCCGGGTGCAATTTCCGATATGTAAGAAAGGGTTGCTTCGTCAACCGCAAGAGCCTGCGAGTATCCGAAATCGGCATAGATTTCACGCAACTCTTTAAATGGTGTTCCGTCAACCTCTATACGTTCGTCATTGACAAACGCCCTTGATTTTTCGCCGTAATCGTGACCTGCCGTTAAAACAAAAACCTTTTTGCCCGCCTCTTTGAGCCTGTTAAGCTCCTTGACGAAGCTTTTGTGGCTTTCATATTCGCCGTTTTTGCTCAGGTCGCCGGGAATAAGCACAAGGTCAACAGTATCATCGGCAGCAATTTTTTCAAAGGTTGCTTTAACGATGTCACTGCTTTCGAGCATAAAAAACTGCTCTTTTTTCATATAATCTTCAAACGCCTTGCCGCTTGCACCAAGCGAAGGCTCAAAATAATGGGTATCTGTTACAAGATAGAACTTTACGGGATTCATAAAAATCACCCTTAATTTATAATTAAAATTATATTAGCACATTTTTTATGATATTTCAACCAATCACACAAGATTTCAGGCACATTTTTTGTAGAATATTCCCCAACCGTTCCGAATACCAATTTAAACTCAGGCAATTCCATACCTCTATATAAAGCACAGGGAATTAAATTTTATTTTAAGCGCTCTGTTCGCAAAGACAATTACTTTTGATGAAGGTGTATTTACAGTTCTGATAAAAAAATCGCCCCGAAGCCGGACGAATCGGTTTCGGGGTTTGGTTTTTAATTGAGCTTATCTTTATATTGATAGCACTTGACGTAATCCACCTTGAACTCGGCAGGCCAGTTTTCGGCAGGTGTTTTGCCGATTTCGCCCGTGCCGTGTCTGTCTGAATGCTGAACGCCGTTATCACCTGCAAATTCGCACGAAACCAGAAGATATTCGGGATTCTGCGAAACACCTCCTGCATTAAGCCTGCCCGTTTCGTAGCCGTTTATATAGAAGATATATTCGTTCTCGTTCCACTCAACGCCGTAGGTGTTATATTCTTTATAAGGATTGTTCTTGATAAAATATTTGCCGATTGACGCATTTTGTATTTCAGGACCGTAGCCGTCATAGATAATGCCCGTGGTGATACAATCGTTGCCCCACCAGTTGTCTTTATAATAGAACGATTCAAAAACGTCAACCTCCGTGCCGTCTTTGCCTGAGCCGTCAACGTTGACAACGTCGCCGTTCATCATCCAGAATGCGCTCCACATACCCGTTGCGGCAGGCAGAATACATCTGATTTCAAAATAGCCGTAAGTCTGCTCATATTTACCCTGAGTTGTTATCTCGCCCGTATACCAACCTGCTTTATACTCTTTGAAATCAATCTCATCGTGCCACTGGTCATAATAGCGGTTTTCAAGCGGCTCGTCCAGATACTGCGCCGAGATAATAAGGTTCCCGTTTTCAACTCTCACCATATCCTCGTGCCAGTAACCGCCCTTGCGCTCCGTTATCCACCATGATGAGCCCCATTTTGTTTTGTCAAGCTCCGTGCCGTTGAAATCGTCGCTCCAGACCTCGACAAACTTGCTCATATCAATCTGCTTGGTTCGGCTGGGCATTTTGCCGATATCAAGCAAATCAAGAAACTGCGGACATATAGCCGTCATTATTGAAATAAACACGCTGAGAATTGCTTTTAACATATCGTTCACCTCTTAAATTAAAATATCATAGAGGAAAAATATTGTCAACATATTGATTTAGAAAACAAACAGATGTATAATTCTGTAAAAAGCACAAAGAGATGATTATATGAAAATAATTGATATTATCAAAAACAACAGCCTTATGCTTTCGTTTGAGGTGTTTCCGCCGAAAACCGAAACCGCATTTGAAAGCGTTAAAACCGCAACCGAAGAAATCGCAAAGCTACACCCCTCTTTTATGAGCGTCACTTACGGTGCAGGCGGCGGCACAAGCAAATATACGCTTGACATCGCAAAAAACATAAAGGAGCGTTACGGCGTTCCGAGCCTTGCTCACCTGACCTGCGTTTCTTCAACCAAAGAAACCGTCAAGCAGAAAATCAGCGAAATCAAAGCAGCAGGTATAAGCAACGTTATGGCACTCAGGGGCGATATTCCTGCAGGACTTGAAGACGCTGACAGAAGCGGCTGGGATTATAAGCACGCTATCGACCTTATCCGTGAGCTTAAAGAAACAAACCCCGATTTTTGCATCGGCGGCGCCTGTTACCCCGAGATCCACCCCGAAAGCGTAAACCAGAAAGAGGATATCCTTTATCTTAAAGAAAAAGTTAACGCAGGCTGCGATTTCCTGACAACCCAGATGTTTTTCGATAACAACCTGCTCTATAATTTCCTTTATAAAATCCGTGAGGCAGGTATAACCGTACCTGTTATCCCCGGCATTATGCCCATCACAAACGCAAATCAGGTTGACAGGGCAATCAAGCTTTCAGGCTCGTTTATGCCGCAAAGATTCAAGAGCCTTGTTGACAAATTCGGCTCTGACCCTGCCGCAATGAAGCAGGCAGGCATTGCCTACGCAACCGACCAGATAATTGACCTTTATGCCAACGGCATAACCAACGTTCACGTTTATTCAATGAACAAACCCGACGTTGCAATGAAGATTCAGGGTAACCTCTCCGATATTCTGGGCAAATAGAGTTTGTTTTTATAGACCTCCTACCTTTTTCATTCGTCTTATAGTTGAAAGCAAAAAAAGGAGATGTTTATATGAAATACAGATGGGTCTACTCAAAACTAGTATCAGACGCTGAAACATTTCGCAAATATATTTGTGAAGAAACAGATACCGGCTTTGTTGTTGAGTTTGAAGAGAAGGATGCTGCCGAAATTTATGACAGACAGTTTCGCTCGGTAATTGACAGCCAGGCACGTGGTTATTGCAAGCGTCTTGCCGACCGCGGTTTTCCGCAAGTGTTTGGTGTTTGTGTTGAAAGCGGAATGATACACAGCGTTTCTCCCGACGGTTTGGAGTGCACAGGTCAAAAATCTTCACTAAAAAAAATAAAAAATCAAAGCAAGAAATATCACAAAATAATGAGCACGCTGAATGAAGAAACTGACCGCAAGCTCGCTGAAACACCCTGCACACAGTCGGTAAAAAAATCCGGCGGTTCTCAATTCAAGCGATATGATTTTATCAGCAAAGAGTATAATTATGCTTTATCTTATCATTTCAGACCTGCAAAAAGCGAAGGTGCGCCTCTCGTTATTTTTAACTGTTGGATGAGAGGTTTCAAGAAAAACGGCTTATGGAAAAAGCTGAAAAAGCGCGATTGCTCCATACTTGTTTTAGACGGTGTAAAAACTGACTTTTTCGGAAAAAACGGTATTTATGAATCCGTTGACGTTATAAAACAGCTTGCAGACAGCCTTTGCGAGAAATATAATGCCGACAAAAACAGAATATATTTCACAGGTGTTTCGGGCGGCGGCAGAATCGCCTGGATTTCCGCTTACAAATACCCCGAATATTACGCCTGTATTGTTCCTGCCATGGGTTCATTAACAATTGGCGAAGAACCTGATTACGAAAGGCTGAAAAACGTTCCGATATGGATTGCGCAAGCAGAGGATGATAAAATTGCGTCTCCTTTGCTAAATGACGAAGCCTATGACGCCCTTAAAAAAATCGGCGGCAACGTAAAATACACACGCTATGAAAAAGGCGGACACGGTATTTCGCCAAAATTCTTTAAAAACGAAAACTGGGACGAATGGATGTTCAGCCAGAGCCTTGAAAACAGATAAGAAAGAGGGACTGTATCGGTTGATACAGTCCCTTGATTTTATTTTGCAGCTCTTTCCTGTCCGTAAAGAACGTCAACGTTCTTTTTGAAAAGCAGCCAGTCATATTTGGGTTTCCAGTTTTCGCCAAGGTCAACGGAGGATTCAAGCGCATCTTCGGAATCTGCTTCAACGCAAATCTGCGTGATGCCCTTAAGGTTGCCGTCCTCTTTGAAAACGGTATCCCAGAAAGCGTGGTGACCGATGTATGTCACACTGTCGGGAATATAAAGATATTCCATTTCACGGTTATAGCTGAATGCGTCGGAGCCGATATACTTAAGTCCGTCGGGCAGTGAAAGATAAACCTCGCCAAGAGTTTCTTCGCCCGTAAAGTCAGAAGCCGTAACGTTTTCGCCCTTGTAGGAATAAACGTTTTTCAGCGGAGGAATCTTGAAGAACGCAAGCGTTTCAATCGTCTCAAGTCCCTCGGGCAGATAAACGGTTTTCATATTGGCATAGTTGAACGCCATCTCACCGATTTTTTCAACGCTTGAAGGCACAACAAAGGTCATAACCTTCTTTTCGTATTCTTCATATCTGTCGTCTTCGGGAGCAATTTCAACACGCCACCTGTTCTTTCCGTCGGCATCCCACTCATCAAGACCGTGCTTGATTGCAAGGTATGTATCGTGATCACAGGGACGGAAAATAAGCTCGGTTTTATCCTTGTTATAAAGAACACCGTCAACGTCGCAATAGTTAGGGTTGTTTTCGTCAACCCTGACCTCACGCAGTGCCCAGCAGGAATAGAATGCCTTGGGGTCAATCTTTTTTACACCTGCGCCGATAGTGATTTTTTCTACCTTTTCATCGCAGTTAAGCACGTAGCTGCCAATCTCAACAATCGGCTTTGATTCGTCCTTGACTATTCTGAAATTTTCTTCGGGGTTGGAGTTGCCAAGCTCATATTCAACGTCAAGAGCATAATCGATTTCAAGCTCTTTTATGTAGCCCGTGTTGCTGAAACGGGTAAACTTATAACCGCCGTCAACCTTCTCATATTCAAAGGTTTCTTTCATAAGAGCCATAATACTGAAAGCAACCGAAAGAGCAACAGCCACAACGATAACCAGCACAAACAGCACCTTTTTGACGGCGTAATGCCTGGGTGTAACGCCGATTCTGGGTGCGGCAAGACCTTTTATCTGATAAGTCCATATATCCTCTTCGGGGATGTCAAGCCTGATTTCATCTGTCTGTTCCTGAGACAATTTTCTTTGTTCACTCATGCTTCACACCTCCTTAACCCACGTAGCCGCCGGTAACCTTTTCGCCGTCTTTTTCGGCTTGCTTTTCGGTTACCTCTGCACGGCGTTTGAGAACTTCAATAACCATATCCTGCTTTTTGCTGTCATAGTCCCAGAAGAAATAGGGAATTGTCATCAGCAGGAAGCCGACAACGTCGAACAGGAGCGGAACGATGATTATGTTTGCTCTGGAGGCGTCATAGAACAGGATTTCCCAGTTGCTGTTGAAGCCGTAGCCAAGAAGCATAAGAGGAATGATGAGACCGACAAAGTTCTTTACGGGGTCGGTGAACCAACCCATAACGCTTGAGAACTGCTCAAGGCGCTCGCCCGAAAGATACATCTGATAGTCGCCGATTCTGGCATCCATATCGTGACCGGCAGTTGTGGGAACGGTCTTTGTCATTTCCATAAGGAAAAGAATTACAACGCAGATTGTGCCGCAAAGGTTAAGGTTGTCGCCAAAGAACCACATTGCGGCGGCAACGCCTGCGTTACCCAGCGCTCTTGTTATCTGATAGAAAATCATAATCTGCTTATATGAAAATCTCTTAAGGAAATAGGGCGAAAGCAGATCGGGCGGTGTGCCTGCAAATGAAACAAGGAAAACGATAAGCGTATAGGGCAGACCGCTCAGGCGGAACGTATAAAGATAAAGAACCGTTGCAAAGGGCAGCATACCGTTGCCCAGAGCATCAATAAGCTCAACAAGCTTTTTGATAAGCAGATATTTGTTGCGAAGAACGCCGAACATACCGTCCCAGAACTTAATCTGAACTTTCTTTTCAATGGGCGGCTGAGGAATTCTTTCTTTGACTCTGCCTGCAAAAATAAGGGTCAACACAACAAAGAAAATGAAAGAAACGGGAATAACGAATCTGTAAACGTTGATATCAGCCCATTCATCTTTAAGGAAGCCGATGGCAACCGAAATTGCAAGGGTTGAAAGAGTGTTGAAAAAGTGCGAAAGCTTAACGGGATAGCTGCGAACAAGGATTCTTTCCTGCATATTGGGACTGATTGTCTTTGTGCAGGTTTCAAGGTTGTTTTCAAAGCCGAAAACGTTATAGGTCGCAAACAGCAGGTTGCCGACCCATACTCTTGTTGCAACGTCGGGAATGTTATAAACGGGAAGCCAGCCGATAAGAATAACCATTATGCACTTGGGAACGGCATCGCAATAAAGCGAATACTTATATCTGCCGAACTTGGGCAGCAACTTTTTGCGCCAGAAAATATTTCTTGCGCCGACCCAGCCTGTGTAGAGGAAGTGCGTGCCGAACGTTTTGAAACACGCCGTGGCGCTCATACCCTCAAAGCTGTTTAAAATTCTGATGAAAGTGCCTGTCTGGTCAAAAAGCAGCGAAAAATCAAACAAAATGCTCGAAATGCCGAACACCATCATCAGACCGTATGCCAGATAAAATTTCTTTTCCGTCTTTTTGGGCAGGAATCCGAGGTTATCGCACACCAGCCACCACATAAGTGCCGAAAGATAGTTGAGCGGCATATTAAGAACGCCGATAACCGAGAAGGTAAGATAGGGCAGCTTATAATGGTGCATAATAAGATAGCACCAGGAAGCAAATCCTATGTAATCAAGCACCTTGCGGCCTGCGTAGTTACTGCCTACCGACAAAATAACGTCTTTGTACTCCTTGTAGGGCACGTATTTGCCCTCGGCAGGAGTATCCCAATGAGTTTTAATTTCGGTAAACAGCCATTTGGCTTTGCCGACTAATTTGCTCATTTTTTTGCAACGCCTCCTTAATTCAAAAATATTTATACTATTTTATCATATATCAACAAAAATAACAACCATTAAAACTGCGTTTTTGTAAATATTTTAACCGAATCATCGTTTGGCGGTGCAGCATCAACAAAAAAACGGATTGCTCAAAGCAATCCGAATTTTTTATGCTTAATTGTTTTTTCAAAAGCCGCAAGCACCATTCCCGGCTCTGTTTCAAGGCGCTTACCCGTATCGCAATAGCCTGCTTTCTCATAACATCTACGGTTTTTCTGAAGCTTTTCCGGGAAATCAACGTAAAGCTTTTTCGGATTTTTCAGATGTTTTTCAGAAAGAAGAATCGCCTGCGTTGCTACGCCCTTGCCCTGATTTTCGGGCAGAACGTAAACCCTTGAAAGATAGTATTCTCCCCTGCCGAGTTTTTCAACAAACGGAGTTTTGCCCTTGATTTTATACATCAGACCGCCAACGGTTTTGCCGTCGCAGAGAATTGTAAAATATAAAAAGTTAGGACTTTCAAGCCTGCAGGTTATATCCTCCCTGCCCCTGAGGCACGGGTTTCCCTCGTCGTGATATTCTTCGTAAATCGGCAAAAACGCCTGCCTCTGTATTTCAAGAAGCTCATTAACTTCATTTTCTGTTGTAAGCCTTATTCCAATCATTTCCGTGTCTCCAGATCTCCGGCTATTTCATCAAAATCAATTCGCTTATCCTTAAAGTAAAACTCCCTGTCACGCTCGCCGATTTCACGCAGAACTCTGCACGGATTGCCCACAGCAACAACGTTTGCGGGGATATCCTTTGTGACAACGCTGCCTGCGCCGATGACGGTGTTGTCGCCTATCGTTACGCCGGGCATAATCAGTGCGCCTGCGCCAATCCAGCAATTTCTGCCGATATGTACGGGCATATTATACTGATAAGCCTTTTCATGCAATTCGGGCAGAATGGGGTGACCTGCGGTTGCAATAACAACGTTGGGCGCAAGCATAGTGTAGTCGCCCACGTAGATGTGCGTATCGTCAACAAGAGTGAGGTTGAAATTGGCATAAACGTTTTTGCCGAAGTGGCAGTGCTTTCCGCCCCAGTTTGCGTGCAGAGGAGGCTCAATATAACAGTTTTCGCCGATTTCGGCAAACATTTCTTTGAGCAACGCCTCACGCTTTTCAAGCTCCGTGGGGCGTGTCTGATTATAATCATACTGCCTGTCAAGGCACTGAAGCTGTTCGCTCATTATCTCTTCTCCGTCGGGCAGATATAAATCACCCGAGGTCATTTTTTCTTTTTGAGTCATAGTTTTTTCTCCTTAAGAGGTTATGTGTTGGCTTTATTATAACAGAAACAGGAATATTTGCAAGGTGAGCAAATCAATATGATTTAAACGGTGAATGACGATTAGCTTTTCTGCTCTTTTTTCTTATCGAGCTTATAATTTCTGAAATAAATGCACATATCTGCGCCGACCATCAGCAGATTGAGAACGTAAAAGAAAAGAACGTACCATTTTGAAGAAAAAGACGCCATATACGATTCGTTGAGTATTTTGGAAGAAATGCCTGCAACGTAGCCCAAAAATATCAGGCACAAAAAGCCGAGGCTCTTGCCTTTGGTTGTTCTTGCTTTATAGGATTTGATAACGTTAAGCGGCCAGGACGCACCGAAACTCACTATCATTATCACTTCTAAAATATCAGACATGCTTATACCTCCGTTCTTTTTTGTATTATACAGCCGTAAAACAAAAAGAGCAAGTCAAAAGACTTGCTTCTTTCGGTTTTTAAAATACGTTTTAAAAAAACCAAAACGGCAAAACAAATTGGAATTTGTCTTTATAAATCAATATTGATTTCGTACTTATCTTCAATGAGTATATAGTTCACGTTATGCTTCTGTGCCAGGTCTAACATTTCTGCATTATCTTCCAACACACTCTCCATTGTGCACCATTCATCATCCAAACGATTTTCAACGATATTTGCATATCTCTTTATGTCAGCAAAGTGATTTCTGATATATTCCTCACTCATTATCAAACAATAGTATTTGATATGTTCAAGATATTCCTGATCAAAATCTTTTAACCAATCAAAAGGAATATAACAGCCTTCTACAATCATATTTTGTCTATTCTCAATGGCGGTTTTAATCATCTCACGAACAATAGGCCACAAGTATTCGGTTAATTCATTATCATCCATAGGGGTAAGTTCTGTGTTACCGCTACGAATTAAGCCCATTTTCAGATGGTCTATTGACAGATACGGATATTGATATTTTTCAAGCAACTTTTGAGCAAGAGCCGTTTTGCCTGTATGTGATGCTCCGGTAATCAAAATAATCATCATCTCACCTGCAAACTCTTATTTATCGAGTTGATTATATCACACATAATCTGAAATTACAATCGGGTGCGGGTGTTCTTAAAATGAAATATGGCTATGCCATATGAAATAATTCGCTTTGCTAATTGTGAAATTTGATGCTTACGCATCAAGTGAAATGAAATAAATCTACTCACGCCCGCAGGCATTTCACATTGCGAAGCAATATTTCACTGCCGCAGGCAATTTCACAAATCCCGCAGGGATTTATTTCGTTGAAAACAAAAAGCACTGCTTTCGCAGTGCTTTTTGTTTTCTGGGAGTACGTCTCATTTTAGAACCATCGTCAAAACATCTACAAATTGAAATTTGCTAATCCGAAGCAATTTTCTTTATCATTGTATGCATTCTACTATGATATCCGTTTTTATGATAGAAATTTATTCCTGGAATATTATAAGCGAAAACATCTATTAAAACATACTTACATTCTTTTTCCGTAAAATAAAGTTCCATTTTATTAATTAAGTGTTGCCCAAGACCCTTTTCTCTAAACTCATTAGCAACAATTAATTCTGTAATAATTCCCCTTTTAGGACATTTATAATCCAAATAATCATTATTGTCGTATTCTGGAATAATTCCCATTATCAGACCTATTACTTTACCATTTTCTAGTGCCAAATAGCATTTACCATCATTATTATGAACTTCCTCTAAATCAGCTAATGCCATTTTCTCCCAATATTCTTCGTGAACTTGATCTAAATAATCTTTATCAATCGATACAATATACTCTTCTAATTCAAGCAATAAATTTCTAACATCATTTAAATATTTATCTTCATAGTCAATTATTTCCACTTAAATCATCTCATTACTATAAATTCTTATTTGTCTAGATAATTGTATCACACATAATCTAAAATTACAATCGGGTGCGGGTCTTCGTAAAATGAAATATGGCTACGCCATATGAAATAATCCTGACGGATTGTGAAATTTGATGCTTACGCATCAAGTGAAATGAAATAAATCTACTCACGCCCGCAGGCATTTCACATTGCGAAGCAATATTTCACTGCCGCAGGCAATTTCATAAATCCCGCAGGGATTTATTTCGTTGAAAACAAAAAGCACTGCTTTCGCAGTGCTTTTTGTTTTCTGGAGGTGCCACCCGGATTTGAACCGGGGATCAAGGTTTTGCAGACCTATGCCTTACCACTTGGCTATGGCACCGTGTTATTAAATTATGCCGGAGATTTTGGAATTATTCCAAAAAAAATGGAGCGGATGACGAGGCTCGAACTCGCTAC
>JAGBAK010000111.1 GCA_017938985.1 Clostridia bacterium
CTGCGCCAACCTATAGAGGACGGCAAAATTACCATTTCAAGAGCAAGCGCTTCACTCACCTATCCCTGCTCGGCAATGATTGTCTGTGCAATGAATCCCTGTCCCTGCGGATTCCACGGACACCCCAAAAGAGAATGTACCTGCCCCGACGGAGCGGCAAAACGTTACCTTGCAAGGGTTTCGGGACCCATGCTTGACAGAATTGATATTCACATTGAAGTGCCGCCCGTTGATTTTGAAAAGCTTTCGAGCCGTGTGCCGTCAGAAAGCTCTGCCGAAATCAGGAAAAGGGTCAATGCGGCAAGAAAAATTCAGCAGGAGCGACTTAAGGGCAGCGGCGTGAGCTGCAACGCAAAAATGGATTCCGCAATGACAAAGGAATTCTGCCGCCCGACGCCAAAGGCAATGGCTCTGCTTGAAAACGTTTTTGAAAAACTTGATTTTTCGGCAAGAGCGTATGACAAAATACTGCGTGTTGCAAGAACGGTTGCTGACCTTGAAAACGCAAAAGACGTTGACACAAGCCACGTTTCAACCGCCGTTCAGTTCAGAAGTCTTGACAGAAAGCTCTGGAGAAAATAAAAAAACATAAAAGCAAAGACTTGCATCGGTTTCTACCTTTGCAAGTCTTTTTGTGTTCAGTTCGGAAAACTGTTTTATACCTTTTTCATTCTTTCAATCTGTTTGGAAAAATATTCGACATAGCTGTCATATCTGTAATCGTCAAACAGCTTTACAAATTCGAGTGCCTTTTCGGTTTCGGCAATCGCATCGTCTGTTTTGCCGTCTGCCTCATAGCATTCAGCAAGCTTCCACATCATCTGAATAAGGTTTTCAAAGGATATGTGCTTCTGCTTTTGTGCCGCATCGTGCTTCGCCTTACCCTCCAGAAGATACGCAACCTCGGTAAGCTTGGTAAAATAGATTTCGGGAATCTGCTCAACCGCCGCTTCCGCACTCTTCAGGTCACCCTTTTCCTTGTAAGCATAGGCAAGAAACCTGAGCGCATCGTATTTAACGTCACTCTGCGCAGTGTTTTCAATCAGAGCGGACGCTATCTTTATTGTTTCATCGGGACCCGATGAAACATAGAGCAGGTTGTTAAGCAAAACGTCGTTTTCAGGATACTTTTTAAGACCCTCTTTCAGAATTTCCCGTGCCTTTTCGGGGTCTGATTCTCTGTATTCATAAGATTCACGGCAGATTTCGCTGACTTTTTTCTCAAGCTCTTTCAGACTGAAATCAAGCAGTTCATCGGTTGAAACTCCGAAATAGCTTGCAAGCACCGTCACAAGCGAAATATCGGGCAGAGCCACCCCGTTTTCCCACTTGCTTACCGCCTGAAACGATATTCCTATGCTGTTTGCAAGCTGCTCCTGCGTAACGCCGCGTCTTTTGCGTAATTCTCTTATTTTAACTCCTATGTTCATTGCTTTTCTCCTTGATTTTATTTCAAGTGCGCCCTTGTTGTGATTTCATTATAGCCTCTCCCGAATCAGTTGACAATAACCGCTTGATTTAGATTTTTCAACCTCAGGTTGAACATGCGAACACCGCAGAAAAAGCAAAGACTTGCATCGGTTTCTACCTTTGCAAGTCTTTTTTGGTTTAATTATACGTCGTAAGTTTTGTCAATAACCTTAAGCTCGTTGTAGGTGTCGATTTCAACAACGTCGTCAAAGGTGCATTCACGGATGCTTACGTTATAGTTATCAAGGCAGAATTCAAGCGGCACAAGGTCCCAGAATCTTTGTTTTCCGCCGGGCATAAAGAAAACCTTTTCGATGTCGGAAGCAAGCTTTACGCCGTCCTCTTTTGTCCAGTAAGAAATGCCGTACATATGGTGGCAGTTTACGCCGCCGATGCCGCATCTGATGATTCTGTCGCCCTCTGTCTCGAAGCACCAGTCGTCTGTTTTTTCAACAGGCACGCCGAGATAGTTTGAGGAATACTGATATCTCGTGATAAGCTTCGGATTATAAAGCATAAGGTCTGCCTCAAAAACATAAGCATTCTGGAGCAGATATCTTGCGCAGTACGCAGACGAAATGTTGTTCGCTTCGTTATATGCAGGGTTTTCAATAAACTTGATTGTGGGGTATTTATAAAGAAGCTGGTCAAACTGCTCGCCGAGATAACCTCTTACGATATAAATTTCTTCAATACCTGCCGCCACAACAGCGTCAAGCAGACTCTCAATCATTCTTACGCCCTTAACTCTTACAAGCGGCTTGGGTGTGTTGAGCGTGATGGGCACAAGTCTTGAACCGAAACCTGCCGCAATAAATACGGCTCTTTTGGCTCTGTAATTATTTTCAAGCATTTCAAGACCTGCTGCGCTGATTTTTTTATCTTCAACGTAACCCAGAGCTTCAAGCTCTGCAATTACTTTGTTTGCCGTGCCGAGTGCCATACCCGTTTCAGCCGCAACCTCTCTCTGGGTGGGCTTATTTTCGTTCTGCGACAAATAAACCAGAACGTCAAACTGCTTTTTGGTAATCATTTTTAACACTTACCCTTCTCTTTTGCTGATAATTTCGGTTTTGTTCATTTTTTGATGTTTTTCGTCAAAAAATGAACAAGCTCATTATAGCCTTGTATTCAACCAAAGTCAACACTTGAAATAAAATATTGCAGAAAAAGACCGGATAATCAAATTTATTGACATATATAGAGTAAAGTGTTAAAATGTTTTATATATGCGTCTGTTTAAAAATATTCATATAAACGCACATTCATAGGAGGACTGAACGTTGGATTACACAGCTATAGCCGGTTACATTGACCCCGGCACAGGCAGTATGCTTTTCACCATTCTCATTGGTGTTCTGGGTGCTGCTTTTTATTCCGTCAAAATGCTTTTTATCAAACTGCGCTTTAAAGTCGGCGGCGGCAAAGCCACTTATGACGATAAAAAAATCCCCTACGTTATATTCTCGGATAACAAGCGCTATTGGTCAATTTTTGAACCGATATGCCGTGAAATGGAAAAAAGAGGCAAAGAGATTGTTTACCTGACTGCATCGCCCGACGACCCTGCTCTGACCTGCGGGCTTAAAAACGTCAAAGCAGAATGCGTTCCGTCAGAAAACAAGCTTTTTGCAAAGCTCAATTACATAAACGCAAGCATTGTTTTATCAACCACACCAGGTCTTGACGTTTACCAGTGGAAGCGTTCAAAGGACGTAAAATATTACGTTCACATTCCCCACGCTGCAAGCGATATTACCTTATACAGAATGTTCGGCATCGACTATTATGACGCAGTTCTTCTCTCGGGTGATTACCAGATTGACCAGCTGAGAGAGCTCGAAAGCCTGCGCAGCCTGCCCGAAAAAGAGCTGAAAATCGTCGGCATTCCTTATATGGACGAAATGGCGAAAAGGCTTGAAAGTGCTCCGCCCGTACCTGCTCACGAAAGAACCGTTCTGCTTGCTCCCTCCTGGGGCAAGAGTGCAATCTTCGGCGTCTATGGCGGCAAAATCATCGACTTGCTTCTCAAGACAGGTTACCACATCATCGTGCGTCCCCATCCGCAGTCATTCGCTTCAGAAAAGGAAATGCTTGACAAACTGATGAAGGAATATCCCGATTCAGAGCAGCTTGAATGGAACAGAGATACCGATAACTTTGACGTTCTCAACCGTTCGGATATTCTGATTTCTGATTTCTCGGGCGTTATTTTTGACTTTACTCTTGTTTACGATAAACCCGTTATCTACACTGACCCCAGAATTGACGTGAGTGTTTATGACGCCTGGTGGCTCAAAGACCCGCTCTGGACTCTTTCCGCACTGCCCAGAATCGGCTGCGAGCTGACCGAGGACAGTATGGATAACATTAAAGACCTTATCGACACCTGCCTCGAAGACACACGTTATGCCGAAGGCAGAAAAGCCGTTAAGAGCGAAACCTGGGCAAACGTCGGCAACAGTGCAAAACTTGTTGCTGATTATCTTGTTGAAAAATATGACGAGCTGCAGAGCGGTAAGGAGGGATAAATATGGCAATATCGGTTTTTGAGCTTCTTAAGAATATTTTCATAGGCCCTCTTCAGATTCTGTTTGAGCTGATCTATGCCTTTGCAAGATTTATCCTTAAAAGCCCCGGCTTTTCAATCGTAGCTCTCAGCCTGCTGATGAATCTGCTCGTTCTTCCCCTTTACAAGCGTGCGGACGCAATGCAGGAAGACGCACGCAACATTGAAAACAAACTGCACGACGGCGTTGCGCACATAAGAAAAGCTTTCAGCGGCGACGAAAAAATGATGATTCTGCAAACTTATTACAGGCAGAACAACTATAAACCTACTGATGCACTCAAAGGCTCTGTTTCTCTGCTGCTGCAGATTCCGTTCTTTATGGCGGCATATAACTTTTTGTCAACCCTCAGCGAGCTTCAGGGCAAGGACTTCGGTCCCATCAAAGACCTCGGCTCACCCGACGGACTTCTTGTTATAGGCGGCATTGCAATCAACGTGTTGCCCGTTATAATGACGCTTATCAACTTTATTTCAAGCGCAATCTACCTTAAGGGTTTCCCCACAAAAACAAAGGTTCAGATTTACGGCATGGCGGTTTTCTTCCTCATTTTCCTTTATAAATCGCCCGCGGGTCTCGTTTTCTACTGGACTCTCAACAACGTTTTCTCGCTCGGCAAAACAATCTATTTCAAAATCAACAACCGCGAAAAATGGCTTCGCATCTTTATTTCTCTTGCAGGCATCGCCCTCATCATCGTCGGCTTCACACGCTACAGAAACGTCAACGTTTCAAAATACACCCTGCTCGGCTTCGGTCTTGCAATGCAGCTTGCGCTTGTCATTCCCTTTATCCGTTCAAAGCTCGGCGCTGCAAAAAAGACTTCAGAAGAAGCAAAGCCCAACAAAAAGCTGTTTGTTACGGGTTCGGTTTTCCTCACAATCCTTGTGGGTCTTCTGATTTCCTCGGCTCTTGTTGCATCCTCTCCGCAGGAATTTGTTGACCTTACCTATTTCCATAATCCGCTTTGGCACATTCTGAGCACCGTTTGCCTTGCGGCAGGTACCTTCCTTGTGTGGTTCAGAGTTTTCTATTGGCTCGCAACCCCCGGCGGCAAGGTTAAATTTGAAAGAATCGTATGGATTTTATCGGGCACAATGCTGATTAACTATATGTTCTTCGGCACAAAGCTCGGCATCATCTCGTCTTCGCTTGTTTATGAGACAGGTCTTACCTTTGCAACGGCAGAAAAAATAATCAACCTCTTTGTTGTCATTGCAGCCGTTTTCATTCTCTGGTTTATTGCAAAAAAATGGAGCAAGGTTGCCACAACCGTTCTGCTGCTTGCAATTGTTGCAATCGGCGGTATGTCAGTTGTGAACCTCTTCACCATCAATAAATCCATTAACGGCTTGGTTAACAATATAACCGAAACGGATTCCACGGATATACCCGATTTCCAGCTCAGCAAAGACGGGCAGAACGTTGTTGTTCTTATGCTTGACAGAGGTATAAATTACTACGTTCCCGCTATTTTCAACGAAAAGCCTGAACTTAAAGAAAAATTTGACGGCTTCGTTCACTATTCAAACACTATTTCGCACGCCGCCCACACCAACTTCGGTACACCAGGCATTTACGGCGGATACGAATACACACCCGTTGAAATGAACAAGCGTGACGATGAGCTGCTTGTTGATAAGCACAACGAAGCGCTTCTGATGATGCCCACCCTTTTCAAGCAGAACAACTATGACGTTACTGTTATCGACGCACCCTATGCAAACTATAAAAACTATACCGACCTCACTATCTTTGAGGAAAACGGTATCAAAGCGCACATTGCCAAGGGTAAATTCAGCGACGACAAAATGAAGCAGCAGACCATTGACAGCAACTACCGCAACTTCTTCTGCTTCAGCATTATGAAGTGTCTACCGCTCTACGTTCAGCCCGCAATGTATTCCGAAGGCGGCTATCATAACGATTACAGACCCCAGGCACAGTACGGCGCATCCATAGCAAAGGGTACACCAAAAAACTATCTGGAAGCAGTTGCCGTTCTTCAGAATCTTTCAACAATGTCCGATATCAGAGACGGTTCCAAAAACACGTTCTCAATTATCTATAATGACACTCCGCATAACCCTGTTCTTCTTGAAGCACCCGATTACACCGTAAGCGAAAACATAGACAACACAAAGTACGACGCCGAAAATGCCGACAGATTCAACATCGGCAACGGCAAAACTCTTAACGTTGAAAATGCATTACAGATGACCGCTTACCACGTCAATATGGCTTCGCTTATTGAGGTAGGCAAATGGCTTGATTACCTCAGAGAAGAAGGTGTCTATGATAACACCAGAATCATCATTGTTTCTGACCACGCCTTCCCGCTTGACCTTTATCCCGAGCTTGACCTTGACAAAAACGCAAACGATATCCACTTTATGGGTGAGTACTATTTCCCGATGCTTATGGTCAAGGATTTCAATGCCACCGGATTTGAAACAAACGATGAGTTTATGACAAACGCCGACGTTCCCACAATCGCAACCGACGGCTTGATTGAAAACCCCGAAAACCCCTTTACAGGCAAGCCCATAAACAGCGACGAAAAGTATGCTCACGACCAGTTTATGATAATTTCGGTTGAATGGAACGTTGAAGAAAACAACGGCACAACGTTCTTTGCCGATGAGTGGGCAAGCGTTTCGGGCGACACCACGGATATCAACAACTGGAACGTTTATAACGAGCCGATTGTGCTCAAGGAACACAAGTTCCCCGATTAATTGCACAAGCACAGCTTACAGAACAGGTCAGCACATTTTTTTGTGCTGACCTGTTTTTTCTTTCTCTTGATTTAATGCGCAAAAGCATTTATAATATTTTAGATAAAAATTTTAAAAGGTCGGCGATTTAATGAACACATATTTCAACGAAATAACCTCAACGCCCGTAAATACCGACGGCGGAAACGTTGTCTACAAAATACCTGCAGGTGCGTTTTGCGGCAACGGCGACCTCGGAGTTGTTTTTGATAACGACGAGAGAGGTCTTGTTCTTCATATATCAAAATGCGATTTCTGGAAATTTGCTCCCGGTGCAACCGGCGACGGCGGAATAAAAACCGTCGGCAATCTGCGATTCGGTAACATTGATTTGTCAAATTACAACATAAAACAGTATTTTGACAAAGGTCTGCTTGAATGCCGCTTCGGCAATGCTGAGATCGAGTTTTTTATCGCTCCCGAAAACGTAATTTATTTTGAAATCAAGGCTCCCGTTTCGGACGTATTCCCGACCGTCGACGTCGAACTTCCCGACACTTGCAATTCAAAGAATTCCGTATCCGAAAGTAACGGCATCAGATGCTTCGTGAGAAGCTTTGAGGGCAACAGTGTCGAACGTGAAACGTCGGTAATCCTTTGCTGCCGTGAAATCGAAAACAATACCGCCGACAGTTTCAGCGTTGTTCGTTACTGCATTTCCGTTGCAACCAATTTTGATTGCGCCGATTACCGTCAAAAGGCACTTGATGCGGCAACTAACGGCGATTATGCCGCAGCTAAAGCAAATACAGAGAAAAAATGGAAAAATTTCTTCGCCGCTTCAAAGATTACTGTTGAAGACAAAGAAATCGAAAGCTTTTATAATTCAAGCCTTTATCACCTTGCAGGCTGTATGGGCAACAAAGAATTTCCGCCCGGACTTTTCGGCAATTTTATAACCGACGATTTCTTCCCCTGGGCGGGAGATTATCATATGAACTATAACTACGAAGCGCCCTATTACTGCATATTCTCCTCAAACCACCCCGAACTTTTTGACGGATATATGGCGCCCGTTAACGATATGAGGGAGCTTGCCGCAAAATTTGCAGGCTTTTTCGGCTGCAAGGGATATGTTTTTCCCGTCAGCTTCGGACCGAAGGCTCTTGACGTTTTCACTATGGAAGGCTGTAAAGAGCACGGCGTACTTTTCCTCGGTCAGAAGAGCCACGCCGCCTATGCCTGCGTAATTCCGCTTATGCACTGGTATTCAACCTATGATAAGGAATACGCTCTCAAAAACTACTATGATTTTGTGCTGAACACTGCCGCTTTCTGGGAGGATTATCTGGTCAGGAAAAACGGCAGATACGTTATCAAAAAGGATGCCGCCCACGAAATCCCCTTTTACCGCTGCGAAAAATTCAGATACATCACCCACATAGGTCAGGTTAACACCGTCAACGCCATCAACTCTCTCGGTCTTGTCAAGATGCTTTTCAAGGGCGTTTACGATATGGCAAAGGAGCTTGGTCTGAACAGCGAAAAATACGCACTGTGGGAGGATATCATCAAGAATCTGAGCGAATTTCCCACGTTTATCAAAAAGGGCAAAAAGTGCTTCCGCTACTCCGGATTCGGCATACGCTGGAGAAACGAAAACACCGTTGGTCTGCAGCATATTTATCCAGCTTCGCAAATCGGTTTTGCATCGGGCGAAAAACTGCTGAAAATTGCAAAAAACACTTATTTTATCAATGACAGACGCCTTGACGATAACGGTTCAAATTCATATCTGCCTGCAGGCGCAAGAATCGGCGTTGACCCCGAATTTCTGCTTGAAGGTCTGCGTATGAACATAAAAGAATTCGGTTTGCCCAACAGACTTTTCCGTCACCACGGCGGCGGAATTGAGCACCTTACAACGGTGCCTGCAACAATCAATGAAATGCTTATGCAGAGCCACGAGGGCGTTATAAGGCCCTTCCCCTGCTGGAATAGAAATTCACCTGCATCCTTTGAAAACCTGCGTGCAGACGGCGCATTCCTTGTTACTTCGGAACTGAAAAACGGTCAGATAATCTCGCTTAAAATCAGGAGTCTCAACGGCAGAACCTGTGCCGTTGACTGCCCCGAGATTAAAACCGTAATAAAAGAATCCGACAAAACCGCCGTTCCCTTCACCCGAAACGCCGGCACCGTTTCGTTTGAAACACAACCAGGCGAAGCATATATTATGATATAATTCGGAACAGACCGAATATTTACTTCTATAACAAAAGCCGCCCGGATATCCGGGCGGCTTTGCCGTTTATTTATCAGTCTTTGTTTGTAAGAATAAATACCATTCTCTCCTGAATTGAGGGACCGCCGTGTTCTGTGCCGTAGCCGCCGTGGTCAGCGGTTATGATGATGAGCCAATCCTCTGATTCATAAGTATCTCTGTTTTCAATTGCTTTGATTGTTCTGTAAGCAAGAATATCGTTAAGCATAAAACCCGCTTCGTAAATGGGGTTGTTCACAGAAAAACCGAATGTGTGACCTGCGTGGTCAGTTCCTTCGTAAATCGCAAAGATAAAGTCGGAGCAATCATCCTGCCGTATATCCTTGATTGCCGTTCTTGCCGATGCCGTATCCTCAACGCAATAGTTGAACGCAACGTTGATACCGTTTTCTTCGCAATAAGCCTTTTCTGCTTTATATGTGCTGTCATCCTTTACAAAATGACCGTTCCAGGACGTAATGAAATTCGCCGAGTCGATAACACCGCTTTCAACCATAGAAGTCATAAGCGTTTTGTATTCCAGAGTTTTTGTTATGCCGTTAGCCGTGATGCCGTGTTTATCCGCCCACTCACCTGTCAGAAGCGAGCACCAGCCGGGTGCGGTTGAGGTTTTCTGTGTGTTTTCGGCAGGATAGTTAACACCGCCGCAGTAGCCGATCTTAAGTGTACCGCCGTCAGAAAGCAGCTTACCGATACCGCTGAAAGAAGACGAGCTGTCAACGTATTTAAGAGCATCTGCGCGGCAACCGTCATAACCGATAACAATTGCTTTTTTGGCGGTTTTGCCCTCGGGAAGAGGTGAATTGAAATGCTCCGTAATCAAATCGTAAATCTCAGTCTGGGGTGTTGCGGTTTCAACCGTATTTTCGTAACCGATTGCCGCAACGGTTTCACGGTAAAGCGCCTCGGTGTCTTTCGCATCCGTGCCGTAAAGCCCCAAAAGCGAAGGAATCATCATAATGACACTCATTAATGCAGAAATAATGTTCATACTCTTCTCCTCTGTTATTACGAGCATTGCAACCGTAATTGCGATACGGCTGCTTAATTGTTTTGTATGTTTGGTTCAGTGTCAGATATCAGTTTAAAACATTAAACGCAAAAGCGATCAACAGGTGTACCGCCAATATAACAAGCAACCCGACTGCAAACAGCTTGTCACGGACCTTGTGCCACATTATCAGCATTCCTGCAATTGAACCTACACTGCCGCCGACTGCCGCCAGCAGGATTAAAGTGCGTTCCGGAATACGCCAACGGTGAGTACAAGCCTTGAACTTGTCAACTGCCATAGCCGCAAACGCAACGAGGTTGATGACAACAAGATATATATGCAATAAGTCCAAGACAAAAACTCCTTCCCACCGACATCGCGGATAATAATATCGAAATCAGTATAAAACAATCCTATTTTGCATATTTTGAAATATTTTAACATATTAGTTAACAGATATCAAGAACATTTCTTTATTTTATACAAAATAATATTCAAAAAAGACGGTAACACTTGCATTTTGCATAAAATTGCAAAACGCCGACATTCAAAATTATTGCAATCGAGCATCTTTTTGTGATACAATGCAATCACAAAAAACTGAAAGAAGAGATAAAATGGATTTGTTTTTCGATTCACTTTTAAGCTTTGACCTGAGCGTATTCGAATGGATTCAGGGCATTCAAAACGGTTTTCTTGATGCTGTTATGGTAGGTATCACAACAACGGGCAATGCAGGTGCGATTTTTATTGTTCTCGGTTTTGTGCTTTTGTTCACCAAAAAGTATCGCAAGGCAGGACTTGCCATCCTTGTCGCTCTTATAGTAATGCTTCTTTGCAACGACCTTTTTCTCAAAGAGTTTTTTGCAAGAGTAAGACCATTTAACCTCTTTGAGTCGAATCCCGATAAATATGCTGAATGGGGCACAAAATATGTTTTCCCCGAGCTTGTATATAAGCCATCCGGCTACTCGTTTCCGTCGGGGCATACTGCGTCAGCCTTTGCGGCGGCAACCGCACTCCTTTGGCACAGCAGAAAATGGGGCGTTCCCACAATGATTTTTGCAACCATTATGGGGTTTTCAAGAATCTACGTTCAGGTGCATTATTGCACAGACGTAATCGGCGGCGTTATCTCAGGCGTAATCTGCGGATTTATTGCCGTTTTAATTGTAAAATTTCTTTTCCCCGTTGTGGATAAAGGGATTGATAAGCTCTTTGCAAAACTCAGAAAATCAAACAAATAAACATCAAGCCGTCCGATTGCTCGGACGGCTCTTTTTATTCGGTCAGATTAAAACAGTTGCGTTGGGAGTTTCAGCTTTTCTTTCGGTGGGAATTGTTTGTCGAATTCTTCGGCATCTGCCTCATCAACCAAATATCCATTCGGCGGAGTATATTCACCGCTGATGCCGTCAAGATAACCGTTTTTCAGCTCCTTGCACAGAAAGAACGATGCGTCCGCACCTTCGGGCAAACCGTGGTAACGTATACCGAAATCGCTCGCATATGTGAATCCGCTTTTACCGTAAAAATTGATGTTTCCCTCAAAGCAAAGCGCACCGCAGCCACGCTCTGCCGCCTTTTCCAAAGAATAGTCAAGCAGAATTTTGCCGTAACCTTTACTCTGTAGTTCGGGAGTAATGCAAATCGGTCCCATAGTCATAATGGGCAAATCTGAGCCGTCATCGGCTTTGATAGCCGCCCTCATAAATATATTCTGACCAATCAGCCTGCCGTCTTTTTCCATAACGAAATTAAGTTCGGGCACAAACGCTTTATCGTTTCTCAGCTGATTGAGCACGTAATGTTCAAGACAACCGGGACGGTAAACGTTCCAGAATGCTTCTCTGACGAGAGTTTCGGTTTCACGGTGTTCTTCTGTTCTTTCCAAACGAATGATGCAGTCATTTTTCATTGTTAAACCTCCAAAAATTGTTGACTTTCAATCACCGGAGGCTTGCGGAGAAGTATTTGCAAACCTCACGGTAGGCGTGTCAGCAATCAAGCTTCATACGGTTTTGAAAGGCATCTTTTCACCAATACTTCGTCAGAAAAACTTGCAATGCACAAAGCATTCCTTCATTTTTCTTCCTTGTCTTGGCAAAAATCTGCTCTCTCAAAACTGCAAAGTGCCATAAAGGTTGCAATTTTGAGCTGCTGCGTACTCAGCTTAATTGCTGACACGCTGCATAACAATCTCCAAGGTGTTGTTCATTTTCAAACAGCATTCTCCAAAATTTTATTCAGGCTTTCGCCTGTAAGTTCAGTATAGCACACGCACAGACAAATAACAAGAGCAGACCGTCGGTCTGCTCTTATTCTTCGTCATCATCTTCAAACGAATAATCATTCAGTTCATCAAAATCAAGAAACTCTGCCAAAGTCATATTGAATGCAATAGCAAGTTTATGGAGCGTTTTAACTCTCGGATTCTTTGTTAATCCTCTTACGATATTATCAAGTGTGGATTGCTTCACATCGCTCATTGTTGCGAGCTTGTTTATCGCAATTCCTCTCTGTTTGCAAAGATTGCGTATACGCTTTACATAGATTTCTGAGTAATCCATCTTAAGCACCTCACCATAACAATTACCCATTTATGGGTTATTATTATGATAACTTTAATTTTTGCGTCTATTACCCGAATACGGGTTGACTTTTGCAATATCTTGTCGCTAAAATATATTTACCCGATTACGGGTAATTTGTTTTGGAGTCGATATTATGGCAACAGTAACCTTCTTCGGGCACAGAGATACCCCAAAAGAAACAGAGCCAGCCTTGCGACTGACTCTGATAGATTTGATTGAAAATAAAAATGCAACTGTGTTTTACGTCGGCAACCACGGCAATTTTGATGCTATGGTCCGCCGTCAGCTTGAGGATTTGTCAAAGACTTATCCGATAAAATATTACGTTGTCCTTGCCTATATGCCAAGTAAGAACGACACTCCTGACGAGCACTCAATTCTCCCCGAAGGAATAGAAAACATCCCTCGCCGCTTCGCCATCAACTACCGCAATAAATGGATGCTCAATAAATCCGATATCGTCGTAACCTATGTTACCCACAATTTCGGCGGTGCGTGGGAGTTTATGCAAATGGCAGAGAAGATGAATAAAATGATTATAGAAACAAATTCGCCCCAGTAAAACTACTGAGACGATTATTGTTTATTCCGTTGTCACCGCTATTTTAATTACCCCGTCAAGTTTATTCTCAAAAATTTCGTATGCTTTTTCGATGTCTTTGAGGGAGAAGCGGTGGGTAATCAGCGGAGTTGTGTCAATTTTTCCTTGCTCGATAAGTGAGAGGATTTCGTCGCAGTCGCAACCGTCAACACCGCCCGTTTTGAAAACCAGATTCTTGCCGTACATATCGGGCAGAGGAAGGCTCTGCGGTTTATCGTAAAGCGCAACAACCGTGACAATCGCATTCGGTCTTGCGCACTCCCACGCAAGGCGGAAAGTATCTTCTGCGCCTGCAACTTCAAGCACAACGTCCGCACCGCCGTGGTCGGAATTCTGAAGCACAAAATCCTTGCAGTTTTCTGGCTCGTAAACAAGCACATCGGGATAATGCGACTTCACAAAATCAATGCGGTTTTTATCCTTTTCGCAGACGATAATTCTCTTTGGATTTTTGAGCATAACGCAAAGCAGAGTGCAGATACCCGTCGGACCTGCGCCGATAATCAGCACGGTATCGTCGGGTGTAATCTCCGAAATGCGTGTTGCCCAGAATCCCGTTGCAAGCACGTCGCCGACAAACAATGCCTGCTCATCGGTAACGGTA
>JAGBAK010000112.1 GCA_017938985.1 Clostridia bacterium
CTGTCGCATATTGCCTTGCATTGCGCCTCAACGGTTTCGGGAGATTTTCTGCGCAAGGGTCTGTTAAGAAATCCCGCCTGACAGAATCGGCATCCTCTGATGCATCCTCTGAAAATTTCAACGGTTGTTCTGTCATGCACAACCTCAAGGAAGGGCACAACGAATTCCGTCGGCGAAAACATGCTGTCGAGGTCGGCAACGTTTCGCTTTTCAACCTTTTCGGGCGCACCGCAGGTCGGAGTAACCGATTTAACGGTATTATCTTCATTATATTCAACATTATAAAGCGAGGGAACATAAACGCCTTTTATCTGTGCTGCGGCAGCAAGGAATTCCTGCTTTGTTGCGCCTTTCGCTTTATATTCCTTGAGCAAATCTATAAGCTCATTTGTGACCTCTTCGCCGTCACCGGGAAGGGTGATATCAAAGAATTCCGCAATCGGCTCGGCATTGCAAACACATGCACCGCCTGCAATGACAATCGGAGTCAGAGATGTTCTGTCTTTGGCTCTGACGGGCAGACCCGCAAGGTCGAGCATATTGAGAACATTGGTATAGCTCAGCTCATACTGCATTGTAAAGCCGAGAATATCGAAATCCTTTATTGCATCACCGCTTTCAAGACCGTAAAGCGGAATATTATTCTCACGCAAAACATCTTCCATATCGGTCCACGGAGCGAAAACACGCTCGCACCACGCATCTTCCCTCGCGTTGACAAGCGAATAGAGAATCTTCATTCCGAGATGGGACATACCGATTTCATAGGTATCGGGGAAGCAGAAAGCATAGCGTATATCAACGGAATTTTTATCCTTGATAACGCTGTTAAGTTCGCCGCCCGTATATCTTCCGGGTTTCTGCACTTTAAGCAGAAATCTTTCAAGTTCCTTGGGATACATAGACTTTCTCCTATCAAGTAATCATATCTGAATAATCATATCACAGAATTGTGAAAAAATCAACACATCCCGCTGTTGACGATTCTTCAAAGAGTTTTCGCCAATCAGGCTGTACAGACAAATAATATTGTTTTTAATAATAAATATTGACAAAACCGCTTTACTGTGATAATGTAATACTACAATAAAACAGCCGAAAAACGGCGAAAAGGAGTTAATACATATGAAAAAGATATTTGCTTTGGTTCTTGCAATGCTTATGATGTTCTCATTTGCAGCATGCGGCGGCAACACAGACACAGAAACAACAACCGCTCCCGTCAACGAGGCAGACGAATCAACAGAAGCACTCAACAACGAAGAAGTAAAAACAGTTGTTGTCGGTTACACATTCTACGAACCCATGAACTATCTTGACGAAAACGGTAAGCTTATCTGCTTCGATACAGAACTTGCAGAAGCTGTTTTCAGCAACCTCGGTTATGAAGTTATCTTCCAGGAAATCGAATGGAGCAGCAAGTACACAGACCTTGATTCAGGCACAATCGACTGCGTATGGAACGGCTTCACATGCAACACTGCTGATGATGACGGCATTATGCGTTCGGAAAAGGTTGACTTCTCCTATAACTACATGGAAAACCGCCAGGTAGTTGTTGTCAAGGCTGATTCCGGCATCGCAACTGCAGCAGATCTTAACGGCAAATTCGGCGTTGCAGAAAGCGGCTCAGCAGGCGAAGCTTATGCAAAGGAATTCGAAGGCACAGCATTCAAGGGCTTCATCAAGCAGACAGAATGTCTCACAGAAATCAGCGCAGGCACAGCAGATTTCGCAGTTGTTGACGCACAGCTTGCAAAGAGCTATGTAGGTAAGGGCGACTATGCAGACCTTATGATCGTTGAAGACCTTTCAAGTGATGTTGAGTTCTACGCAATCGGCTTTAAGAAGGGAAGCGAGCTCACAGCAAACGTTAACGCACAGCTCGAAGCACTCGCAGCAGACGGCACAATCGCTGCTCTTGCAGAGAAATACGGTGTTTCAAACACAGCTATCACAGATTTCTAAGACCAGAAGTAATTTAAAGATATAATAATCGGAGTTTTAATATGTCCTTTTTAGAAGTCACGGCTTTTTTGTTCGACGGCTTTAAAATATCTTTGCTTATCTTTGCGGTGACGCTGCTTTGCGGCGCACCGCTTGGTCTGCCTATAGCGTTTTGTTCAATGAGTCGCTTTTGGCCGCTTAAAGCAATTTCTAAGGTTATTGTGTGGATAGTA
>JAGBAK010000113.1 GCA_017938985.1 Clostridia bacterium
CTCTTTTGGGATAGGGGCAGGAGAAATTCAGATAAATCCTGTCAACTGATTTCGGCCTGATATATTTTTCAAGGTATTCCGCACCGCAATGAAGAAATCTGAGGTTGGATATATTCTCGTTGAGCGCTGTTTCGCCCGCAATAACAACAACGTTTGAGCATTTTTCAAGAGCAAGCACGTTGATATCCGGGTTTTGCTTTGCAAGTTCACAGGCAAATCTGCCTTTGCCGCAACCGATTTCAAGCACAACGGGGTTACCGTTGCCGAAAAGCTTATGTGTATCGAGAAAATCCTTTTTTTCTATTGCAGTTAAAAAATTACAATCATCGCTGACGAGCGTTATAACGTTGCTGCAGGCAGCAAGACGCTCTTCAAGATGCTTTTTTTTGCGCATTCTCATAATTAATCAAAACTTAAGTCCTTCTTCAATAAGACCCTTGACGGTTTCAATAACCTTATCGGTTTCAACCTTAAGGCTTACGCTCTTGTCTCTTGTAACAACTTCGCAAACGCCTTCCTTGAGGTTTCTGGGGCTGACAATTACTCTTACGGGAACGCCGAGAAGGTCAGCGTCAGAGAACATTGCGCCGGGGCGGATGTTTCTGTCGTCATAGATAACTTCCATTCTTTCATCAAGCATCTGCTGATAGAGAGAATCGGAAACGCCCTTGCATTCTTCGTCGTCTGCTCTCAGGCAGCAAACCTGAACGTGCCAGGGAGCAATGCTCATCGGCCAGATGGGACCGTATTCGTCGTGGTGAGCTTCGCAAACGGATGCTGCAAGTCTGCCTACGCCGATGCCGTAGCAGCCCATAATGGGATACTGAAGATTGCCTTCGCTGTCAAGGTACTGCATACCCATTGACTTTGTGTATTTTGTGCCGAGCTGGAAGATGTTACCAACTTCAATACCTCTTGAAATTGTGATGGCAGGCTTGCCGCATTTGGGGCAGATGCCGCCTTCCTTGATTTTTGCAAGGTCGATGTATTCAACGTCGCCGATATCACGGCTGATGCAAAGACCTGTGTAGTGGTGATCAAGCTTGTTTGCGCCGCAGGAAAGGTTGTGGGTATTTTTGAGAGAAGCATCAAAGAGAACGGTGAACTTTTCTCTGTCCATACCAACGGGACCGATGAAGCCTGCAAAAAGACCGCAATCCTCTGTGATAACTGCAGGGTGAACAGCTTCGCCGAGGTAGTTTGTGAGCTTGGTTTCGTTGATATCAAGGTCGCCTCTGACAAAGATAACAACGTATTCGTCTGTCATATTCTTCTGGTAAACAACAGCCTTGCAGCTTTCTTCAAGAGGAGTCTTGAGGAAATTGCAGATATCTTCGATTGTGTGGATATCGGGGGTATAAACAAGCTCAAGTTCTTTTGTTTCGCCGCTGATTTCGTTATCGATGATGCTTTCGGCTGCTTCCATATTTGCTCTGTAGTCGCATTCGGAGCAAACTGCAATCGAATCTTCACCAACGGGGGAAAGAAGCATATATTCGTGTGAAATGCTGCCGCCCATCATACCGCTGTCTGATGCAACTGTGATAACTTCGGGAATACCTGCTCTTGCAAAAATACGTTCGTATGCTTTGTAGCAGATGTCATAATATCTTTCAAGATCTTCCTGCGAGGTGTGGAAAGAATAGGCATCCTTCATTGTAAATTCACGAACTCTGATAAGAC
>JAGBAK010000114.1 GCA_017938985.1 Clostridia bacterium
GGATATGCTCCTGCAGGTGCTTACGGTCAGCCTAATCCCTATGTACAGCAGAATCAGTATAATCAACCGATGAACAATGTCTACAATCAGCCTCCCGTACAGCAGACTGTATCGCAGAATTGGGTTTGTCCCTCCTGCAATGCGGCAAATGACGGCGGCAGATTCTGTGCTTTCTGCGGCACGCCTAAACAGCAATGAACAAAATGAAAGCTGTGATAATCATAGTTTCGGTTGTTGTTTTGATTTCTGCGATTGCGGCAGGCGTTTGGTATTACAAAACCAAGTTCTATGTACCGGATAAAAACGGTATGGTTTATTATGATGCAGATATAAATAAGCAAGGAGATGATTAACCTTGTCAACAATTCTTGAACATAAATGCCCGTGCTGCGGCGGAGCGGTGGAGTTTGACGTTGGCGCGCAAAGGCTGAAATGCCCCTACTGCGACACCGAGTTTGATATAACCGCTATGCCCGAAGACACAGCAAATCAGGTTGAGCAGATCAACTGGAATCCGCAGGGTGCACAGTGGGGTGCCGGCGAAACAGACGGTATGAGCGTTTATGCCTGCAATTCCTGCGGCGGTGAAATTGTTGCCGATTCAACAACGGGCGCAACAAGTTGTCCCTACTGCGGCAATCAGGTTGTTATGAAAGGGCAGTTTTCGGGTGCATTAAAGCCTGATCTGGTTATCCCCTTCAAGCTCGATAAAAAAGAGGCAAAGGAAGCACTCAAAAAGCATATCTCAACAAAAAAATTTGTGCCTAAATCATTTCTTACCGATAACCGCCTTGAGGAAATCAAGGGCGTATATGTGCCGCATTGGCTTTTTACCTGCGATGCAATCGGCAACGCAAACTATAAAGCAAAAAAGGTAAAGACATGGTCAGACGAAAATTACGAATATACCGAAACCTCGTATTTTGACGTTTACAGAAGCGGCAACATAAGCTTTGATAACATTCCCGTTGACGGCTCAACAAAAATGCCCGACGACCTTATGGAATCCGTTGAACCCTTTGATTTGTCGCAGGCTGTTGATTTCAACACCGCATATCTCGCAGGCTATCTTGCGGATAAATACGATGTTACAGCCGAAGAAAGTATGCCGAGAGCAAACGAAAGAATCAGACAGAGCATAATTGATTCGTTCAAGGAAACCGTACAAGGTTATGATGATGTTGAAAATCAGAGCGCAAATATGAACGTTGCAAACGGTATTTACAAATACGCACTCTATCCCGTATGGCTGCTCAACACAAAGTGGAACGGTGAGAATTTCACATTTGCAATGAACGGACAGACGGGAAAATTCGTCGGCAATATCCCGACAGACAAAAAAGCCGTCACAAAGGCTTCGCTTTTACTCGGCGCAGGCATAGGCACCGTTATCTACGGTCTTATGTGGCTGATAGCGTTGCTTTAAGGAGGTGTGGGAATATGACTAAAAAGCTTTTTGCAGTAATTATTGCAGCTCTGATTTGTGTTTCGTTCGTATTCTCTGCATCCGCTTCCACTCATCAGCATACAGATGGATATCTTGAAAACGGCAACTCGGGCGAATATGTAAATAACAGTGAACCCGTTAATGCAGATGAAGCAGACGAAGCCGAAGCTGAGCCCGAAAGCGAAAAAGACGGCGTTGCCTTTTTCTGGCTGCCCGTTTCGCTTCTTATAGGTCTTCTGGTCGGATTTCTTATCATTAACGGCATAGCCTCAAAAAACAAGTCTGTAAAAATGCAGGAAAACGCAACCGTTTATACCCGACCCGGCAGTATGATTATAACAGGAAGTGCGGACAATTTCCTTTATAACAACGTTGAACGCAGAGAAAAGCCGAAGCAGACAGAAAACAGGCAAAATTAGGTAAGGAGGAAAGCATATGGATTTTATCGGCAAATGGAAATTTCACTCAATAGGAGTATTCAACGATAATGACGAACTTGTTTATCTGACGGCAGAAGGGTATCTCGCTTCGCCTATGCTTTACATAGATGAAACAGATGAAGATGCCGTTGCCGAAGAAATGAATGAGCGCAAAAAGATTATCGGTATGCAGATTAAAATATGCGATAACGGTAAAATGTATATGCTCATGCCCCTGCCCGAGGGTGTGTCACAGGCTGAGGTGGATAAAGCGGTTGCGGCGGGATATTTCACTCTCGTTGACGGTATGATTGCCGATTCACCGATGCAGTGGGAACTGCGTGACGGTGAGCTTTGTTACGACACCGGAATCAAGGGTGAGATTTTTGACGAAGAAGCGCAGACTTGGGTAAAGGCGCTTGACGAAAGCGGATATTTTACCTTTATGAATTACAGATTTATTAAAGAATAGGAGGAATTACCAATGGGATTTTTTGATTCGCTCAAAAGGCAGGCAGAATCAGCACTTAAAAGAGAGGTTTCGCAGGGCATTAACAAAGCGGTGAATAATGCCGTACAGTCAATAGGCAAGGGCAGAAACCACACCGAAACCTTTACCTTTGCTGCACTTCCGACAAACGTTACAGAGCTTAAGGCTTTACCCGAAGCAAGCCTCGATTCCGCCTTCAAAACAACAGCTCTCACACTTGCGGCTTTGTGCAATTATGAGCACAATCCCGATGCAACTATCGAAATGCTCAACTTCTTAAAAGGTCCTGCAGATGTCAGCGGCTTTGAAAAGCAGTTTATCAAAGAGCATCTCGGTTCAGACAGCTATAAGGCTCGCTCATATTTTGAGGGTGCAACTCCACAGAACAGCTATAAGCCCAACGTGCCCTATAAAATTACCGTTATCGAAAACCCTTATTCCTTCGATAATGCAGACTGGGCAACACTCTATGTTCAGAGCGGCGGCGCAGATAACCCGAGACCTGTGAAGCTGCGCAGAAAGCCCTCAACAGGTCAGTGGTTCTTGGTTGAAATCCAATGCCTTTCGGATATCCGTGTTCCCGTAGAGGAAGATCCCTGGGCATAAATAAAACAAAGGAGATATTATACTATGAAAAAACTATTTGCAGTTCTTCTTGCACTTGCAATGTTATTTTCTTTTGCCTCCTGCAGCGGTGACGCACCCGACACAGCCAATACATCCGATACACCTGACAACGCAAATCAGCCTTCTGCCGCTTCAGATGCAGCCGTTGAGACATCGTTCTTTACCGTTGATTTTGACGGAGACTGGATAAACATTGAAGACGAATTCAAGGATGAAGAAGAATACGCCAAAGCAGTTCTTCAGATTCTCGACCCCGAGGACAACGAATATTACTTGGTTGAGGCAACAATCAGCGTTGAGATTGATGAGCCTTACGATTTCCGCGAAGACCTTGTTTATTACGGCTTTAACCAGTATGAGTACAAAGAAAACAACGCTTATGAAACTGTAAAGGTCGGCGGTTTTGACCTTCTCAAATATGACGACGGCTATGACACACTCGTTTATTTCAACCGTTTTGAAAATGCAAACGCATCGGTTTATGTTGAATTTGATACAACTGATATAAGCGACAGCCGTATCCAGGCTCTCCTTGACGGCATAACCTTCAAGCTTGAAGATATCGGAAATGAAGATGGACCTTGGGAGTGGGAAGGCGAAAGATTTTCGGCAGACACCGCAAGCGTAAATGCAGGTGCATTCACCGTTACATCAACATTCGTTCCCTTTGAAGCGCCCGTTACAACCTTTGAAACCTTTGACCATTCCGTTGCTGCAATCGGTGACAGAGTTTATGTTCTTGTTGACGGCGAGCTCAGCGAATGTCATTATGACGGTTCAACTCTTGCCTTTGTTAACAAAATCGAGCTTCCCGAAGACGATTATGAGAGAATTGAAGCAACGGCTGACGGCACGCTCTGGGTCAGCGGCTCAATGAATGACGTTCTCTGCATCAAGGGCGGCAGTGTGGTTGCAACTTATGAAGACATCGACAATCTCGCAATTCATCCGTCAGGTGCTTGGGGTGTGAATTTCTTCACTTCCAACGAATGTGCAATTGTTACCTTCAGCGGCAGTACATACTCTTCAACTCCCGTAA
>JAGBAK010000115.1 GCA_017938985.1 Clostridia bacterium
CCCCTGCTGCGCAATCACTCTCGGTCATACTGATGAAAAATATGAACTCCGTGACATCCCCGAAAACAAAATTAAAACCAATTTCATAAAATAAAACCAGGACCATCGGTTAATCCGATAGTCCTGACTGTTTTTATTGAGTTACACAATCATCCAGGCAAAAACAGAAGCGATTCTTTTAAAGAAGTTTTCGATTGCCGCTATCAGTTTTTCAAAGAAGGTAGGTTCTTTTGCTTCTTCGGAAATAACAAATGAGGTTGTGGTGTAGCCTGAATAGTTTCCCTTACCCGTAATTTTGACCGTTGCGGTACCTTCATTTGTGTTGTTATAGTAGGTTACGGTATAATCCTTACCTTCAACAAGATACTTTGTGCCGTCAGTTACGGTCAGCTTGGGTGTAACCGCCTCGCCCGTGTAAGGCTGGTCGGCAACGGGAGCAACGGTGACTTTGGCAATATTCTTTGTAACGATTGTGAAGTTTGCTTTGCTTGCAAACATTCTGAAATCGCCCTTGCCCTTAACGTTTACGTCTGCCTTGCCGACGTTGATATTATTTGCATAGGTTACACCGAAATCAACGTTAACTTCAAGATTATTGCCCGAAGCGGAAACAGAAACTTCGGGTTCGATTTTACTGCCCGTATAGGTCTGGTTGGGAATGGGAGCGATAACAAGTGTGCTCACGGGAATTCCCTGCTCCTGCGCATATGTATAGGCATAAGAAGTTGATGAGCAATAAATCGTAAGATTTTCACATCCGTCGAATGCGTCGGGAGCGATGCTTGTTACGCTGTCGGCAATAACTGCGGTTTCAAGGTTTGTGCAGTTTGCAAAAGCCTGAGTTTTGATTGTTTCAACGTTACCGCCGATACCGACTGTTGCAAGATTTTCGCATCCTTTAAAGCTCTGTGTTTCGATTTCTTCAAGTTTGGAAACAGATTCATCCACACCTTCGCCGAGCTGAGCGACGGTAACACCGCTGCCAAGGAAGCTGTTATCATAAAGCTTTTCAAGGTTGACAAAATCAAAGTTTGCAAGTTTAATGCAGTTGGCAAATGCGAGCCTGCCGATGAGCTTGGTTTCAGGGTTCCAAGTGAAGGTTTCGAGTGCAGAACATCCGTTGAAGCATTCATCGGGAATAAAAATTACGTTATCTGACATTTTGACACTTACCAATGCGGTGTTGCCGTAAAACGCCTTTTTGCCGACGTTTTTAACGCTGTCGGGGACAGTAATCTGTGTAAGCGCCGTGCAGTTTACAAAAGTGCGTTCACCGATAAGCATCAGATTGCCGCCGAGAGCAGCGGTTTCAAGGCTTGCGCAGTTTGCAAAGCAGCCGTCGCCGATGCTTTCAAGATAACCGCCGCCTGTGAACGAAACGATGCCGCTCTTCGCGAAAGCATAACCGCCGATATCGGTTGCTTCAGAATTTGTCAGGTCGGCTTCCGTGAGATTTTCACATCCGTAGAATGTATATTCCTTAATATCCTTTAACTTTTCAAGACCATTCAGACTTTCGATTCCGCTATGTGCAAATGCATATTTGCCTGCTTTGGTTATTTTGCCGTTTTCGATACCAACCGAAGCGAGGTTTTTGCATTCATAGAAAGCATATTCTCCAACCTCAAGAAGATTATCAAGACCGCTTAACGTTTCTATTCCGCTGTTTGCAAAAGCATAGTTACCTGCTTTGGTTATTTTACTGTTTTCAATGCCAACCGAAGCAAGGCTTTCGCATTCATAGAAAGCATAGTCGCCGACCTCAAGAAGATTTTCAAGACCGCTTAATGATTCTATTCCGCTGTATGCAAAAGCATAATTCCCTGCTTTAGTTATTTTACTGTTTTCAATACCGAGCGAAGTGAGATTTTCGCATTCATAGAACGTATAATCTTCAAGCTTTGTTATTCCCGACATACCCGTTACTGTTTTAACACCGCTGAATGCGAATGCGCCCTTGCTGAGAGCTTTTATGTTTTCGGGAATATGCACGGTTTCAAGGCTTGTTACATAACAGAAAGTGAAATCGGGAAGGGTTTGAACGTTTTCACCGATAACAATGTTTTCAAGGTCATCGCTGCAAAACGGAGAATCGTAAACACCATCAATTTCCGTTTCAACGGAAGCGGTTTCAAAAACACAGTTTGTGCAGTTGTAATATAATACATCAGCCGTCATATCCAAGAAAGCATTTTTGCCTGCGCTTTCAAGACCTTCGGGCAGAGTGATTGCAGGAATATCGATTCTGTAAAAAGCGGATTTATAAACGGTTTTTACGCTTTCGGGAATAATAAAAGGTTTTTCAACACAGCAATACCTAAACGCATTTTCACCTATGGCAACAATATTATCAGGAAAAACGATTTCTTCAATGTTCGCATTAGCCGCAAGCCCGGCAGGAACGTATTTTACGTTATCGCCGATTATGAATTTACCTATCCCGTAGCCTGAATTGAAAATGTCTTTAAATCTTCCGTCAACATTCAGTTTTAAAGAACTGTCTTTGCTGAGAATCAAATCAGTTTCATAACAGGTTGCGTTGAAAACAAAGTTTTCGATTCTGTCAACACCGTAAAATACGTCATTGGAACGGATTTCTTTCATACTCGGAGGAATAACAATGCTGTCATATGAACCCGAGCTTGAAAACGCATAAGCCTCAATATATTCAACACCGTCTTCAAACGTTACGTTTTTCAAATCATAACAGCTGTTGAAGCAATATTCAGGCACGGTTTTGATGTTTGCAGGAATTGTAACTTCCGTAAGGCAGGTGGCTGCAAACGCATATTTACCGAGATGCGTTACGGTTGACGGGAAATCAACAGACGTTAAGCTTGAATAGTTGAACGCATAATCCTCAATTGATACAAGTCCCTCCAAAAGCGGTGCTGATTCAAGAGCATAGCATCCGTTAAATGCGCTTGCACCGATTGCGGTTACTCCGCTGTGCATAACAACCGACGTAAGATAAGGGCTTTCCATAAACATATTTTCGGGGATGGCTTTTATGCTTTCGGGAATAACAACCTCGCCGCTTACACCCGAATATTCAAATGCACCTTTTCCTATTTCTTTGATTGATGACGGAAGAGTGAGTGAATATTCTTCAAGTTCATCAAGAAAACCTTCGTGGTTTGCGAATGCGTTTTCGCCGATTATTTCAAGGCCCTCGTTAAGCGTCAGAGAAGTTATAAGCGGATTTGCATAAAACGCTTTTGGACCTATGGATTTAACCGATGAGGGAATAACGATTTCAGAGGTGGGTCTTTTGCCTGCAAACGCACCTTCGCAGATATAAACAACGCTTTCCGGAATGGTTATTTCACTCATACTGCTGCAAAGGCTGTAGGTATAAGGTTCAATTACCGTTATGCCTTCGGGAATGTTTGTTTTGGTCAGATTTGCACATTGGTTAAACGCATATGCTTCTATTTTTCTTACTGTTTCGGGAAGAATGATTTCTGTTGCGGTTGCGCCCTCAAAAGCGTTTTTGCCGATTGCAATAACAGGATATTCAACCCCTTCGTTTTCAAAAACGTCGGGAACGGTTACAACGCCCGTTGACGTTCCGCTGTAATCGGTTATTATTGCACCGTTTGCGGTCAAATCGTACGTATAATCGCCGCTTACAAAGCTGCTGCCCTGCGGTCTGAACTCTTCTTCACCCGAATATTCTTTTGAATAAATGCCGTAGCCTGTTTCGGGGTCAATGCGCTGGTAATAATTCAGCTTATCCACAAGAACTTTGCTGATATTTTCGTTATAGCCATCGGTGAGAATAACCGTTTCGGGAGCATGAATCGTTTCTGTATAATAGGTATAGTTTCCGTCGGGCGAATAAATATTATGTTGCGTTTTAGTAACTCCGAACGGATTTTCCTCGATCACTCCCGTTCCTTTAATAATCAGAGTTTTCAGGTTAGGGTAGTAGATGGCACCTTTTGCAATACCCATATCTTCAATCGTCAGGCTTTCAAGGTATTCACTTGAGCCGAGAAGAGATGACGTCAGTTTGCTGAAAATCGGAGGAAGAACAATTTCTTTAATCCTTGTGCCGTCAAGAAGATAGCTCACAGATTTGAGATTGCGCGGAATATCAAGCTTTTCTATTTTGGTACCTCTGATAAAAGAGCTTCCGAGCCTTTGAATGCTTTCGGGAAGAACCAACGTTTTAAGAGCAGAACAATACTGGAAAGCATACTGTTCTATTTCGCAAAGACCTTCATTGAGAACAATTTCGGAAAGTGAACCGCAACTTTCAAATGCATTGGAATCAATAACTTTCAATGATGTGGGAAATTTAACAGAAGTAAGTGATGTGCATCTTTTAAAAGCGGCGTAGCCGATTCTTGTGAGTCCCTTCCCCTCACCATAAAGGAAGGTAACGCTTTTAAGTGCGCTGCAACCTGCGAACGCTTCCCTTTCTATCGTTTCAACTCCGGCAGGAATTACTATTGATTGGAGGGCGGTCATTTCCTTGAACGAATACGACGATATCACCCTGAGGGTTCTGGGAAGAGACACTGTTTCAACATTTTTCCGTTTTGTGCCGCGTTCCAGACATTTATCATTTACAAACTGAACGGCGATAACGGGCTTGCCGTCAAGATATTCGGGAATATCAACGTTTGTATCCGAGCCGTGATAGTCAAGAATACGCACACCCTCAACCGTTACGGTTTCAACTTCATCGCCGACAAGATCTTCTTGCTGTCTCCAGGTATAATCCTCATATGCCCAGGTTCCGTCGTTATACTGTGCTTTGGTGAAAACTTCGCACTCACTTTCTGCCGCATATGCCTTTACAACTCCCAAGGCAAATTCGCTGAATAACTGTGTGCCCGTAATAAGCGATATTGCAAGAAATACCGAGCATATCTTTAGAATAGTTTTTCTCATAAATATGACCTCCTTTTTAAGCATTGAAAAGTGTTTCGGATTCTTTTCAAAGCTTAAAACTTATTTATATTACGGGTTATTATAAACTGCGAAAAGAATTCTGTTATATTTTTCCAAACAGATTTAAAGAACGAAAGTACGGTGTTCAGAATATTCTGAACAGGGTTAAGCTCTTCAATTTCATATTCAACGGCTTTTGTGCCTGAATAATTACCTTTGCCCGTTATGACCGCTGTTGCCGTACCGGGTTCAACGTTGTCCTTGTAAGTTACAGTGTAATCGGTTCCTTCGCGAAGAACGTTTGCGCCGTCTGTGACAATTATTTCAGGCTTTACTTCTTTTCCCGTATAATCCTGAACAGCTATCGCTGCGATTTCAGCCGTTTCAATATCTTTAGCAACAATTGCAAACTCAATGCCACGGGATTCTGCAAACGAATGAGCATAAGAGTCTTCGGAGCAATAAATCGTGAGGTTGTCACAGCCGTCAAATGCATCGGCTGCAATATCCGTTACCGTGTCTGAAATCACTGCGGTTTCAAGGTTTTCGCAGTTTGCAAAAGCCTGCGATTTGATTGTTGAAACGTTGCCGCCGATTGAAACGCTTGCAAGGCTCATGCATTCCATAAAGCTCTGAACCTCAATTTCTTCAAGCGCAGTGTGGGTTTCATCTGCTTTTTCACCAAGCATAACAGCGGTTATACCGCTGCCTGAAAAGCTGTTGTCATAAAGCTTTTCAACATTATTGAAATCAAATGAGTCAAGGCTTGAGCAGTTGCCGAATGCCATTCTGCCGATAAGCTTGCTTTCGGGATTCCAGGTAAACGATGACAGTGCGGAATCGTTGCAGAAGCATTCGGTGGGAATGAAGCTGATATTTGCGGACATATAAACGGTTTCAAGTGCGCCGCAATCAGCAAAAGCACTGTTGCCGATATTTTTTACAGAATCGGGAACAACAATATTTTTGAGCGAACCGCAGCCTGCAAACGTGTTGTTATCAATAATCATAACGTTGTTTTTCAAATCAACGTTTTCAAGATTGCCGCATCCTTCAAAAGCACTTTCGAGGATGCTTTCAAGATTATCCGTTGCAACAAAGCCTGTTATACCGCTGTCGGCAAACGTGTAAGGGCTGATATCGGTAACTTTTTCGGGAAGAACAAAATCGCCAAAGCTTTCGGTCTTATAAAAGCAGTATTCACCTATTTTTTCAACTCCCTCGCAGCCTGTAAGCTCCGTAACAGAGCTGTAAGCAAAAGCGCCTTTGCCGATTGATGTTACACTTGCAGGCATATCAACAACCGATATTGACTTAAGACCGCTGAAGAAATAATCGGGAATCGCTTCAATTCCTTCAGGAAGAACAATTTCTTCAAGTGACTCGCAGTAGTAGAAGGGAGAATATTTTATTTCTGCGTGTTCGGTGTCTCTAAGTCCTGTAAACGTGCAGTCAAGAGTATTAAGATAAATAGTTTTGAGAGACGAGCAGTTATCAAAAACCGTAGAACCAAGCTCTTTGATTTTTTCGGGGATTGTTATTTCGGTAAGTGCGGCACAACCTGCAAACGCACTGCTGCCGATTGTTTCAAGCTCATCGGGAAGAACAATACCTTCAAGGGATTCACATCCGCTGAATGCAGAAGCTCCTAAATCTTTAAGATTCTCGGGTAAATCGGCATAAACAAGAGAACTGCATTTATTAAATGCTTTTTGGCCGATTGATTTTACCGAATCAGGGATATCAATATTCTGCAAAGCATTACATCCTGAAAAAGCATTATCACCGATAGATGTCAGATTTCCTGAAAATTCAACATTAACAAGAGTTCTGACGTTTGAGAACAAATCGTCATTAATGGTTTCTACATTTTCGCCGATATTCAAATCGGTAATGGGGCATCCGGCAAAAATGCCGGCACCTTGCTTGGTAATCGTTACGCAGTTTATAGCATCAAAATTTAAGGTTTTCAGTCCAGAACAGCCGCTAAACACAGAGAACCCGATAAATTTTATATTTTCCGGTATTGTAACGCTTTCAAGAGACGTATCTTTTTGAAAAGCGCTGTTGTAAATTCTTGTGACGCTGTCACCGATAATAACTTCTTCAAGTTTATCGCAATACGAAAAAGCACCGCTTCTGATCTCTTTTATTCCGCCTGCAATTTCAACACGTTTAAGATTTTCACAGTAAGAAAATGCAGAGGCTTCAACGGCATAAATATTCTGCCAATCGAGAACAAGAGTTTCAAAATTATTTGAACCGAAAGCAGCTTCACCGACATATTCAACAGATGCAGGAAGATTCAACTCCGTCAAACCTACACCCCAAAACGCTTCGTGACCAATATATTTGATGTTTTCGGGCAACTCAATCGTTTCAAGATATGCGCCGCTGAATGCCCAGTTGCCAATATATTCAAGGTTTTCGGGCAGTTCAACCGCACCGAGATTTGCACTGCAAAATGCACCGTTCTCGATTTTTGTTACAGTCTTGGGAATATCAATGCCGTTGAGATTGGTGCCCCAAAACAAATTCTCGGGAATAACCTCAACATCTGCGGGAAGCTTTGCTTCTTCAAGAGCAGTGCAATACATAAATGCACCGTCACCAATCTCTGTAACGGCGTCGGGAATTGAGATTGATTCAAGCGAAGAGTCTTTATAAAACGCATAATATCCAATGTGTTCCAAAGTTTCGGGAAGAGAAACACTCTTGAGATATTTGCAGAGACCGAATGCGTTTGAGCCTATTCTGACAATGCCTTCGGGAAGCTGAATATCTGTCAGTCCCTTACAGGCGTAAAACGCCATCGGTCCTATTGCTTTGAGATTTGCTGGCCAATCAATATTTTCAAGGCTGGAGCATCTTTCAAACGCACTGCTTGGTATCACCTCAACAGCATCGGGTATATTAACCGAAACGAGCGACCTGTTATACTCAAAGGCGAATGCACCGATTTTCTTTACCGTTTCAGGCAAAATAACAGAGGTAATCTGGTTTTCATCTAAAATAAAATCAAAATAATCATCTTCAAAGATGCCGCCTGCAAATGCCAAATCACCGATTTCGCCGACGGTGTAGCCGTCAATTGTTTCGGGAACGGTTACTTCACTGTCTTTGCCGAGATATCTGCTGATAACCGCTTCGTTATCGCTGTTGAGATAATATCTGTAATCGCCGCTTACATATTCGGTTTTTTCTTCAACGGGAACGCAGTTATAGGTCAGAACACCTGTTTCATCATCAAGATGAGCATATAAGCCTCTGCCCTTTGTGTATTCCAGATGAAGTTCGGAATAAAGACCGCCGTTGCACACTATTTCAAGGTTTTTGTTATCCACAACACCCGGATTATCTCCGTAATACTGAAAATAATAAATCATACCGTTGCAGATAATTTTGTCAGCCTTGGCATGGCGTAAATTTTTAAATTCAATCTGCTGAGAATTAAAAATTATTTCTTCGTTTATTTCGCTGAGTTTCGAAAAATCATATTCGATTTCCTCAAAACTGATTTCAAACGGTCTTTTTTCAATACCGCTGTTTTTAAACGCACATCCGTATATTTTAACAACGGAATCGGGAATATCAATTTCGGTCAGTTGGGTACAGTTTTCAAATGTGTTGTTTCCAATCACTTCAAGTCCTTCGGACAAAGTGACCGATTTAAGGTTGGTAAGATTCTTGAACGAACCCATTAAGTATTTAACCGTTTCGGGCACAACAACGGTTTCAACGTTTGAAGTGTCATAATAAGGTGTGCGGTCACTGTGTTCTATATCGGTCCACATACTGCCGACAGCAGTAACGGGAATACCATTGATTTCAGAAGGAATAACAACGTTCTTCTGATTACCTTTATAACAGTAAATCTTTAATCCGCCGTATTCGTCATATTGATTATAGCTTGTGGTATAATACCATTCATCTGTTTCGCCATGGATATATTTACCTACAGTTGCTGCGTCTGCAGTTAATTCAATTCCCGAAAGCGGAATTGCGGTTATAATTAAAGCTAAAGCAAGCAATAATGATAAAATTTTTCTTTTCATAATGTTACCTCCGTTCTGTTTATGGTTTGCTATCTTCATTTAATCCGCTATTTTTCGAAAACCATAAACGAGCACGAGCATTCTTCGTAGCTGACCGTAACAAAAGCTTCTTTCGGTTTGAATATTGTTTCTTCGATTTCAATTTCAACCGTATATTCAGCGGCTGAAAGCTCCGTTTCGTCGCCGTTGCTGTAAACCGCATAAACCTGCATTTCTGAAAGATCGATGTTGTTAAGATCATTCGCCGTGAAATCAAAACTTTCAGGGAATATTGCATAAATCGACGTCAGTTTTTTCGTTTCCAGGCTTTCGATAACTCTGACTTCAAGATTCTGCGTGAAATCACCGACTGTGATTTTAACCGTTTCATATTTCGGCTCTGTACCGAAGCTGTCGGAAACCTCAACGGTGTAATCATCAATACGGACAAGCAGTCTTTCGCCGTTGTCGTATTCACCGAAAACCTTGAGTCCCCTGTGGCTGAACTTTTCACCAACGTAATATTCCGTCTTAAAATCGGGAGTTGTTTCAATGCTGATATTGATAAGACTTGCTTCCTTTTCCGTGACAGTTGTTTCAGGCTGAGTCGTTTCTTCTTTTGAAACGCTTTTTACAAACAAATCCGAAATGATGCCCGAAAATGCCTGCGCAATTGTGACGTTTTCTTTAACTTCAATTTGCGTTCCTGCTGTGCAGATAACCGCAATTGCCGCACAAGCCGCAACAAGAACCTTGAATTTTCCGTCGGTCTTGATACCGACTTTCTTTAAGAAATCCTTACGTGAAATAAAGGGAAGTATCTTTGCTTCGTCGCCCGAACGGATTGCATTTATCGAATCAGCACATTCATCGATAAAATCAAAATCCGTTTCATCGCCTTTATCGAATTCAGCATCGATAACAGCTTCAAGCAGAGCGCAAAGCTCATCTGCAAGGTTAGTCAAAAAATCAGGGTGCATAAGTATTTCTTTGCTTACTGTCATCATTCCGTCAGCCTCCTTTCGTATAAGAATAAACCATATCTTTTATCTTGTTTCGCAATCGCATAAGCCTCATTGAGGCGGCGGGTCTTGAAATTCCGAGCCTTTCCGCAATCTCCTCAACACCGATTTTTTGTATGTACCGCAAACCGTAAATCTGTTTTTCTTCATCGTTCAGAAGATTCAGAAGCGTTTTTGCAATTTCATCATAGTCAATCAGGTCAAGCTGCAATAAATATTCATCCGTAACTCCGATATTCTCCGCATCATCAAGCGGTATACTTCGTTTTGATTCAACAGCATCCTTTTGCCTTTGCCGTTTAACAAAGTTATCGGCGGTCCGATAAAGAAACGCTCTCGGATTTTCAAATTCTTCTCCGTCGAGAAGTTTGTTATAAAAAACAATGAAGGTCTCTTGCACACAGTCGTCTGCAGCCTCCCGTGAACCGTCAAGGCGTGAAAGACAATAGTTGAAAAGCTTTATGCGGTATAGTTCATAGCATTCCTGCAGCAATGCATTTGCACGCTTCTTTTCGCTCATTATCCTCACTCCTTTCATCAGCCTTCATTATGTAGTCATCGTTTTTTCAAAATGTAACATAATTTTTTAAAATTTTTTTATTTTAATTATAAACCCTTATAAGTGATATATCAATATAAGAAAAATGCTAATAAAAGGAAAGGCGCATCCAAAAGAATGCGCCCTTTTTGTGCTTTATGGAATTATGAGAATATTCTGACAAAGAATGAAACGATTTTTGCAAAGAAGTTTTCGATTGCAGTTATCAGTTTCTCAAAGAAGGTGGGTTCTTTTACTTCTTCAGAAATAACGAAGCTGATTGACGTGAAACCTGAATAGTTGCCATTGCCCGTTATTTTTGCCGTTGCGGTGCCCTTTTCAACGTTTTCGGAATATGTAACACTGTAATCCTTACCTTCAGTAAGAGTCATTGCGCCGTCGGTTACGGTCAGTTTGGGTGTAATCGCCTCGCCCGTGTAAAGCTGAGCGTCAACAGGCGCAACGGTAACTTCGGCAATGTTCTTTGTAATGATTGCGAAGTTCGCCTTGCTTGCAAACATTCTGAAAGCGCCTTTTCCCTTGACATTAACTTCAGCATTGCCGACGTTGACGTTGTTGGTATAAGTTACGCCGAAATCAACGTTTGCCTCAAGATTATCGCCCGAAGCGGAGAGAACAGAGATTTCGGGTTCGATTTTACTGCCCGTATAGATCTGATTGGGAACGGAAGCGATAACAAGTGTGTTCACGGCAATCCCCTGCTCCTTTGCATAAGAATAAGCATAAGAATCTTCTGTGCAATAGATTGTCATCTTATCACAGCCGTCAAATGCGTCGGCGGCAATTTCGGTTACGCTGTCAGCAATAAAGACAGTTTCAAGATTTTCGCAGTTTGCAAAAGCCTGGGTTTTGATTGTTTCAACGTTACCGCCGACACCGACGGACGTAAGATTATCACAATCCATAAAGCTCTGTGTTTCAATTTCTCCAAGCTCAGAAGCGGCTTCATCTTCAGCTTCACCAAGCTGAACGTCTGTAACGCCGCTGCCAAGGAAGCTGTTATCATAGAGCTTTTCAAGGTTTACAAAATCAAACTCGCCGAGTGCGGCGCAGTCGGCAAACGCAAGTCTGCCGATAAGTTTGCTTTCAGGGTTCCATAAGAAAGTTTCGAGTGCGGTGCATCCGCCGAAACATTCGTTGGGAATAAAAATTATGTTATCAGACATCTTAACGTTTTTAAGAGCAGTGTTGCCGTAAAATGCCTTTGAGCCGATATCCTTAACGGTGTCGGGAATTGAGATTTCAGTGAGCGACGTGCAGTTTGCAAAAGCGTTTGCACCGATAAGCATCAGCTTGCCGCCGTAATTCACGGTTCCGGAGGGTTCGTAACTTGCAGCAACCATTGTCGGTTCATCGGCAAGATTAACGGTCTCAAGATTTACACAACCTTCAAAGCAGCCCGTGCCGATGCTTTCAAGCTTGTCACCGCCGTTGAAAGTAACAAGACCGCTGTTTGCAAAAGCATATTCGCCTATATCGGTCACTTTGAGCTTGCTCATATCGAATTCGGTGAGATTTTGGCAGCTATAGAAGGTGTAAGCCTCAATCTCCGTCAGACCCTCAAGACCTGTTACGGATTTAACTCCGCTGAATGCGAATGCCCCCTTGCCGAGTGATGTTACTCCGTCGGGAATATAAACCTCTTCAAGGCCGGATAATGAGCAGAAGAGGAAATCGGGGATTTTCTCAACGCTTTCACCTATCACAACGGTTTTAAGGCCGCTACGGGTAAAAGGAGATTCATAAATCCCTTCATTTTCAGTTTTTTCTGAATATACAAAATTGCAGTTGATGCAGTTATAGTTTATCTTTTCAATATTAGCGGCATAAAAAGCATCTTCTTCAACAACTTCAAGATTGCGGGGTAAGGTTATCTCGGGAATAACCGCCCAGAAAAATGCATCTTCACAAATACTTTCAACGCTTTCGGGCAAAACAAGAGGCTTGCCGACGGTGCAACTGCTGAAAGCACACTCGCCGATTGCAACAAGGTTATCGGGAAGAACAACCTCGCCTACTGTCGCATCAGACAGAAGGAGTGTTGGAAAATATTTAACGGATTCACCAACAGTAAGCTTGTTTATCTGTGTGCCCTCTCCGAAAACCCCTGCAAATCTTCTGTCCCAATTTAATGAATAGTCATCGCAATAACGCAGGTCAGATTCACAACAGGCTGCGTTAAAATAAAGATTATCAACGGAAGCAATGCCCTTAAAAGCATCCGAAGCTATCTCAATCATACTTTCGGGGATAACCATACTTTCAAGAGCTGCCGAAGAATTATAAAACGCATCGTATTCGATATATTCAACACCGTTTTCAAAGATAACATTTTTAAGATTTTTGCAGCTTGCAAAACATTTTTCGGTTACTCTTTTAACACTTGACGGTACGGTTACGGAAACAATCTTTGTTCTTGAAAAAGCGTTTTCGCCAAGACGGTTTACGTTGCCCGAGATAACAAGCCCGCCGCTGAGGCCCGATTCATAAAACGCATAGGGGCGAATCTCTTTGAGGGTTGAAGGGAAAGTGAGCGTATAAGCCGCAGGCGCACCCTCAACTTTGTTTACTGCGCTTGGTTTGTTTGCAAATGCATACGAACCGATTATTTCAAGACCTTCGCTAAGAGCAAGGGAGGTTAAACTCCAGCTGTTATAGAAAGCATAGTCATCAATAAAAACAACACTCTCGGGAATTGTGATTTCTGAGAGAACCTCGCAATCGGCATATGTATGCGGTTCAATCACCGTTACGCCGTTGGGTATATTGACTTTGGTGAGATATTCGCAGGAATAAAATGCCGAATATCCGATTATTTTAACGGTATCAGGCAGGATATATTCGCTTGCATAGGTTTCTGCAAAAGCATTGTTGCCGATTGCAACAACGGGATATTCTTTACCGTTATTTTCAAAAACTGACGGAACAGTTACGGCTCCTACGAAAGTGCCGTTATAATCAGTTATAATCGCACCGCCGCCTGCGGTTAAATCATAGGTGTAATCACCGCTTACGAAGCTGTTGCCGAGCGCTCTGAACTCCTCTTCGCTTGAATACTCCTTGGTATAATAGCGGTAACCTGTTTCGGTGTCAATGCGGTAATAATACTTCATCGTATTCAGAAGAAAATCGTGCATATTCAGATTAATGCAATCTGTAAAAATTACGGTTTCGGGAACACGGTAAGTCCCCGTTGCGGAATCATAATAAAACGCTTTTTTATCTATTATACCTTCGCCCTTATAAATCAGGGTATTAAGGGTAGGAAGATTAATGCCGTTTTCTTTGATTTCAGTGCTCTCAAGGGTGAGAGTTTCAAGCGGAATATCGGAGCTGATTATATTTTGTGTTATCGGAAGGAAGTATGACGGCAGAACAAGATTTTTGATTTGGGAGCCGTAAAGAAATCCAACTGCAGAAGTCAGATATTTGGGCACTTTGATTTCTTCAACCGCTGTGCTTCTGATAAAGCATCCGCCGATTGTTCTAAGGCTTTCAGGCAGGGTTATTGTTTTGAGATTAACGTTATCACTGAACGCAAAATTGCCTATCTCAACAACATTTTCTTTCAGCTCAACACTCTGAAGATTACAGCAAAAGAAGGCATTCGCACCGATTCTCAGAAGCTTATCGTTGAAGGTTACTTCCATAAGGAAAGAGCAATCCCTGAATGCGCTTTCCTCCAGAGTGATAAGTCCCTCAGGAAGAACAACTGATTCAAGAGCTGTGCAGCGGTAAAACGCATTTGAACCTATTCTCATTATATTCTTTGAAAAATTTATGTTTTTGAGCGAGCAACATCCGCTGAAGGCTTCGTCACCTATCTGTTCAACTCCCTCACCCATTGTTACGGTTTTAAGGTTAAACATATCCTTAAACGCACCGTCATTGATAACCCTGAGCGATGACGGCAAGGTAACGCTTTCAATTTTATTTTTATTTTCAGTTTGTGCACAAATAATACTCACGCTGATAACAGGCAAGCCGTCTATATATTCGGGAATAACAAGATTGATATCGTCGCCGTGATAATCAACAATCGCTATGCCTTCATACTTTTGCGGTTTGTAACCCGGCTGCGCCTTAATATCTTCATCTTCTGCGTACTGCCACGTAATTTTGTTATAAGCAAAAACACCGTTGTTGAACTCTGCCTCCGTAAAGTTTTCGCAGTATCCTGCACCGAAAGCCTCAAGCATTCCTCCGAAGCTGAAGCCAGACGGGAACGTTGCACCCATAAAAAGCAAGAACACAAGCAA
>JAGBAK010000116.1 GCA_017938985.1 Clostridia bacterium
CATCCGGGTGATCTTGGAGAATGAGCCGCTGGAGCTGGGGGCACGGAATATTCTGATTTGTCATCAGTTCATCACCGGAGCAGAGCCAGGAGGCTCAGAGGAACTGACAGTGGGCGGCTTGGACAGCGTCTCGGCAGATTTGTTTGATTGCTTTGATTATGTTGCTCTCGGTCACATTCACGGTCCGCAGAATATCGGCAGCGAAAGAGTGAGATATTGCGGCACTCCGCTGAAATATTCATTCTCCGAATCAAAGCACAAAAAGTCCGTAACAGTTGTTGAAATGGGCGCAAAAGATTCTCTTGAAATCCGAACAATCGTCCTTGAACCCAAACGTGATATGCGTGAAATCAAGGGTACATATGCTGAAATAACTCTCAAAGATAACTATATAAATACCAACATTGACGACTATATGCACATCACCCTCACCGATGAAGAGGATATCCCCGATGCCATCGGCAAGCTGCGTGTTATCTATCCCAATCTTATGAAGCTTGATTACGATAACAAACGCACACGAAGCTCCGCAAAGCTTGATATTATTGAGAATATCGAGCAGAGGTCGCCGCTTGACTTGTTCGCTGAATTCTATGAAAATCAGAATAATCAGCCGATGACAGACGTGCAGTCGGAGTTTATGAAATCGCTTATTGAAAGTATATGGGAGGGTGAAAAATGAGACCGATAAAACTTGTTATGTCCGCTTTCGGACCCTATGCAGGCAGAACGGAAGTTGACTTTGAAAAGCTCGGCACCAACGGACTTTATCTCATCACGGGCGACACGGGTGCAGGCAAAACAACGATTTTTGATGCAATTGCATATGCGCTTTACGGCGAAGCAAGCGGAGATTTAAGGGATTCCTCAATGCTCCGTTCAAAGTATGCAGAGCTTGATACCCCCACGGAGGTTGAGCTTGTTTTTGGCTATGACGGCAAGGAATATACCGTTAAAAGAAACCCTGAATATGAAAGAAAGGCAAAGAAAGGCGACGGCGTAACCGTTCAGAAAGCCGAAGCGGAGCTTCATTATCCCGACGGCAGAGTTATCACCAAAATCAAGGATGTCAACACGGCGATTGTTGAAATTATGGGCGTTGACCGCAACCAGTTTTCGCAGATTGCAATGATCGCTCAGGGTGATTTCAGAAAGCTCCTTGTTGCCGATACTAAAGAGCGTCAGGAGATATTCAGAAAGATATTCAAAACGGATTATTACCGTATCCTGCAGGATAAAATCAAAAGCGAATATTCCGCTGTCAAAAATGAATATGAAGTTGCGCAGAACAGCGTTAAGCAATATATTATGGGTATCCAATGTGATGAAAACGATGTTCTGAATATTGAAGCAACAAAGGCAAGAAACGGAGAAATGGTTGTTGAGGATGTTGTTGAATTAATCTCAAAAATCCTTGAAAATGATAAAAAATCCGAATCCGTAACAGCTGAAAAAATATCTTTAATTGAAAAATCACTCGAAGAAGTGACAGCTGTTCTCGCAAAAGCAGAGGAATACTCAAAAGCACGGTCAGAACTTGAAAAATCTGAAAAAACATATGCGGAATTAACCGTTTCTTTTGAAGAAATCAAAAAGATTCTTGAAGCTGAAAAAGCAAAGAAACCCGAGCAGGAAAAGCTTTCAAAACAGATTACCGTTATCGAAGCGGAAATCCCGAAATATGATGAGCTTGATGCGAAGAAGACGGAAGCGCAGAAACTTGCAAATCAGCTTCAGACCTGCAACAAAACTCTTGAAAGCTATATAACAGCTCAAAAGGGGATAGCGGAAGATATTGCAAAAATGAAAGAGGAGAATAAAACGCTCGAAAATGCAGGCGCAAACAGAGAGAAGCTTCTCCGAGAAAAAGAGCAGGCAGAATCACGCAAAGCATCCCTTGAAAATCTTGTCAAAAAAATATCGGCATTCGATGTGCTGAATGCTAATTATGAGCGTGCAAAGACCGCTTATCGTGACGCCTTCGACAAAGCAGAATCTGTCAAAAATCTTTATGAAATGAATTACCGTGCGTTTCTCAATGAGCAGGCGGGTATTCTTGCAGAGAATCTGACAGAAGGCACACCTTGCCCCGTCTGCGGTTCAACAAATCATCCTTGCCTTGCTGAAAAATCCGTAACAGCACCCACTGAATCGGATGTCAATAAACTGAAAAATGAAGCTGATAAAGCTGGTGAGTATGCCGCAGAGCTGAGCCGCAGATCGGGCGAAATCAAGGGTCAGGTTACTTCACGGCGTGAAGAAATCGAGAAGCTCATTTCAGACCTTCTGGATAGCTGTGAATTGGGAACTGCACAGGCAACCGCTGAAAGTATCATTGCGGAAATTACCGCAAATCTCAAGGAAATCAATGAGAAAATCAGCGTTGAAGAAAAGAACGCAAAACGCAAAGCCGAGCTTGATGAAATGATTCCCAAAGAGGAAGAAAGAATCAAAAAGGCTGAAGAAGTTATCGCTGAATGCAAACAGAATATTTCCGCACTCACCGCGTCCTGCACTGAAATTGAAAAGCAGTGCAAGTCTCTTTCGGCGACTCTTAAATTCGAGGGCAAAGCTGATGCAGTTGCAAAGAAAAAGTTTCTTGAAAACACACTTTCGGCAATGCAGAAAGCTCTTGAAAATGCAGAGAAGAGTTATACTGAATCTGAAAAAGAAATTGTCGGTTTTGCAGCAAAAATCAAGCAGCTTAAAAAGCAGATTTCCGAGTCCGAAGCGGTTGATATTGATGCTGCAGAGCAGAAAAAATCCGCACTTACCGAAGAAAAAATCAGTTTTACGGCAGTGCAGAGAAAAATCGGAATCCGCATTGATTCAAACACAAAATGTCTTGCTAATATCAACAGAAAATCCGATGAATTGTCGGAGATTGAAAAGAGAAAAATCAGCCTGAATGCCCTGAATAATACCGCCAACGGTAATATTTCTGGTAAAGAAAAGATAATGCTCGAAACCTATATTCAGATGACTTATTTTGACCGCATAATTGCCCGTGCAAATACGAGATTTATGAAAATGTCGGGCGGTCAGTATGAGCTGAAAAGAAGCGAAACCGCCGATAATAACCGCAGCCAGAGCGGTCTCGACCTTTCGGTTATCGACCACTACAACGGAACCGAAAGAAGCGTCAAAACCCTTTCGGGCGGCGAAAGCTTTAAAGCATCGCTTTCTCTCGCACTCGGTCTTTCCGATGAAATCCAGTCATCCGCAGGCGGCATAAAACTCGACACAATGTTTGTTGACGAAGGCTTCGGCTCGCTTGACCCCGAATCACTTTCGCAGGCATTCCGTGCCCTTGCAGATTTGAGCGACGGCAACCGCCTTGTAGGAATCATTTCCCACGTTACAGACCTGAAAGAAAAAATCGACAAGCAGGTTATCATCACCAAAGAAAAAGCAGGCGGAAGCAAAATTGTAATTTCCGTATAAAGGAGAATTGATTATGTCTCTGCGACTTTCAAAATCAAAATACTGCAATGCCGTTCAATGCCCCAAAATGCTCTGGCTTCACAGAAACAAACCCGAAGAATTTGACGATTCTGTTATGAACGATGCCGTTCTTGAAACGGGCAATATGGTCGGTGATCTTGCAATGGGTCTTTTCGGAGATTTCACCGAAGTTCCGTTTGGTGATTTAGGTGATATGCTCGAAGAAACACAAAGGCTCATTGATGCAGATACACCCGTTATTGCAGAGGCATCTTTTGCTCTTGACGGACTTTTCTGCAGTGTCGATATCCTCAAAAACAAGGGCAACGGTCACGTTGAAATCTATGAAGTCAAAAGCTCAACCGCAGTGAGTGAAATCTATCTTCACGATACCGCTTATCAGCAGTATGTGCTGGGCGGTCTGGGATACAAGGTTGACGGCGTTTACCTTGTTCATATCAATCCCTGCTATGTCCGTCACGGCGAAATTGACCTCGATGAACTGTTTGTGATTGAAGATGTGAAGTGTTACACAGACTGCAGGCAGACGGGCATCAGAGATTTTCTTCCCGAGCTTGAAAGAATAATGGAAAGCGATTATGAGCCTCACAGAGAGGTCGGATGCCATTGCAATAAGCCATATACCTGCGGATATTTTGACTACTGCACGGGCAGACTTTCGCACCCGAATGTTTTCGATATCAGCAGACTGAAATTCGATACAAAAGTAAAGCTTTTTAATGAGGGCGACTACGATTTTGAGAGCCTTGCAAAACGCAAGGAAATCAAGGGCAATCAGCGTTTGCAGGTTGAATCGCATCTTAACAACATCGGAAAAATCGATGCAAAAGGAATCCGTGAAACCGTTGACTCTCTTTCGTTTCCGCTTTATTTTCTCGATTTTGAAACATTCCAGGAAGCTGTTCCGCCGTTTGATTTCACCTCACCCTATGAGCAGATTCCGTTTCAGTATTCGCTCCATTGGCTCGAAAGCGAAAACGGCGAACTTCACCACACCGAATTCCTCGCCGAAGCAGGCAAAGACCCGCGCAGAGCACTTGCCGAAAAACTCTGCAACGATATCCCTTATGATGTCTGCACAACGGCATACAATATGGGCTTTGAAAAGAACGTCATCAAGAAGCTTGCAGAGGTTTATCCCGACCTTGCCGACCATCTGATGAATATTCACGATAACATAAAAGATCTGATGACTCCGTTTTCAAAGAAACACTATTATCTCCCTGCAATGCAGGGTTCGTATTCGATAAAATATGTTCTTCCCGCACTTTATCCTAATGAGCCTTCACTTGATTATCATAATCTCGAAGGCATACAGAAAGGCGACCAGGCATCGAATGCGTTCAAAAATATGAAGTCGATGTCACCCGAAGAAGTTGCCGAAACACGAAAAAATCTCCTTGCTTACTGCAAACTCGATACCTACGCAA
>JAGBAK010000117.1 GCA_017938985.1 Clostridia bacterium
AACCAAGGAGGATTTATATGAGTTATACCCATCTTACCATAGAAGAACGTTGTTGTCTACGGGAATATTACGTAAAAGGATACAGTTATCGAAAAATAGCAAAGTTAATAGGAAGAAGTGTCAGTACGGTATCAAGAGAGCTGCGAAGAAATTGTACGCATATGTATGATATACCAACATATTATCCGTACACAGCACAAAAGAAATATCTTCTTCGACGATCATACTGTCACAGAGGAATGTTCCATAATCAAGAAATATTGGAATATATCAAAGAAAAGCTTTTGCTCACTTGGTCTCCTGAGCAGATAGCGAATACACCTTGTGAACTGCCGATGCCTTCTTTCAAAACAATATACCGTTGGATATATGAAAAATATATTGATGTAAACCTGAAAGTCCTGCGTAGAAAAGGCAAAAGCCGTGGTAAAAAAGAAACCAGAGGTAAGTTTAATTTAGGAAAATCAATACGAAAAAGAGACAGAAGTGTATACAAACGGAATGAGTTCGGACATTGGGAAGCTGATACAGTAGTATCAGGTAGAGGAAAATCTAAAGTGTGTTTTGCAACACTTGCAGAAAGAAAAACGAGATATTACATAGCAATTAAGATGCCTAACAGAAATGCAGATACAATGGCAAAGGCGATTATTGCAGCTTTATCTGAATTCCCTGATGAAGCAGTTAAGTCTATTACCTGTGACAGAGGAACAGAGTTTGCGGGCTGGCAGAATATTGAAGAAGAACTAAACTGTGATGTGTTTTTCGCCGATCCGTATTGTGCTTGGCAGAAAGGCACAAACGAAAATCTAAACGGCTTATTGAGAGAGTTTTATCCCAAGGGTAGAAATCTTTCCCGTGTCAGTCCTGCTACATTAAAAAAGAACCTGGCGTTGATTAACGCCAGGCCCAAGAAAGTTTTAAATTACCAAAAACCGCTGGATTTATTTGATGATTCTATCAAAAAGTGTTGCACTTAGTTTGACAAATCATCGCATATAAAAAACCACACAACCGCCTGGCTGTGTGGTTCAATTCCTTTTATTCAGCAAATTCGGCGCTGTCAACCGCCTTGCAAACATACTTATCGGTTTCTGCATAAACCTTACTGCCCAGATTGATAAAATAATCGTCGTTATCTCTGTCGCAGAGCATCGCAAAGCTTTTGCCGATTTCTTCTTCTATGTTTTCTTTTTTGCGCAATGCAAGGTAATAGAATGTGAAAGATGAACCGTCGGAAATATTACGGAACATTCCGGGTGAATCTTCTTTCAGCTTTTCAAACATTGCGTTGACCGCCTGCGTTGCAAGCATTGAATGGGGCATATATTTCTGCAGCGCAACCTGTGCCGAAAAGCTCATCAGCGAGCGAAGCTGAACAAGCTCGTTATTCTTGAGCTTTGCCGCATCCCTCGGAAACTCGTCTTCGGGAACAATGGTTGCAAATTTCTCACCGAGTTTAACGGCTTTTTCCATATTGCCGTTTCGTCTGTATGCATCGGTAAGCGCTGCAAGATGCATCAGGTCTTCGCCTGCACCGTCTGTTTTTTTAGGATGAAAAATCTTTATATCTTCATCGTTGTTTCTCAAGGCACTTCCCCCTTTGCCTTTATTGAACGTCAGAGATTATTCAGCCGCAGCTGCTGCTCTGCGTTTTTTCATTTTTGTTTTGTAGCTCATAAGCGCTTTCACCGCCGCATCGGGTGTTTCGCAAGCACCGAGAGATACGGGCTGCTTTGAATACATACCCATAAACTCCGTTCCGCCAACTGAAAGCAGATTGTTTTCACGAGCAACGTTCATAAGTAAATCCTTCTGCTCATCGCTGATTGAAGGATGCCATACTTCAACGCCGTCAAGTCCGTTTGCCGCAAGCTCTTTAAGGATTTCAACGTCTTTTTCTGTTGAAGGATGTGCAAGCACCGCAATGCCGCCTGCCTCGTGGATTGCCTCAATAACCTCTGAAGGCTCGGGATAACCTGCCTTGACAAGAACGTTATCGGGACTTTCGGGTGAGAACAGCTCATAGTAAAGGTCGCCGTAGAGCTTGTCTGTGAGACCGCACTCCATAAGAGCGTGCATGATATGCTGCTCAAAAACCGCTGTTGAACCCGTAGCACACTTGAGAACAAGCTCGGGTGTGATGGGATATTTGCGTGCAATTTTAAGAGTCATAAGCTGACTTGCCTTTTTGCGTGCAACTATGTTACGGTGGCAAAGACCCTCAAGTCTGTCGGGGCTGTCGCTGAGGTAGCAGAGCATCTCGACGTATTTTTTCCTTTTGGAATCATAACATGAAATTTCAACGCCGGGAATTACCGTAATCCCTCTGCGTTCACCGATTATTTTGCCTCTGACCGTACCTGCCTGGCAGTCACGGTCCGTGATGGCAATTGTGTTTATTCCTCTTTTCTGAGCGAGCACGATGAGATCATCAATACCCATAGAGCTGTCAGAAAGTTTTGTATGACAATGCAAATCTCCGCCCATTCTCAATTAACCTCTTTCAAAAATTTAAGCAGGGTAACGCATTCGCGGCAAAAAGTACCTTTTGAGTGCAGATTACCTCAATATACACTAATTATATATTATTTTGCCGAAATCTTCAAGTGTTTTTTGAATTTATGAGCATAAAATTCAATTGAAATGTATAATTTTTCGTTGATTTTATTCTGTTTTTTCGTCTTTGGAATTTTTGAAATCAGCGAAAAATATAATTGTTGCGGCTATTGGAAATGATTATATTATATGTTATAATAAAATGATAAGATAAACAGGGGTGATTCAAAAATGAAAGCGGCTATCGGTCTTAGCGGCGGCGTTGACAGTGCTGTTGCGGCATATCTCCTTTCAGAACAAGGCTATGACGTGACGGGCATTATTCTGCGCCTTAAACCCGAATCGGCGGCCGACTCCGACATTGCCGACGCAAAACGGATTGCTGACAAGCTGGGAATTGAATTGAAAATTCTTGACCGCAGAGAGGTTTTTGCTCAAAAGGTAATTTCTCCTTTCATCAGCGAATACTGCAGCGGCAGAACGCCCAACCCCTGTATTGAATGCAACAAAGAAATAAAGTTCGGCGTAATGCTCGATTATGCTCTTGAAATCGGCTGTGACTGCATTGCAACGGGTCACTATGCCAGAATTGAAAATTGCGGCGGCAGATATCTGCTCAAGCGCTCACAAAGTTCAAAAGACCAGAGCTATTTTCTTTTCAGGCTCACCCAAGAGCAGCTTTCAAAAACTGTTTTTCCGCTTGAAGGTCTCACAAAAGACGAAATACGTGAAATCGCACGCAAAGCAGAGCTTCCCGTTGCCGAAAAGGGCGACAGCCAGGAAATCTGCTTTGTTCCGAATGATGATTATATTGCATTTCTTGCTTCAAAAAACATCTCTTCCCCCGAGGGAAATTTTATTGATAAAAGCGGCAACGTTCTCGGCACTCATAACGGCATTATCAACTACACCGTCGGGCAGCGTAAAGGTCTCGGCGCTTTCGGCAAACCGATGTTTGTCAACAGAATCAACGCCGCTGACAACACCGTTATCATAGGCGAAAACGGAACGCAGTATTGCAAAGGTCTTATCGCAGACAGGTTGAATTTTATTGCGTTTGACTGTCTGACGGAGCCTATGCGTGCCGAAGTTAAAATACGTTTCAGAGCAAAAGAACAGCCTGCCCTTATCACTCCGCTTGACGGCGGCAAAATTCAGATTATATTTGATGAACCGCAGCGCTCAATAACCCCCGGACAAAGTGCCGTTATATATGACGGCAACACGGTTATCGGCGGCGGCAGAATCATTGAACAGATTGATTAATCTTCAAAAACCGTTTCAATCAGCTTATCGCTTTCTTCAGGCGAATAGACCCAACGGTCAATGTGACCGCTGTCGATAAAATATTTCAGCGGCTCGGCAGGATAATCGGCATTAAAAGAGTCAACAATTATCAGCTTCACTTTCATTTTTGACGGAATTATACTCTTTATATAAACGCTCGCGTGGCTGCCTGCCTCAACTCCGCCCGAAAACTCCGCAAGACCTGCAAGGTTGGGCGCAAGTTCAACAAAAATTCCGTATTTTTCAACGGAGCGTACTATTCCGGGAACGGTTTCGCCAACCTGAAGACAGGCGGCATTCTGCTCCCAGGTACCCAGAAGCTCTTTGTGGGTAAGAGTTATTCTTCCGTTTTCATCAACGCTTTTAACGGCGGCAAATATTCTGTTGCCTGCCGAGAATCTTGCTCCCGGGTGCGGAATTCTTGAAACGGAAATGCTGTCAATCGGCATAAGAGCGCTGATTCCGCAGCCTATATCGCAAAAAACTCCGAAACCCTCCATATGAGTAACCGTTGCAGGAATGATATCGCCTGCCGTGAGGGTTGAAACATATTCGTTCATACATTCTTCCTGAACCTTTCGGCGGCTCAGAACGGCATAAGTTTCGCCGTTTTCATCGCTCTCAAAGCCCGTAATTACAAAAACCACGGGTTTATTGACCCTTGAAATAAGAGCAATATCCCTGACCGAGCCGTCCTCAATACCAAGAGCACCCTCGTTTCTGGGAATAACGCCTTTCATACAGCCTAAATCAACGTGCAGATTATGCTCGGCATCGCAGCGCACAACCCTGCCCTCAAGAATAGTACCGCCGTGATATGCTTCCCGAAGATAGCAGGCGCCCGAAAGATATTTTTTGTTTTCTTCTGTCGAAATAATCCGACCTTCAGGTTTATAAGTTTTCATTTTTATTGACCACCGTTCCGCCCGAGCGGTAAAAAGGCATACCGCTGAATGGCATTTTTTAATAAACTATATGCAGGCTTTTTGCAGCATATTTCAAAATTTTTTACTTCTGTATACATTTCTTCAGAATAGTATGGTATAATTTATTGTTATTATTTAGCGAGGTTTATTCTATGGACGTAAGAATCGGCGACAAGCTCCTGATGAAAAAAAAACATCCCTGCGGCTGTAACATTTTTGACGTTCTGCGAATCGGTGCGGATTTCCGCATCCGTTGCAGTCAATGCGGCAGAGAGGTTATGCTTGAAAGAGTTAAAGTTGAAAAAAATATCAAAAAAATTATCCGTGAAGAAGAGGAATAATTTATGCTCGATAAACTTATCAAAGTTGAAGAACGTTTTGAAGATATAAACGAAAGACTCTGTCAGAGCGACGTTGTGGCTGACATTGCCCAATACAAAAAGCTTATGCAGGAACTCAAGGTTTTAACCCCCATTGTTGAAAAATACCGTCAGTTCAAATCTGCCGAAGCCGCTATGACAGAAGCAAAAGCAATGCTTGACGCAGGCGGTCTTGACCCTGAATTCCGTGAGCTTTGTCAGGAAGAATTTGAGGAATCAAGAGAAAACGTCGCCGTTTACAAAGAGGAGCTCAAAATTCTGCTTCTGCCCCGTGACCCCAACGACGATAAAAACGTTATTGTTGAAATCAGAGGCGGCGCAGGCGGCGAAGAAGCTTCGCTTTTTGCAGGCGTACTTTACAGAATGTATTCAATGTACGGCGAAACAAAAGGCTGGAAGGCCGAAATTCTTAACGCAAACCCCACGGAGCTTGGCGGATATAAGGAAATCAGCTTTATGATTGAGGGCGAAGGCGCTTATTCAAGGTTAAAGTTTGAAAGTGGCGTTCACAGAGTTCAGCGTGTGCCCGAAACCGAAAGCCAGGGAAGAATTCACACCTCAACCGTAACCGTTGCCGTTTTGCCCGAAGCTGAAGAGGTTGACATTGAAATCAACCCCGCCGATTTGCAGATTGATACCTACCGTTCAGGCGGTGCGGGCGGTCAGCACGTTAATAAAACCGAAAGTGCAATCCGCATAACTCACCTGCCCACAGGAACGGTTGTTGAGTGCCAGGATGAACGCAGTCAGCACAAAAATAAAGACAGAGCAATGAAAATTCTGCGCTCAAAAATCCTTGAGGCTGAAAGAGAAAAACAGCACGATGCCATTGCAGGCGAACGCAGAGCGCAGGTCGGCACAGGCGACAGAAGCGAAAGAATACGCACATATAACTATCCTCAGGGAAGAGTCAGCGACCACAGAATCAATCTGACTCTTTACAAAATTGAAGCAATCCTTAACGGAGACCTGGATGAAATTATTGACGCTCTGATTACCGCCGACACCGCAGAAAAGCTTAAAAGCGAGGAATAATTCCGTATCATTATGAAAACACTTAAACTCAATTCAAAAAATAAAAATGACCTGGTAACTGCTGCCGATATTCTTAAAAACGGCGGTCTTGTTGCCATACCTACCGAAACGGTTTACGGTCTTGCGGCAAATGCACTTGACGCCGAGGCGGTCAAAAAAATATTTGTTGCAAAGGGCAGACCCAATGACAATCCGCTGATTGTTCACGTTTCTTCTCTTGAAGAAATTCCGCCCCTTGTCAAAGAAATTGACCCCAGACTTTATGAGCTTGCCGAAAAATTCTGGCCGGGACCGCTGACGGTTATTCTCAAAAAATCCGACGCCGTACCTGATGTGGTCAGTCCGAAGCTTGACACGGTTGCAATCCGTATGCCGTCTCATCCCGATGCAAGGGAAATTATCCGTCTTTCGGGCGTACCGCTTGCCGCCCCGAGCGCAAATGCTTCAGGTAAGCCGAGCCCCACAAGTGTCAGCCACGTTGTTGACGACCTTGACGGCAGAATTGACGCCGTTATTGACGGCGGAGAATGCGCTGTTGGTGTTGAATCAACGGTCATAACCCTTGCAACCGAACCGCCCACTCTTCTAAGACCCGGCGGAGTTACCGTTGAAGAGCTTGAATCAGTGCTTGGAAAAATTGCAATTTCATCCGCCGTTCTTGAAAAGCTTAAAGACAATGAAAAAGCCGAATCTCCCGGTATGAAATATAAACATTATGCCCCGAAGGCGCGTGTAACCATAGTTAAAGGTGACTTTGAAAAATATAAAAAATTCATTCTTGCCCAAAAAACATCGGTCTGTGCCGTTTGCTTTGAGGGCGAAGGAAAATATTTTGAAAATGCGATTGAATACGGCGTTGAAAACGACGGCTCATCGCAGGCACACGGTCTTTTTGATGCTCTGCGAGAGGTTGACGAAAGCGGCTGCGAAACTGCTTTTGTGCGTTGCCCGTCAATCAGCGGCGTTGGTCTTGCTGTTTATAACAGGCTTATCCGCTCTGCCGCATTCAGAGTAATTGACCTTGAAATCAACATACCCGTTATCGGTCTGACAGGTCAGACAGGTGCAGGCAAATCAACCGTTGCAAGGCTTCTTGAAGAAAACGGAGTCTATAACATTGATGCCGATTATCTTTCACGCATTGCGGTTGAAAACCCCGAAGTCATTTCTGCTTTTGCCGAAAATTTCGGCGATGACGTTGTTGTTAACGGTTCTCTTGACCGCCGTGAGGTTGCACGCAGAGCCTTTTCTGACCCTGAAAAACAGAAAAAGCTCAACGCAATCGTTCACCCTGAGGTAACACGCCTTGCCGTTGAAGAAATACATAAGGCAGAAAAGGAAAACGCAAAAGCCGCTCTCATTGACGCAGCATTGCTTTTTGAAAGCGACCTGACTTCAATCTGCTCATTCACCGTCAGCGTTGTCGCAGACAAAGAGACACGGCTTGAAAGAATCATCAAACGTGATTCCATCAGCCGTGAAGATGCTCTTATCCGTATGAATGCACAAAAGAGCGAAGAATACTATATCGAAAATGCAGACGTGGTTATCAGCAATAACGGTGAAGACCTTAATACGGAAATCAAAAAGGTAATTGAAAAAATATAATAAAATTGCGCATACTTATATAATGATTTTACTATTGAAAGGATGATTAAAATGTGTGATAAAACTCCCGCTGAGCTTCTCAAAGAAGAGCTTTTTGCCTCAAATGAGCACGCCGCATATACCTGCGATGATGACGAAATAAAGGTTGCGGATAATTTCTGCATCGGTTATGCCGAATTTCTTGACAGATGCAAAACCGAGCGAGAAGCGGTTGAATTTACAAAGGCTCTTGCCGAATCTGAAGGCTTCAGACCCTTTGACCCTGCCGCAAATTATAAGGCAGGCGACAAAGTATATTATGAAAACCGCAAAAAGGCGCTTATTCTTTGTGTTTTCGGCACAGAAAGCCTTGCAAAGGGCGCAAAAATCGTTGCATCCCACGTTGATTCACCCCGTCTTGACCTCAAGCCCAATCCTCTTTATGAGGATAACGAGCTTGCAATGCTCAAAACCCATTACTACGGCGGAATCAAAAAATATCAGTGGACGGCAATTCCTCTTGCTCTTCACGGCGTAATCTGCAAGAAAAACGGTGAAACCGTTAACGTTTGCCTTGGCGAAGATGACGGCGACCCCAGATTTGTTGTAACAGACCTTCTTCCCCACCTCGATAAAAAGCAGGCTTCAAAGCCTCTTGAAGAAGCAATCCTCGGCGAAAATCTCAACGTTCTTATCGGCAGCCGTCCTTTCGGCAAAGATAAGGGCAGCGAAATGGTAAAGCTCAACGTTATGAAGCTTCTCAACGAAAAATACGGCATTGTTGAAGCTGATTTTCTTTCTGCAGAGCTTGAGGTTGTGCCTGCATTCAAAGCCTGCGATATTGGCATTGACCGCAGTATGATAGGCGCTTACGGTCACGACGACAGAGTTTGCGCTTATCCCTCAATTATGGCTGCATTTGCCGTTAAGAATCCCGTTTACACAACCGTTTCTGTTATCACAGATAAAGAAGAAACAGGTTCAGACGGTAACACAGGTCTTAATTCCGCTTATCTTGAGCAGTTCATTGCAGACATTGCAAAGCTTCAGGGTCTTGAGGGCAGAGACGTTCTTCGTGCAAGTGAATGTCTTTCTGCAGACGTTAACGCAGGATTCGACCCGATTTATCCTTCGGTTCATGATAAACTTAACGCTGCATTCCTCAACAAGGGCATTGTTGTTACCAAATACACAGGCTCAAGAGGCAAGAGCAGCACAAACGATGCACACGCAGAGTTTATGGCAAAAATGCGCATAATCCTTGATTCAGCAGACGTTGCGTGGCAGACAGGCGAGCTTGGCAAGGTTGACGAAGGCGGCGGCGGAACCGTTGCAAAATATATAGCTAACCTCGGCGTTGAAGTTGTCGACGTCGGCGTTCCCGTGCTTTCGATGCATGCACCTTTTGAAATTGTTTCAAAGCTTGACGTTTATATGGCATTCAAAGGCTTCAAGGCTTTCCTTGAACAGAAATAAATTTCGGCTGAAAAACAGATGTCAGAACACCGTTTTTGATTGTTTTGGTCAATTGTTTACAATTTGTTCATATTTCAACAACAAGAATGGCACAAGTATGCAATATTATACATTTACACATTAAATGTGTTTTGTTTTGACATCTTCTTTTTTCATTTTTATTTTCTCTTTCCCCAACGCACTGCCGAATGCTGCACACATTCGGCAGTGCTCTTTTTATTATAGAACTAACGGAGTGATTTTATGAATATCCGTAATCTTCAGCAGTCTCTTTCAAGCGGTGAAGCTTACCTGATTTCTTCGCCCGAAAACAGACGTTATCTGACAGGCTTCAGCTCATCTGATGGTTTTTTGTTGGTGACGCTGAAAGAAGCTGTTTTTCTGACCGACAGCAGATACATTGAGGCGGCTGAAAAAACCGTTACCGGGTGCAGTGAGATTTCGCAGCTTGATTCTCTTTCTGCGCAGCTTCCCGAATATATCAAAAAGCTTGGCATAACAAAGCTTTTTACAGAAAGTGTGAGGCTGACGGTTGAAGAATTCAACCGCATTTCAAAAATTGCAGACTGTAGCGTTTATGCAGAAAAAGCTGACGCTGAAATCAATGCTTTGCGCCGTAAAAAAAGCGAAGAAGAAAAAAACTGCATTCTCAATGCGCAGGCGATAGCCGAAAAAGCATTTGACCGCATTCTCAGATTCATTTCAACCGACAAAACGGAAAAAGAAATTGCTCTGGAGCTTGATTTCTTTATGCTCAAAAACGGTGCCCAGGCTGTTTCATTTGAAACAATTGCCGTCAGCGGTGCAAATTCTTCTATGCCTCACGGAGTGCCGAGCGACAAAAAAATAGAAAACGGTGACTTTATAACAATGGATTTCGGCGCCGTAGTCAACGGTTATCACAGCGATATGACACGCACGGTTGCAGTCGGCTCTGTGAGCGGCAAACAGGCTGAAATTTATGAAACCGTGCTGAATGCACAGCTTGCATCACTTGCATCTCTTAAAGCAGGTGTCAGCGGCTTTGATGCTGACAAAGCTGCAAGAGATATCATAACAGACGCAGGCTACGGCAAATTTTTCGGCCACGGTACGGGTCACGGAGTAGGTATTGAAATCCATGAAGCTCCGCGCCTTTCCTTTAAAACCGATGCAATTCTTGCCGAAGGTGACGTTGTAACGGTTGAACCCGGTATTTATTTGCCCGGCGAATTCGGCGTGCGTATTGAAGATATGGCGTATATCACAAAAAACGGCTATGAAAATCTTACAAAATCACCGAAAAACCTTATAATTATATAGTATTAATTACTTTTATTAATAAAAAAGACTTGAAAAATTATTGTATATAGTATAAAATAACTGTGAAAACATATAAACTATAATAAGGAGAAATATTTTATGGTATCAGCAGGCGATTTCAGAAACGGCGTAACTTTCGAAATGGAAGGCCAGGTTTATCAGATTATCGAATTCCAGCACGTTAAGCCCGGTAAAGGCGCTGCTTTCGTAAGAACCAAGATCAGAAACGTTATCGGCGGTGCAGTTGTTGAACGTACCTTCAACCCCACTGATAAGTTCCCCACAGCTTACATTGAAAGAAAAGAAATGGAATATTCATATGAAGACGGCGGTCTTTACTATTTCATGGACCCCGAAACATATGATATGGTTCCCATCGGTCAGGATACTCTTCCCGATAACTTCAAGTTCGTTAAAGAGAACGAAACTTGCCGCGTTCTTTCCTATAAGGGCAGCGTTTTCGGCGTTGAACCCCCCACAACAGTTACTCTTCAGGTAACAAAGACTGACCCCGGCTTCGCAGGCAACACTGCAACAAACGCAACAAAGCCCGCTACTGTTGAAACAGGCGCTGAGGTTAAGGTTCCTCTCTTCATTGACGAGGGCGAAATGATTATGATTGACACACGCACAGGTGAATATCTCAGCCGTGCATAAGGTTAATTAAATATTTTTTTGGAGGACAAAGAAATGACTCTGACTGAAAAAGTTGCTTATCTCAAAGGTCTTGCAGAAGGTCTTGCTCTTGATGAAAGCAAGCCCGAAATCAAAGTTATCAACGCTATGATGGACATTCTTGATGACCTTGCTCTTACAGTTGCAGATCTTGAAGACGGTATGGATCTCATCACAGAACAGCTTGATGCTGTTGACGAAGATCTTGACGAGCTTGAAGGGTTCGTTTATGAAGAACTTGATGATGATGATTGCTGCTGCGACGATTGCTATGATGACGATGACGAATTCTATGACGTTGAATGCCCCACTTGCGGCGAAGTTATCGGCATTGACGCTGACACACTTGACGAAGGAAGCATTGAATGCCCCAACTGCGGCGAGCTTCTTGAATTTGAATGTGACTGCGATTGCGACGATTGCTGTGAAGACTGATCACTAATTAAAAATTACAGGCTTACAAAGGTAATTAAAACACCGATGTAAGCCTGTTTTTTTATATTCGGGTGTGAGCAAAGCCCACCCTTAACTATTCATTCTTCACTTTTAGTTTTTCACTGTTTACAGATTACTAATACTGTCAACGTAACCTGTTCTTTTTTGAAGCGTTGTTGATGAAATCTGTGCAATATAAACCTTATCTTCGCCATTTTTATTGCGGCAAACAATAAATGATTTAGGCAAATCGTAACAAACGTTTTCAACAATTCCCGCTTTTTCAGCTTTGGCAAGATAATTTCTTGTGTTCTTTGAAACCGTTGTAGTGTCAAGGTCAAAAATTCCGATGATATCATCAAAAGTTATAACCTTATCCATACCGAGATGAAGATACATTCTTTTACCCCATTTCGCTTATTTTACCCTCTTTAACTTCAAAAGCCTTACCTTTTTTGGAGCGAAGAAGCTGTGAAGGATCGCAGCAAGTGATAAAAACCTGCCAGTTATCAAGATAATTGAGAATAAACGTCTGTCTGCCCTCGTCAAGCTCGCTCATAACGTCGTCAAGCAGAACAACAGGGCATTCACCCGTTATTTTTTCAATAATTGAAGCCTCACCAAGCTTCAGAGCAAGCGCACACGACCTTTGCTGACCCTGTGAACCGTAAATTCTGGCATCTCTGCCGTTAAGAGTCAGAACAATATCGTCTGTATGCGGACCTGCGTTTGTATAAAGACGTTTAAAGTCTGCTTCTCTTGATTTTGCAATATTTTCTTTGAGCTTTTCTTTTATTTCTGATTCAGAAATATTTTCTTTTGAAAAATCATAATAAAATGAAAATTCTTCTCTGCCGGAACTTATACCTTTATATATTTCAGCAGAAAGCTCGTTAAGCTTTTTAATGTAATCAAGCCTGTATTTGATTATTTTTGCGCCGAGAGAAGTCAATTCTTCGTCCCAAGGTTCAAAATAAACCAAATCAAATTTTTTTTCTGCATATTTTTTAATCAGAGCATTTCTCTGATCAAGCACACGCAGATACCGTGACATTATAACGGCATAATTCGGTTTGATAAGGCTCAGAGCAATATCAAGCATCTTTCTTCTTTCGGAAGGACCGTCCTGAACAATGCCGAGTGTATTTGGTGAAAAAACAACCGCAAAAAATTTGCCCATCATAACTCTCGGCGATTCCTCTTTGACGCCGTTCAGCTCAATTTCTTTGCGCTTGCCGATTTTCATAACGGCGTTTTGTTCACGCTGCTGTGAATAAAAAACTGTTTCTATCTCTGCTTCGTCACTGCCCTGCTGAATAAGCTGGGCATTTTTTCTTGCTCTGAAGCTGTAGAAACCCGTCATCATCCAGATGCTTTCAATAATATTTGTTTTTCCCTGACCGTTTTCGCCGTAAATAACGTTTATTTCGGGATGCGGAGTAAACTCAACCGTATCAATATTTCTGAATTTTTTTGCGGAATGGAAACTGATTATCAACTTTTTTCACCATTCCTTTCAAAAAACTGAATACGGGCGATTAAAAACATAACCGCCCGAAATCTTAATCTACAATATAAATAATTCTTTCAAATTCGGCGGTGTCTCCCTTGCGAAGCTTCTTACCCCTCATTGTGCAAACCTCACCGTTAACCCTGACTTCGCCTTCCTGAATAACGATTTTTGCATGACCTCCCGACTGAACGGCATCGTTCATTTTAAGAAAAGCATCAAGTCTTATGAAATCGGTATCTATTTTTTTTGTAATCTTTTGTTTTTCTGCAACTTTAACTTTAATTCTCATTTTTCAGCCTCACGGGAAGAATAAGGAATATAAACTCATCGCCCTCGGGGGGAACAATAAGAATGGGAGCGATTGCACCGTTGAGCATAATGCGAACCTCATCAGTGTCGCAAACCTTAAGAGCGTCAAGCATATACTTATTGTTAAAACCGATTGTGCAGCTGTCACCCTCAATTTTTGCAGGCAACTTATCGTTTGCAGTACCAAGAGAAGTTATGCTTGAAATCTTTATCATATTGTCGCCGAAAACGCATTTAACAGGACTTTTAATCTTATCTGTGATGATAAGCGAAGTTCTGTCAATGCTGTCGATAAGGCTTCTTGTGTCAACGTTTATAACGGTTTTTGTTGCCGAAGGAATGGCGGCTTTATAATTAAGAAATTCGCCGTCAAGCAGACGTGAAATAACACTGTAGCCGTTAACGTCAAAAATAATATGTCTTTTGCCAACTTCGATTGTTACGGGATCCTCATTGAAGTTCATAAGCTTAACAACTTCGGAAAGTGTTTTTGCAGGAACAACAAATGAAAGATTTTCGCCTGAATATTCAATCTTTTCGTTTCTGATTGCAAGACGAACACCGTCAACAGCAATGAGGCGAAGATGATTTTCTTCAATTTCAAACTTAATGCCTGTATGTACGATTTTGCTGTCTTTTACTGCGGCAGAGAAAATAGTCTTTCTGACCATATCCTTGAGCAGATTTTCGTCAACGTCAATATGATATCCGCCAGAAACCGAAGGAAGCTCGGGATATTCTTCCGATGAAATACCAATAAGCGTTGATTCAAATTCGCCGCTTGTGATGGAGGCAATATGTCTTGAATCGCTGTCAATGCTTACAGTGTTTTCAGGCAGCTTGCGAAGAGTTTCGCTGAACATATGGGCGTTGAGAACAAGCTCACCCTCTTCTTCAACTCTTGCCGCAATAACCGTTTTAATACCCATTTCAAGGTCATAGCCTGTGAGAGTAAGTAAACCGTCCTTTGCAACCATAAGAATACCCTCAATAGCAGGGATAGCCGTTTTTGTTGAAGCCGCTCTTGAAACGTTCTGGCAAGCTTCGGAAAGTTCAAGTGCATTACAAATTACTTTCATTTTTTGCCTCCTCAGAGTTTTGCACCTTTTCACTTATACGGAATAAGTGCAATTTATTAAAAAAGATGTGTTTTTACTTATATATCAATTATATCATTTCATAATTAATAGTAGTAATAGTAGTGTGCGTTAAAATATGGAATAACTTTTGAAACCGTTGATTTTAAAAGGTTCTGAATCAAAAAATCTTTACACACGCAGGTGGAAAACTTTCAGTTATTAACCTGACATTTTTTGACAAAGTTAATATGTGGAAAACCCGTGTGTGGAAAAGTATAAAAAAGTGGAAAACTTAAAGTTCTTTTCTGCCTTCCATTGCTCTGATGAGAGTAAATTCATCGGCATATTCAAGGTCTGCGCCGACAGGCACACCGTAAGCAAGTCTGCTGACACTTACACCCAAAGGTTTAATAAGCCTTGATATATACATCGAAGTTGCTTCGCCTTCAACAGTAGGGTTGGTTGCCATAATGACTTCTTTAACAGTGTCATCTCCCAGACGCATAATAAGCTCTTTGATGCAGATATCTTCGGGATTAATATCATTCATCGGTGAAATAACACCGTGAAGCACGTGATAAAGTCCGTTGAATTCGTGTGTGCGTTCAATTGCAATAACGTCTCTCGGGTCTTCAACAACGCAGATAACCGATTTATCCCTTGATTGAGAATTGCAGACGGAGCAAACCTGACCGTCTGTAAGGTTGCAGCATATTTCGCAGCGTTTGATTGAGCTTCTTGCTTTTTCTATGGTTTCTGTAAAAGCTCTGGCGTCGGAATCACTCATTGAAAGAATATGAAAGGCGAGCCTCTGGGCGCTTTTTTTACCAACAGAAGGAAGCTTTGCAAACTGCTCAATCAGTCTGTCAAGCGAAGGAGTAAAACCGCTCATTAAAACAGACCGGGAATGGAGAGACCGCCCTTTGCTCTTTCCATACCTTTTTCCATTGCTTCGTTTGCTTTACGGATGCTCTCGTTAAAAGCAGAAATGATAAGGTCCTGAAGCATTTCAACGTCTTCGGGGTCAACAACTTCGGGCTTAAGGTTAACGGCAGTAACTTCGTGAGCACCGTTAACAACAACTTCAACAGCGCCGCCGCCTACGGAAGAAGAAAATTCTGTTGCCTCAACTTCCTGCTGGATTTTCTGCATATTTTCCTGCATTTCCTGAATTTTTTTCATCATATTGCCGCCCTGGGGAGCGTTGGGAATTCTTGCTTTCATAATTTTTTCCTCCGTATAATCAATTATTATTAAAACTGTTTATTTTGTTTTTTAAATCTTCGAGCGGATTTGAAGAAGCTTTTGCCTTTTCTTTATTTGAAACGGCAATTTTCATTTTCTGACCGAGTACGTCATAAATGGCTCTTGCAAGTTCTCTTGAATGTGTATCTGTGCAGATAAAATCAAAAAGAGTGGGATTTTCGGAATTGATAATTACCCTGCCGTTTTTAATAACTGCAGTTGAACCTGCCATAATTCCGAAAAGCGGTATATCATATTTTTTAAGTGCTTCAAGAACGTCTGACCAATTATAAAACGGTCCGTCGTCAACGGGCGAAGCTGTTTCGGCAGGTGCTTCTTCAGGCTGTTCGGCAATTTTTTCTTCAGGTTTTTCATTCTGAACAGGTTCAGCTTTAACAGGCTCTGCAGGTTTTTGTTCCTGAACGTTAACCGAATTATTATTTTTTGGAGCGTCAAAAACTTTTCCGCTTGAAAGTGCGTTTATTTTTTCTTCAAGTGAAGCGATTCTTTCTTCAATTTCTTCGCTGATGCTGCCTGATGAAACGGGCGAACACATTTTTATGATTGCAGCTTCAAGCTGAATTTTTTTGTTTACGGCATTTTTTATGTTGGCAGCCGCTTTTTCGAGTATTTCGATGCTTGAAAGAATTTTTGAAAGCTTCAGCTCTGCGGCTCTTGCCTTGGTTTTTTCAAGCTCATCTTTTGAACAGACAATAAGTCCGTCGCATTCTTTAACGGTTTTTGCAACCATAAGATTTCTGAAATGCAGAGTCAACTCAGTACAAAGAGAGTCAATGTCACAGGATTCGTTGTGAAGTTTTGAAACAAGCTTGAGTGCAGACGTAAAATCGCCTTTTGCAACGTATTCCGAAAAAGAAAACAGATGGATTGTGCCTGCAATTCCTGCGGCAGCGCTGACTGAATCTTCATCAATATTGTTGCCCATTGCAAAGCATCTGTCGAGCAGCGAAAGAGCGTCTCTCATACCGCCGTCTGCAATTCTTGCAATAAGAGCTGCGGCATTTTCGGTAAGAGTAACGTTTTCTTTTTCCGCAACGTAAACGAGTCTTGCCGTTATATCTTCGGGCGAAATGCGTTTGAAATCAAATCTCTGACAACGTGAAAGAATTGTTGCAGGAAGCTTATGAATTTCTGTTGTTGCAAGGATAAAAATAACGTGTGAGGGCGGCTCTTCAAGAGTTTTGAGAAGAGCGTTGAATGCACCGATGGAAAGCATATGAACTTCATCAATTATATAGACTCTGTATTTTGCATTTACGGGAGTAAAATTTGCTTCTTCACGCAGGTCGCGGATATTGTCAACACCGTTGTTGCTGGCTGCGTCGATTTCAATAACGTCAAGAATTGAACCGTTTTCAATTCCTTTGCAGATTTCACATTCATTGCAGGGATTGCCGTCAACCGGATTGAGGCAGTTAACCGCTTTTGAAAGAATTTTTGCACAGGTTGTTTTGCCCGTACCTCTTGAGCCGGTGAAAAGATATGCGTGAGAAATTCTTCCGCTTTCAAGCTGACTTTGCAGAGTTCTTGTAACGTGCGGCTGACCGTAAACGTCGCTGAACGATTTTGGACGCCATTTTCTGTATAATGCCTGATACATTCTTTTCACTCCCTGAAATTGTTTTTTAAAAAAAGAGAGCTTTGTCTTGGTCATATGGCGGCAGGCAGACTGTGGCGCACAAAATTGTCCGCTTAATGCTGCTCGGTTCACCCGCCTGACATGGTTCACGGTATCCTGTCGCACAGGACCCACACGCCACATGACCAAAATAAAGCTCTTGTCTGCTTTTATTCAGCTTACCGATATATTATATATTATATTTAAAATAATATCAAGTGAAATTTTTGGTTTTATAGTCTATTTTTAAAAAATAATAATAAAAAAGCGTCTTTTTTTCACAAATAATAATCTTTTTGAATATCTTGCTAATAACGGCAGCAGATATTTTTAAAAGCTGCAAAGGAGGTCTTTTAATGAAGCAAGCATATTTTCTTGGTTCAAGCAGCAGAAACAATTTTTTTTCGCTTTTCAATCAGCTTGTTCCTAAAATTGAAGGACAGTATACTTTTTTAATAAAAGGCGGACCCGGAACTGGAAAATCTTCGTTTATGAAAAAAATTGCCGCTGAAATTGAAGCAAAAGATATCGAATGCGAAATGATTTATTGTTCATCCGACCCCGATTCAATTGACGGAATAATTATACCGTCGCTCAGGGTTTGTATTGCCGATGCAACGTCGCCTCACACAATGGACCCCGATTATCCGGGTGCGTCTGCAGAAATAATTTCTCTCGGAGAATGCTGGAATAAACAAAAACTGCGTGAAAACAGCAAAAAGATTATAGAGCTGACGGATAAAAACAAAGCCTGCCACAGAAGGAGCAGAAGATTTATTGATTCTGCTTTTTCAATTTATGCTGACGGCGAAAGAATCTGCCGTGAGAATATTGATAAACGCAGGCTTGAACGCTATGCGGCACGGATTTCCGCCCGTTATTTCAAAAAACCGTCGGGAAGAATTGGACTTGAAAAACTGCGTTTGCTTGATGCAATCACGCCAAAAGGTTATTATTTTTTAAATGAAACCGTTGATTCGCTTTGCGATAAAAAAATTGTTTTTGAAGACGATTTCGGTGTTGCGGCGTCAGTGATTATAGGCGAAATCCGCACCTATGCGCTTGCTTCGGGATTTTCGGTTATATCAAGTCCGTTTATTGCAAACGATAAAAAAATACGTCACATTATTATTCCTCAGCTTGGTCTTGGATTTTTTACAAAGGATAGGTTCTGCACACCGATGCCTGAAAATGCAAAATATATTTCGCTCAGAAGATTCTATAGTTCCGACGGATTAAGAAACAACAAAGCGAAGTTGAATTTTGCAAAAAAAGCGTCAAAAGAGCTTATGGAAGAAGCTTTTTCCGCTTTGAAATCGGCAAAAGAAATTCATGATGAGCTTGAAAGCTGTTATATTGAAGCGATGAATTTTGATAAGGTTGAAGAAATCCGCAAGGAAATTTCAAAACGCATCTGGGAAAGCGAATGGTATCCCGAAGAATAAGCAAACCCCGTGTATTTTGATACACGGGGTAAAAACTATTTTTTAAACACAAACAAATACTCGTGTGCAATCAACAGAAAGTTATATTTAACACTATTGGTTTTCCAATAACCTGTTGCTTTGCAATTATGCTGTTCTTTAATTATAAGCTCTTTCAATTTGAACCCTGCATCCTGAAAGGCTTTCATTACATCAAATGACATAGGTATCATATGACCTTTTTGACGGGTATCACCCATAAGAACAGCACAGAATTTATCTTTTTTCAGAACACGGTAGCTTTCAGTTGCAACCGTGTTCATTTCTTTTATGAAATCTTTTACTTTCAGCAAAGATAAATCTTCGGGAATATCTTCGCTATATTGAATAATATCCGCATAAGGTGGATGAGTGCAAATTAAATCAATACTTTCGTCAGGAAGAAAATCAAGATTTCTAGCATCACCTTTACGGATATACACTTTACCGTTTGCACCTTCGTGTTCAAAATCGGTCTTTTCCTTACATCTTGCAAGAGCAACATCATTTACATCAACACCTACAATATCACGGTTGAGTAGTTTTGCTTCAACAAGAGTTGTACCTCCACCTGCAAACTGGTCAAGAACCATATCTCCCTCTTGCGAATATCGGAGTATTATATTTCGAGGAATATATGGAGACCAGTTTCCACGCCATTTTGCATCGTGGGTTGCCCAATCTCCACGTTTTGGAAATGACCAATGAGTTGTCATTTCAAGTTCGAAATCTTCCGGCTCCCACTTGGTTATTTTTTTAGCCATTATTTAAAAACCTCACCGATAATGCCGCTCTCCAAATCCTTGATATTATAAATGTGTTCCATAACATCAAAGGTTTCTTCAAGATTATTTTTTGCACTTATCCAACCTTTACCGTCGGTAAACCAGACAAAAGTAAATCCGTCGATTGTTTCAGTTTCCCAAGCAAGAGTTTTATAGCTACGAGCAGTTTCGTTAAGTTTACTTCCTTGACCTGTATAGAAATTTGTTTCGATAGCATAAATCATATCATCTGTTTTAACTACAAAATCAAAACGTTTTTCCATTTTACCTTTATTAGAAATTGCAGATAAATTTATTCCCCACATATCGGTGATTTGATGAATATACATTTCTTTAAAATAGTTTACACCTTTAATAAATCCAGCTTTTTTTATAAAGCTTTCTACCAAGTTTTCCATCAAATGACCGCCACGATTCTTTCGACCATTAGAATCAAGACCGGTTTCAACACCTGTTACATAATCGATCAAGTTATTGACAATACGATTTTCTAACAAATCGAATAAACCTGTTTCTCTCATAAAATATTTTAATAAATTATAATGCTTATGGCTGTTATTTGGATATTTTTCAATGTTAAACTTGAATAAATGTCCTCCGTTTTCATCCTGACAATATATTTCATTTGCTCTTACAGCTAAAAGAAGTGGAATGCACTTTATTACTTCTGGATATCGTTTCATTAAACTTTCAAATTCATACTCAATATTTTTAGAACCAACAAGCGAATTAAGAATGTTGAGTTCAACTTTAATAGCATCTACATTTCTATGTACTTTTTCAAAATCAACATAATATCCGTAGTCCGCTATACTGTCACGAAAGCCTGACAGCCAAGTGTTAAAATCTCTCATATCAATTCTCCTTAAAAGTTCGAAATTAAAAGCTCTTTGATTTTACCTCTGTTTTTGCTGTTGCTGTTAATCATTCTGACAGCATCAACTCTTGTTATGTTATGTGAAGCATATATTTCATCAAAGAAATCATCTTCTTCATTTGCATTTTTAGGGTCGGAATTACTTACAACAATCCTTGCACCTTTTTTATCCATTTCATCTACGAATCTTGCAAGTTCTTTCTGTGCATCATCATCAAACAAAGCTTCAGTATATGCAGTGAATCCGGATGTTTCAGTTAAAGGTCTGTAAGGTGGATCGAAATATACAAAAGTGTGCTCATCAATGAAATCTGCCGACTCTCTATAATCGCCACAAACAATATGAACGTGCTGAAGTTTATCAGAAACAGCTATCAAGTTCTTTTCATCACATATTAAAGGATTTTTATATGCTCCCATAGGAACGTTGAACTGACCTTTTTTATTAACTCGGTATAGACCATTAAAACAAGTTCTATTTAGAAATATCATAAGTGCGGCAGTTTCAACATTGAAAATATTTGTACTTTTAAGATGGTTGAATCGTTCTCTTTGAATATAATAGTAATCTTTTCTGCCTTCATCATCTAAAGTTAGGAATTCATCTTGCAAATTATTCAGCAAAGCAATCAAGCTATCAACATCATCACGTATTACCTTGTAGGTATTCATCAACTCAGCATTAATATCGCTGATATATATTTCTTTCAAATCATATTTGCTCAGAATGTCAAATAAAACTGCACCGCCACCAACAAGGGGTTCAGCATATTTTGTAAATCTTGAATCTGCAAAAGGATAGTATTTTTCAATTTCTTTGAGGAGCTGACCTTTGCCACCTGCCCACTTTAAAAAGGGTTTAACAGATTTTTCTTCCGTCTTTGCATATCTCAACGTTCTCGCATCTTCTGGTTTAGTAGCATCAATAGGAATAATCCACATATTGCCAAGCATTGCTGCATTCTCAATTCGATTTTCTCTGCAAAGAGTTATAACTCGTCTATGAGAAATATTCCATTTTTCAGCCGCTTCATTCGCAGTCATAAAAGCTAACATATTGTTCACCTCTTTATTGGTTATATTATATTCCAAGTCTGGAATAAATGCAATAGCAAACCCCGTGTATTTTGGTACACGGGGTAAAATTCATCCTAAATCTTTCTTTTTAAAATTGAATGCGGCACTGACAGCAACAAGACCTATAACGGTAATTATTGTTTCAATAAGCATATACGAGCCGTTATATACAAGTGAATAAACGCCCACAAGCATATTTTCGGGTGCATAGCCGCTCCAGATTGTGACACCGCTTATAAAATGGCAGATAAATCTGATTAAGCAAACCGTAATTCCGCCTGTTATAAGTGACGCAGTCTGATTTTTGATTTTGTTTTTGAATATTCCGCCAAGACCGAGACAGCCGAATGCAACAATGTAATCGGCAAGCGCAACAATCATAAGCGCCGCAATTCCGTTGACGTAGCTGAAATTTTTGAATCCCATAATCATTTCAAAAATTGCAAGTGCGGTTGAAGCTGCAAGACCGTTTTTAATTCCGTGACGGTATGAAACAATGATAATCGGCACTTGACCGAAGAGGCTGAAACCTCCGCCGTAGGCATATGGCCACGGAATCATATCGGAAACTGCGAACAGAGCTATTGAAAGAGCAAGCATAATTGCGCTTTCGGCAAGAACCTGGGTTTTTTTGAGTTTTTTTTGCACGTAAATACTTCCTTTCTTTTGCGGAATTGCCGCGTATTATAAAGGAATATGCATATTTAAAATAAAAACGCCCGGTGCGATAAACACCGGGCGTAAAAAATATGCACTGCAGCCTTTTCCTACGCCCGCATTATCGGGATCAGGTTTAAGGGTATGATCTCAGCCGACGTTTTGTCAGCACCCCCTGAGTGATTAAGAATCACTTACAAATCAGTATATTATTCTTTTTTGGATTTTTCAAGAGCGGCTTTTCCCTCGGGAGTGTCACGGTAAAACTGCGTTTTGGGGTTAGGATGCTTTGTTGAACTCCAAAGATCTTCCGCAACAGGCTTCCATGCAGCGGCAAACTTATCGCATCTTGAGCAAAGAGTTTCTGCGCTTTCGGGTTCGATAAGGTCTGTTGATTCCGCACCTGTTTCGGCAATTATCTTACGCAGACAATCGGGATTTTCAAGCATGGGACACGGTCTTAAGTGGTTATCGTTAAAGGGCTGATTGTGGTAATATGCCTGGAAAAGAGGTCTTTTGAGCGCTTCAAGCAGAGTATGCGTTCTGATGTTGGAATCCGAATAATGAATGAACACGCAGGGTTCCATATCGCCTTCGGAGTTGATGTGAAAATAGTTTCTGCCGCCTGCAATGCAGCCGCCGACGTATTCCGCATCGTTCTGGAAATCCATAACAAAAATTGGCTTGCCTGTTTTGCTGTTGCGTACCTGACGAAGCCATTTGTACATATGAACTCTGTCATCAGGCTGAGGAATAAGCTCGGGTACTGCATCATGACCAACGGGCATATAAGCAAAATAAAGAGCAAATTTTGCGCCTTTTTCAACCATAAGGTCCATAAACTCGTCGCTTGTGACCGAAGGAACGTTTTTGCTTGTATAGCATACGGAAATGCCGAAAAGCATACCGTTTTTCTTTAAGAGGTCCATAGCTTCAATGGTTTTTGAATAGGAGCCGTCGCCTCTTCTGAAATCGTTGCTTGCTTCGTCGCCTTCAATGCTCAATGCAAGGGTAAGGTTGCCGACCTCTTTCATTTTGTCGCAGAAAGCCTGGTCAATAAGTGTTGCGTTGGTATAGGCAAGAAATGCACAGTCGGGATTTTCGCGGCAGATTGTTAAAATTTCGTCCTTCTTAATAAGGGGTTCGCCGCCTGTGAGCATATAAAAATGTGTGCCGAGCTCTGTGCCCTGGTTAACAATGCTTCTCATTTCGTCAAGCGAAAGGTTTGACTTGTGACCGTATTCTGCAGACCAGCAGCCTTTGCAGTGAAGATTGCAGGCACTTGTGGGGTCAAAGAGAAGAATAAAAGGAATGTTGCACTTATATTTTTCTCTGTTTTCACGCACAGCCTTTGTGCCGTTTACACCTGCACCGAGACCGAGGGCAAGAATCATTTTTTTGATAATGTCGGGGTCGATTTCATTGATGATATTCATTGCAAAACGGTTCCAGACGTTGTTTTCGTCAAGAACGGCTTTACGGAAAGATTCAAAGTTTTTGGCAGGGAATGCTCCGCCCATAAGTTTTTCGGAAAGATTGATAAGTTTAATCAGATTTTCCGCAGGATTCTTTTTAACATATTTAAAAATACCGTCAAAAGCAACCGAAGCTGAAGCTCTCTGAATTTTTTCTTTTGCGGTCATCATGCTCAATCCCTCCTTTTCTTTTGATGTTGCATACTAAATCAGTATATCACAGGTTTTTGAATGTGTCTATAAAAATTTTGTGAATTATTTGTTTTTTTCTTGCTTTAGTGTTTATAATAGGTTATTATTAACTGGAATAATCACGATAGCGGAGGAAAAAAGTGAAAAATAAAAAGTTTGAAACAAAAACTTTAATCGGAATTGCGGCAAGAATTGCAGTTTCATTTGTTATTATTGCCGTCATATTCTGGAAATATGATGAGCTTAAAAACATTGACGTAAGAGCTATTGTTGATGCTTCCGGAAATTTTGCAATTGCCGTTATAAGCATTCTGGGCGTTTATCTTCTCAAATCGCTCACCTTTGTTGTGCCTGCGTCGATTGTATATATCGCAGTCGGTATGGCGTTTGATTGGTGGATTGCGTTGCTTATTAATGCGGCAGGTATAGCTCTTGAGGTTACTGCAACATACTTTTTCGGAAAAATTATGGGCGGTAAAAAGGTTGTTGAAAAGGTTGAAAGCACCAAATACGGCGAAAAACTGCTTAAAATGCAAAGCAAAAACAAAGTTTCCGCTTTGCTTGCAATCAGATTTTTGCCCGTTTTTCCGATTGATATTGTCAGCCTGCTTCTGGGCGCAATGAGAACACATTTCGGTCAGTATACTGCGGTTTCGCTTGGCGGAATTCTGCCCAGAGTTTTTCTTTTCACAATTCTCGGTGACGGTCTTTACAAATATATACCGATGCAGAAGCTGGTCATTGTTGCAGTTATTCTTGTGCCCGTTGCACTGATTGCATGGGTAATCAGATATGCGGTTAAAAGCACAAAAAATAAAAAAGAGGACTGATTTTAAGGAGCGCACTTAAAAGTTGCGCTCTTTTTTATATGTATATTATAAAATGTCAACTTCGGTTGATAGAAAAAACGAAATTAAAGTGGTAAACTATTCAATGCCGCAGCAAAGCGACGTATAAAATGAAGGGAGATATATATGAAAAACATCACCAAAAAACTGTTTGCAGTGCTTCTTTCACTGCTCATTCTGTCGGCAGCGTGCCTGACCGCATTTGCCGAGAGCTTTGACGCTCTGCCCGATTTTGTTTATTTCGGCGGCGTTTCAACAAACGAGAGCGGATATTGGCTGACAGATTCAAACGGCAAGGCAATACCCGGTACGGCTGAAAACTATAATATTGCTTATGATGCCGCAACGTCAAAAATTACGTTGAAAGACGCAAAGCTTGTAACGGCTGACCTTGAAAAATACGGCTCTCACGATATTTTAAGAAGCTGCGCAATTGCAACCTCGGGAGATACCGAAATTGCTCTTGAAGGCAAAAATGAAATCAGAGTTGTTTCCGACACACGTACCGTAAAAGAAGAAACTGCCGCAATTCAGAGTCTTAAAGGCAACGTTGATATTTACGGTGCAGGTGAGCTTGCAATAAAAATAGAAAACAAAACCGATTGTTGCGGTATCTTTTCTGAAAACGGCAGCGTAAATATTACGGGTACTTCAGTCAGCATCAGCGGTACGGGAAAGGCAAGCAGAAAGATTACCGTTGCAGGCATTGAAGCAAAGGATGTTCTGATTGAAGAAGCGGATTTCGCCGTTGATTTTAAAGACGTTTATTATGCTTTCGGTATTCTTGACGAGCCCGAAAACTGCGTTGCATCGGTTCTTGATTCCGAAGTTGAAATGAACTTTGACGGCTGCGCAGTATCTTACGGTTTTAACATTTATTCGGTTGTGATTGACGGCGGTAAAGTCAACGTTTCCCAGAGCGGCGGCACCAACACAACCTGCGGCATTTTTGCTTATGTCTTTGTTTGCCAAAACAGCTATGTTGATGCAGAAATTAAAGATTCAACAGGCTCCGGCAGTGCAATTGCTTATAACAATGCGCTTATCAACAACGACAGAAACAACCAGATTTACACAGGCTCTATGTCTGCAAAAATTACTCCCGATTCGGTTGAATATTCGGTGGTATATATCAACGCAGGCAACAGCATTTTCAACCCTTATGAAAATATCTACGGCGGATATTTCAGAACGGTCAACGGCTCCGTAACTTACGGCACGAAGAATAACTGGAATATTCATTATGACCAGATGACAAACACACTCACTCTCAAGGATGCAGAGTTTGCAATGCCTCTGCGGATTCTCGGCAGCGCAAACATCGTTCTTGAAGGCGAAAATAAAATTGAATGCGCACAGGCTCCCGCACTCCAGTGCGACCTGAACCAGAACTTCTCGGGCAGCGGAAAGCTGACACTTATTTGCGCCGATTATTTTGCAATTAACTGCAAAAACACACCTGTATTTGGTGACGGCGTTACCGTAACCGCAAGCGCTGAGGCAGACGGAAGCAACCCCGTTGCATACAGTCCGATTGATGCAACAACCTATAAATGGGTTGAAATTCAGGGCAATGACGAGCCTGACGGCGGAGATGAAGAGCCTGAGCTTACCTTCTGGCAGAAAATAGTTAACTTTTTCAAAAGAATATTCGACGTTTTGTTTGGTTGGATAGGATAATAAACGAAAACCCCGCCGGTTTAGGCGGGGTTATTTGCATAATATCAGATATTTTCAATCATGTTTTTGAATTCTTCGCTGTTTTTGAATTCTTCGGTAAGCTCGGTTCTTCTCATAAGACCGTCTTTCATATCCTCAAAGAAGGAGCCTTCCCAGAAACGGTATGCCTTTGTTTTGTCAAACTCAAGACCCTTTACGGCTTTTGAGGTGTGAACAAGAATATCGGGCATCTCATCATAGCTTTTTGCAAGCTTAAGACCCTTTTCAAAATGCTCAAGCGCTGCTTTTTCATCGCCTGCAACAAATTTTTTTACGCCGAGACGGTGGTGATTGATTACCATAAGATAATGGCTCTTTCCGTAGTCTCCGTCGGGCATAACCTTTTCAACAAGGTTGATATATGCTTCGGAAATATCGCTGTCGGCGTCAAGAAAGTTTTTATATTTCCTGTTCATAATTTCGCCGAAAAGGCGGAGCATTTCGGAAATTCCGTTTGCACAGGCAACCGCGCGCTTTTCGTCGTCGTGGGGATACATATACATTGCTTCGTAATCCCTTGTGTTCTGCATAACCGGCAACTGTTCGAGAATCTTTTCTGCCTCGGCAATGTCAACGCCGCTGTTTTTGATAAGGCTCAGGTCCCGCAGATAACGGCACATAAGTTTCTTTGTCCATATTCTGATGCTGTCAACGTTGCAGTAATTCTGCACGGTGTCATAAACTCTCTGAACTTCTGCTTTTATAGAGAGAAGATAATCGTCGTTGTGCTGTGCCTGAATAAGTGCATTGAAATATTTTGCAAGCAGGTCATAGTTGCCGGGAAATTCGGTGATTGCGGTTTTGAGCATATCTCTTGCTTCGGCAATTTTATTCCCGTTCCACAAACGGGAATATTTGTCGCAATATTCGTTGATTTGCTTTTCTTTTTCTATCATATCCGTGCCGAGAAGGCTGTCAACAGTAACACCGAAGAAAGATGCGATTGTGGGGAGCATTGTTATATCGGGATAGGTTTCACCGCGTTCCCATTTGCTTATTGCCTGGAACGACATACCGAGAAAATCGGCGAGAGCTTCCTGAGTGAGTTCTCTTGATTTGCGAAGGTTTTTGAGGTTTTCTCCGAAACAGATAGTCATATTATTTTATCACCTTTCAATTATTAGTGTTAACCCGGCCGGTGGTTACAAGTTGATAATATCAGCTTTTTCAAAAAGAAACAATAACCCGTTTATTGAAATAAATTCTACTGTCAGGAGAATTTTTCTACGAATCGTTTTTCGTTTCTGAAACGTTGCTTTTTAAGTAAAAATGTTGCATTTTGTATATTATTGCGCTATAATTGAAAAACAGATGAATATTATTTCATCAATTTTAAACCGGAGGAATCAACAATGAAAAAGATTATCGCAATCCTTATGGCTCTTGCAATGCTTCTGAGTTTTGCTGCCTGCGGCAATAAAGATGATGATGGCAAAAAAGACAAAGACTCGGTCGGAGTTTCTGATTCAAAGGATAAAGGCGGCGAAGCTGAAACAGAAGAAGATGCTGCTGCTGTTGAAGAAGCGCTGCTTGCAGCTGCAAAAGAATATTACGCTGCCGTTTTAAGCTGCAAGGGTCAGAAAATAAAGAACATTATGCCTGCAGTTTTTGAAGAAATTTTTGAAAGCGAAGATTTTTTTGCAAATATGTCTGAAGACGATAAGGCGTTGATAAGCGCTATTTACGGCATAGATTTCAGTTCTGTAACCGCTGTTTATGAGTTCTATGCAATCGGCATTCTTTCTGAACTCGGTGACGTTGACGATATTTCAGTCAAAGAGCTCGATTATAAGAAGCTTTCAGATGAAGAACTTGAAGAAGAAAGCAAAAAAATCAGAGAAGCAGGCGTTGAAGAATTTGAGTTTGAAGACGGAGCAAGAGCCGACGTTGATATTATTGTTACCTATTCTGACGGCGAATCTGACAGAATCACCCAGAAGCTCCTCTTCCTTATGGAAGACGGCGCATGGAAAGTTTGCGCTGATGATGAAGCTGAGGACGGCGGCAGTTCAGATGACAATGCAGAAGGTATTCCTGCTCCCGAATCGGACGATGCGGCTATCAACGCGGCAGCAACAGCTTATTATGACGCAATTGTAAGCGGTGACGGCGCTGCAATTAAAAACTCAATGTCATCTATTTTTGAAAAGATACTTGAAAGTGAAGATCCCTTTGCAGACTATACTGCAGAAGAAATGGCTGAAGCAGAAGCTGAATTCGGTATCAGCTTGTCAGGTCCCAACGCTTTTTATGCATTTTATGCAGCAATGATTAAGGCAGAAACCGGCGACATTTCCGACATCGAGGTTACGGCTGTTGATTATGAAAAGCTTTCGGCTGATGAAGTTGCAACTATGAACAGCGACCTTGCTGCAGAAGGCATAACCGGTCTGAACATCACAGACTGCGCTGAAGCAGAAGTTAAAATTGAAATCACCTTTGCTGACGGCACTGTTGAAAATGATGTTCAGTACATTACTTTCATCGAAGAAAACGGTTCATGGAAAGTTTTCCCCGATATGTAATTTAATAATAATCCGGGGCTGTATTTTACAGCCCCATATTTTTTTAGTTGAAATATGCTAAGGAAAATGATATTATATTATTAAATAACATAACCAAAACGGAGGTATTAATATGTTTTGTCAGAAATGCGGCGCAAACGTTGCAGAGGGAACCTCTTTTTGTCCCGCTTGCGGTAACGCTGTGGGAGCTCCCGTTGCTCCTGCTGAAAATTTCAATACAGCAACAGAGAACCAAAACAACAATGATTTTGATGCAACCGTGGCAGTACCTTTTGTGAACGGTGCATATCAGCCGCAGCAGGCTCCCGTTGCACCTCCTCCTTTTATGCCTGTTGCTCCTCAACCGCCCCAGAAAAAGAACACGGGTCTTAAAGCGGCAATTGCCGTTGTTTCGGTTATTGCGGTTGCGGCAATTGTTATGGTTATTCTTCTGGCTACAGGTATTATCGGCGGCGATAAAAAAGACGGCGAAGATACAACGGATAATGAAGGTTCAACCGTTTCACAGGTTGCAGACGGTGAAGATACAGATATCATCATCGGCGAAACCAAATATAACAAAGACGAAGAAGAAACAAAAATACCGTCAAATAAAGACAATAACGCCGACAGCAAAAAAATCAACAGAGGTACGATATCGGGCAACACGTATACTGCTGATTATCTGGACTTATCCTTCACAAAGCCTGACGCATGGCAGTTTGTTTCCGACAGTGAGCTTGCGCAGCTTGGCGAAATGGATGAGAGCGTTATGAATTCAGACGTTGCGGAGTATCTTGAAAACAACCTGATCTTTTACGAAATGATGGCAAGGACCATAGCAGGCAACAAAAACGTTATCATTGCTTACGAGAGTCTTACAGCCACAGATTCAGAGGATGCAACAGTTGATGAATATTTTGACGGTGTTAAGCTTGGTATGGATTCAACCGGACTCGGTTATCAATACAGCGAAGTTAAGAAAGAAAAGCTCGGCAACGAAACCTTCCATTCTATGCTTACAAGTATGAATTACGGCGGCGTCAGTGTTTATCAGAAGCTGTTTGTGGTTATGAAAGACAAGGTTGCGGCCACAATTATTATTACGGCAGCAAGCGAAGCGGAAATTGCTGAAATAGAAGCAATGTTTTCAAAATGAATCAATTTTCGGGGCTGATTTCAGCCCCGATTTTTTGTATATGTTTTCTTGTTTTTTCGGTGTATATGTAGTATAATTCCGATATATAATAAATCAAGCATTATTTTGGGGGTTAAAACGTGAAAAAACTTGTTTCGCTTTTGTTGGTGGCGGTGCTTGTTTTCAGCTTTGCCGCGTGCACAGAAAATGAAGATATAAAAGAAACAACCGCTTCATTACAGACGGAGCCTTCAGATACAAAAACCGATACAGATGCTGCTGAAAAAGAAACTACCGTTATTGCCGAGTCTGTTATCAAAGACGAAAATATGAAGTTTAAACCGATTGAAGATATCAACGATGCAACAAGTGTTAAGGAACTTATAAAAAGTTGGGCAACAAACGGAGGTGACAAGCTTCACAGTCGCAACGTTATCAATATTTTGCTGATTGGCGAAGACTACGTTGACGGTTCAAGCCGTTCTGACGCCGCAATACTTGTTTCAATCGACAAGAAAAACCATAAAATCACGCTCACCTCTTTCCTCAGGGATTCATACACTTATATGAACATCAACGGTCAGGACAGATATGACAAAACCAACCATTCCTATGCGTGGGGCGGAGCCGAAAAGCTTAAAGAGGTTATTTCGGATAACTATAAAATCATAATTGACCACTATGCTATACTGGATTTTGAGGGATTTGTGAGCATTATTGATACTCTGGGCGGTGTTAACGTTGAGGTTACCCAGGCTGAATCGGAATATATCAGCAACACAAGCTCTTACAGGGTTCCGAGCGGAAAAAGCGTAAAGCTTAACGGCGAAGAAGCTCTTTATTTTGCAAGAATCCGAAAGCTTGACGGCGAAGCACAGCGCACCGAGCGCCAGAGAAGACTTCTCACCGCTTGCCTCAAGGGACTGAACGGTTCTACGGTTGATGAACTTGAAGCCGTGCTCAAAGCTCTTTACCCTTACGTTGAAACAGATTATACCGAGCTTCAGCTTGCGGCGTTGGGCACACAGGCATTGACAGGCAAATGGTTCGAGTTTGACGTAATCAGCTCAACTGCGCCGTCAGAAGAAAACCGTATGGGATTCAACTCATACAAAACCCACACGGGCAACCTTTCGGTTTGGATTGTTGACTATATCAAAGCCGCAAGAGAGCTTCAGCTTTCAATCTATGGCGAAACAAACATTATTTTAAGCGAGGGCAAACGCAACACGGCAATTGACCTTGCAAAAAGTGAATAACAAAAAATAAGGAGCTGTTTTGAACAGCTCCTTGTTTTTTTAATGTTTAACTTTTTTAACAACAGGCTCTTTATTTTCGCCGATTTCAATAAGAGCAAATGCGCCTGTCCAGACGATAATACCCACAAAAATCATAATAAATGCGGAATGGAAGCCGCCGAGCATCAGGGTGTCAACACCGACAAAGCCGAGAAGTATGTTCGTGATCCATTTATCAGGGTTGGTGCCAAAGAGGGCTTCAACAGAAATTTCACCGCTGATAAGCACCTGTGCGGCAGAGTTGAAGCTGACAATCATAATAATTGCAGAGATAAGACCCGCTGCGCCTGCGATAAGAACAGGAAGTCTTTTGCTGCTGCAGATTGAGAAGATAATAACAAAAAGAGCAATCAGCAGGCAAAGAACAAAGCAAACCGCAAAGGTGATGAGTCTGCCTTTGAGCGGATCAAGAGCTTCGGGCCATGTAAATGAACCTGAAAAGTTGCTGAAAATATTTGAATAAATGTGCTTGCCCTGAGCAATCTGTACGATTTCATGAATTGAGAAAGATTCTTCAACACCTATGCCGGGAGAATCGGGACTTAAAAGCTGAACCAGCCACTGGGCATTTTCGTTTGAGCCAACCTGAATAAAAATCAGCTCAAGAAAATATGCCGCAGGAAAGATTGCAGCCGCAATCAGGATGTTGACTATTTTCATTACGTATTTCATCGCAAAAATCCTTTCTTTACGATTATTTCCAGGAGGTATTAAGAGCAACTGTGCGGTTGAAAACAAGCTTATCTTCTGTTGAGGACTTGTCAACACAGAAATAACCCTGTCTCATAAACTGGAAGGCGTCGCCGCACTTTGCATTTGCAATTGAGCCTTCAACAAGGCAGCCTTCAAGAACTTCAAGCGAATTGGGGTTAAGGTGGTTAAGATAATTTTCTTTTCCGTCAACAAAGGGGTTTTCGGCACCGAAAAGACGGTCATAGAGACGGATTTCACAGGGAGCGCAGTCTGCTGCGCTGACCCAATGGATTGTGCCCTTGACCTTTCTGCCGTCGGCGGAATCGCCGCCCTTGGTTTCGGGGTCATATGTGCAGTGCAGGCAGGTAACGTTGCCTTCATCATCTGTTTCGTAGCCTGTGCAGGTTACGAAATATGCGCTCTTAAGGCGAACCTCGTTGCCGGGATAGAGTCTGAAATATTTCTTGACAGGCTCAGCCATAAAGTCGTCTCTTTCAACGTAAATTTCTCTTGAGAAATGAACGGTTCTTGTACCGAGTTCGGGTTTAAGAGGATTGATTTCAACCTCAATTGCTTCTGCCTGACCTTCGGGATAGTTATCAATGATAACCTTAAGGGGACGAAGAACAGCCATGGCTCTGGGAGCGTTTTCATTGAGGTTATCTCTGACGCAGGCTTCAAGCAGACCGTAATCAACAACGCTGTCTGCCTTTGAAACGCCGATGCGGTTGATGAATTCACGCACGGCTGCTGCAGGGTAACCTCTTCTTCTCAGACCGCAGAGAGTAATCATTCTGGGGTCGTCCCAACCTTCAACAATACCCTTCTGAACCATTTCAAGGTTATATCTCTTGCTGGTTACGCAATAGTTGAGGTTAAGACGTGCAAATTCAATCTGTCTGGGAGGCTCTTCAAAACCGATTTCTTTGATAAACCAATCGTAAAGAGGTCTGTGGTTTTCAAATTCAAGCGAGCAGAGCGAATAGGTTACGCCTTCCCTTGCATCCGAAAGAGGATGAGCAAAGTCATACATGGGATAAACGCACCATTTATCGCCTGTCTGGTGGTGAGTAACGTGAGCAATTCTGTAAATAACAGGGTCACGCATATTGATGTTGGGCGATGCCATATCAATTTTTGCTCTGAGGGTTCTTTCGCCGTCAGCAAATTCGCCTTTTGTCATTCTCTCAAAGAGGTCAAGGTTTTCTTCAATTGAACGCTCTCTGTAGGGGCTGTTTTTGCCGGGTTCTGTGAG